>JBHHWM010000084.1:0-17169 GCA_046756545.1 Rhodothermales bacterium | reverse complement strand
AACAGGAGGGGCCTCCAAGATACCGCCCGAAACCCCGCCCTGCAACGTCCCGGCGCATCTTCCCGATCCATCGAAACGACGGTCCAAATCTCGAGCCCTGCGTCCGGCGGCGAAATCACATCGCCATTTGCGGATCGCAGGTTTTTTACTTAGGATGGTCTCTGCGCAGGTTGCCGGACGCCCCCTTTGTAACTGTTGCATGTGGCACGATGAAAGGTATGCTCTTGATCATCGGTTCGTTGTGGTGCCTGCTCGTGCTGCCGGCCCATCCGGCAGGAGCGCAGACGGCCCGCGTACAGTTCATCCACGCCTCGCCCTATGCCGAGGCCGCCGTCATCGACGTGTATCGCAACGGCGAGCTATGGCTGGACGACGTCGCCTTCACCGAAGCAACACCGTTCATCGATTGGCCCGAGGGGCGACGTTTTCGGCTCGACTTCACCTGGGCCGATGCTCCGGATAACGGCACCCCGTTTTTCTCCGAGACGCTGACGCTTGCGCCTGGGCAGGGATATTACGTCGTGGCCGCCGGCGATCCACGGCGCCGCACCGGTCAACCCGCATTTCAGTTGTATGTCCAGCCCGGAGCCGTCGAGGCCTCCCCGTTCGGTCCTTTCCCGGCACCCGAAGCCATTTCCGTGATGCCGGACGGGCCGAGGTTCGGGCAATACTGGCGAGGATCCGATCCCGAGCACTTTTTCGGACGATTGACTTCTGTTTATCTTGAAACCAACTCTTACGGTGAGTTCACAGGGTACGTGGGGGCGCCGTCCGTGATGTTCGACGCGGATCTTCGGGCGGAGATGGGGGATAGCGTACAACCGCCTTATCCGTTCAACCTGGCCGACGAGGTGCTCCGGAAGCACTATGGAGATGACGAAGGCGCGGTATACGCCTCAACCATTTTAAATTTCACCGACAAAGGCTATCAGACGTTCGTCATTGTAGACGCTGGTTTTCTTCATCCTCCGGGTCCGGGCGATGCAGCGTTTGTCGAATTCATGGTTCTGGCGGATGGCACGACCGAGCGAAACCGGCCCAACACGGCGCTCCTTCAATGGATTAACAATGCGCCCTATGCGGAAGCGGCAGCAGTGGATGTGTATATCAATGGCTTCCTTGTCGTAGATGACCTCGGCTTTCGCCGCGCGACGCATTTTATGGAGCTTCCCGCCGGTCTCGCGGACTTCTCTGCTCCGACGCTTACGGTCGATGTGACGGCGGCTGATGCCGTCGATACCCGTACCCCACTCTTTTCAAAAGACATAAAACTACTATTTGGGGAAACATACGTGGGTGTCGTCGCGGGCGATCCACGGGCGCGAGAGGGGCAGCAGCCCATGGATATTCACCTGGTCGGCGACGTACGGCTCTCTGCCACCCGGTCGGATTCGACCGAGATCGTCTTTTTTCACGGAGCGCCGGACGTGCCGGCGGTCAATGTGGGCGTCGAAGGGGAGTCCGTCCCGCTTTCGATTTCGCTTGGCTATGGCTCCTTTGAATCCTATGTATCGGTGCCCGCCGTCGACGACACCCTCTTCGTAGAGCATGCGGTAACCAGGAATACGATTGCTCTTTTTGAGGCCGATCTCGCGGCTCGACAGTGGGCGGACTCAGCCGTCGTCGTACTGACATCAGGCTTTGCATCGGTCCCGGGCGAGATGGCCGGTGCCCAGAGTGACTTTGCCCTGGTTGCCGCCCTTCCCGCAGGGGGACCGCTTCTGGTCCTGGCAAAGGAGGGGCCGCCCGGCTGGTGGCAGAATCCCTGGGTGTACGTGATCGGTTTTTTCGGGCTCAGTTTTGTTGCGCTCGGCGGGTATCAGGTCCGCATTCGGCGTTTGCGAGCCCGCGAACGCGCATTGAACACGTTGGTCGACGAGCGCACAAAAGAACTCGTTGCCGAAAAGAAAAAAACCGAAGAACAGGCCCGTCGCCTGGTCGAACTCGATGAAGCCAAGAACCGCTTTTTCGCCAACATCAGCCATGAGTTCCGCACGCCGCTCACCCTCATCCTGGGTCCGCTCCAGGATGCCCTCGACGGTGCGTACAAAGACGACCCGCACAGGCTCGAAAAGCAGCACCAACTCATGCACCGAAGCGCCCGGCGGCTGCTGCGGCTGATCAACCAACTGCTCGACCTCTCCCGCCTGGAATCCGGCAAGATGCACCTGCGCGCCGAACCCGGAGACCTCGTGGCCTTCACCCGCGACCTCACGCGCAGCTTCGTCCCCCTGGCCGAACGCCGACGCCTCGACCTGCGCTTCGAGGCCGAGCCGGAGACGCTGCTCCTCAACTTCGACGCCGACGCCCTGGAAAAAGTCTTCTCCAATCTCCTCTCCAACGCGCTTAAATTCACGCCCGAAGGCGGCAAGGTACTCGTGACGATGGACGCCTGCGAGCGCGACGACGGCTCCTGGGGCGAGGTGTCGGTGCGCGACAACGGGCCGGGCATCGCGAAGGAAGACCTGGCACGCATCTTCGACCGGTTTCAGCAGGTAGACACCTCCATCCGGCGCAAGTTCGAGGGCTCCGGTATCGGGTTGACGCTGGCGAAGGAACTGGTTGAGCTACACGGCGGGGAGATCCGGGCGGAGAGCGAAGTGGGCTTTGGCAGCGTGTTCACGGTGCGCCTGCCCCGGCCTAAGGTGCTGCCCGTGCCCGGCGACACGGTGCCCTCCGGCGATGGAAAGCCGGAGGCGGCCCTGCTGGAGGAAGCGTTGCTCCCGCCCGTGATCGAGGTGCAGCCTGCGGCAGCGTCCGACGGCAAAAAATCGACGATCCTGGTCGTCGAAGACAATGCCGACGTGCGGGCCTATCTCCGCAGCCACCTCGATGCGGACTACCACGTCGTCGAAGCCGAGGACGGCGAGGCGGGTCTTGAACGGGCGCGTGAGACCCGGCCGGACCTCATCCTGGCCGACGTGATGATGCCCCGGATGGACGGCTACGAGATGTGTCGTCTCCTCAAGGCCCACGACGAGCTACGCGCCATCCCGGTGGTGATGCTGACGGCCAAGGCCGGCGAGCAGGACACCCTTGAAGGACTCGGCAGCGGGGCCGACGACTACCTGGCCAAGCCCTTCAGCGTCGGCGAACTCAAGGCGCGGGTGGCGAACCTGATTGCCTCGCGGCGCGAAATGCGGGCGAAGTACAGCCGTGAGGTGGTGGTGCGTCCGGCCGACATCACGATCACCCCGGAGGAGGAGGTGTTTCTGGATCGCGTGTTGGAGGTGGCGAATGAGCACCTGGGTGAGAGCACGTTCTCGGTAGACTGGCTGGCCGAAGAGGTGGGCTTGAGTCGGCGTCAGTTGGAGCGTCGGGTGGAGGCGGTGACGGGGCAGGCACCGGCGGAGTTGATCCGTCGGTTGCGGCTGGAGCGGGCTTCGCAGCTACTCAGGGCACGGGCAGGTACGGTTTCCGAGATCGCGTATTCGGTGGGGTTCAGGTCGGCCGCGCATTTTTCGAAAGCCTTTCGCATGATGTACGGGGAGTCACCCTCCGAGCACAGGCACACCGCCCCTGCGCCCGGGAAGGTATGAGTCGAAGGCAACGGTACCTCATGGTCGATGCAGGAACCCTTCTTAGATGAAGTGAGCCCATGAAACGTCTTCTATCACGGACGCTCTGTATATCCCTGTGCCTGTTTGTTGCCGGTCTCCACCCGGTGCTCGGGCAAACCGCTTCGGTGCGCGGGACGGTATCGACCGCCGACGGGAGCAAACCCCTCGCGGGTGCCAGTGTCACCCTCATGCAGGCCCTCGCCGACGAGGAGGTCGCCGCGGATGCAACGGATCGCGAAGGACGCTTTGAGATCCGAGGCCTTGCAGCAGGCGCGTACGAACTGGTCGTCAGGTTTGTCGGATTTCGCCCCTTCAGGACCTCGCTCACGCTGGTGCAAGGCGAGCAGCGCACCGTGGGTGTATCGATGGCGTTGGCTCCCATCAACATAGACGAAGTCGTGGTGACGGCCTCACGCCGGGTGGAGAAAGCATTGGAGGTCCCCGCCGCTATCTCCATCCTTGACGCCGAGGCATTGACACGCGACGTCGGGTCTTCTCCGGCCGCTGCGTTGCGCTCGGTAACCGGTGTGGACATGCAACAGGTAGGGCTCAATCGCTACCAGGTCGCGGTGCGCGGCTCTATGCGAAGCTTTGTAACCAGCATCTATACCCTGGTCGATTATCGCGAAATGAACACAGCGGCCGTGGGCGTTGCTCAGTTTACGGCCATGCCCATTCATGCACTCGACCTGGCCCGGATCGAGGTCGTGCGCGGGCCGGGCTCGGCGCTCTATGGATCGGGCGTCGACCAGGGGGTGATCCACTTTATCTCGAAAGATCCGTTTACGTATCCCGGCACCAGCCTTTCGGTCGGAGGAGGCCAGCAACACCAGGTTCAGGGTGCCTTCCGGCACGCGGGCGTGGTCCGGGGCCGGTTGGGCTACAAGATCGTCGGGTCCTACTTCCGGGGCGAAGACTGGAAACTGGATCCTGACGATCCGCATGATGCCGAGATCCTGGAGGACATTGCACCCCGGTTGACAGGGGTGGACGGGCGCGATGCCGGGCCGCTGGGAGAACGGGATTACGAGACGTATTCGTGGTACCTCAACGGCCAGGCGCAGTATCGGTTTACCGACAAGACCACGCTGACGGCCAACCTCTCCCTTGGGAAATCCAAAGTCATCGCCGTCGGAGGACAAACCGTGGGAGCGCTCGAAATGAATGTGCCCACGCTCCTGGCGCAACTGCGTCTGCAAGCAGGGCGCTTTTTTGCCCAGGCGTACATGTACCCCAACCTGGTTGATGAGGACGTCTTTTTCTATGGCTCGGGGCAACTGCTCTACGATAAGGGGATGCAGGTGGACCTCCAGGCACAGTACGCACTCGACCTCATGCAAGGGCGTGAGAACCTGGTCTTTGGCGTGGACTACAAACTCACCACGCCGCGTACCCTGGGGACCATCACCGGACGCTTCGAAGAGAACGACCAGTACGCCCTTTTGGGCGGCTACGTGCATTCCCTGACCCGGCTCACCGACCAGTTCGACCTGACCGCCTCCGCCCGGTTGGATTACATCGATGCCACCAGGGACGTGCAACTGTCCCCGCGTGCAGCCCTGGTCTTCAAGCCGACGCCTTCACACAACCTCCGGTTGACCTACAACCGGGCGTTCGGGAGGCCGAACGTTTTTGACTACTTCTGGGACTTCTTCGTGGGCGATAGAGGAGCGTTTGCGATCCGAGTCATGGGGTCTTCCTCCCACTTTACCTTTTCCGATCCGCGCCAGACCTCCAGTTTCATCGGCATTCCCGGTTTCTCCGGGCATGATCCGGGCGTGGGCATCGCGCTGGCGCGTGCCTATGCGGCCTCGTCGGGCATGCTGACCGCTCCCGGAGGTCCCCTGGCCGATGCCTCGCCGGAACTCCGGGCTCTGCTGTTCGACAGAACGTCGCAGATCGAGGGGTTTTCGGAGGGCGTCATGGCTTTTATCTCACCCGAGGGTGAACCCCGGATGGTGTCTGACCTCAACGACCAGGGAAGGCTAAAGCAACCCATTACCGACACGGTCGAAGTCGGGTACAAAGGGTTGATAGGAGGACGTCTGCTGGTAGACCTGGGTGTCTATTATACGAAGAAAAAGCACTTCCTCGGTGATCGAATCCTTACCCCCTTTGTGCTGACGCCGGGGGTGAGCCGTGATCTGACCGAGGCCGTAGCCGCCGCCTTTACGGATGCGGAACTGGCTCCCTTCGGGCTCGACGTCGCCACGCTGGCCCAACTGTACGGCCAGGCGGCGGGTGCCACGCTGGGAGGAAGCCCCGTGGGGCTGATAGAGCCGCAGGAGAATTTCGATCCCAGCACCAAACCCGAACTGCTGCAAGTCAAACACAACTTTGGCGAAATCGACTTTTTCGGGGCCGAAATCTCGGTGGACGCGTTCCTGGGCGACCGATGGACGGGCTATTTCAACTATGCGTGGGTGAGCGACACCTTCTTCGATAAAGAGGAACTCGGTGCGGATGCGACCGAGCAAGATTTTGTCTCGATGGACGCCCCACAGGAGAAGGCGCGAGGCGGGGTGGCGTACACGGCTCCGGGGGGGATCCATTGGAGCGCGAGCATTCGCTATGTGAAGAGCTTCCGGGTGCAGAGAACCATCACCCCGGGCCGGGTAGACGCTTATACGCTGGTGGACCTGGGGTTCGGCTACGACGCCGCACGGTACGTTCCGGGGCTTCGTATCGACGTCACGGCGCAGAACGTGCTCAACCATCGGCACCGCGAGTACATCCGCTTCCCCATGATCGGACGCCTCGTCACCGCCCGCCTGACGTATTCACTCTAGCGCCTCTCTTCTCGTTCATGTCGCACATCGACGTAGATGTGACGCATTTCCCGTAATCCATTCTCCCGGCCTAAAGAGCGCGATGCGCCGGACGAGTCGAAGAGCCGGAAGAAGACCCCTCTTTTTTGAGCCCTATTCCATGATTCTGAAGACGTGGAGCCGTTGAGCCTCCATCGTCAGTGGTGTGCGCCCAACATGGTCGTGGGGTCCGGACGCACGTCGCATATTGACCAGGATTCGACGCATATCCGCCAGGCTCTCCCGCTAGGTTGCTCTTGCGTTTTCACTGATTTATTCAATAACCGCCGCAATATCGGTGGAGGAAGCCTGTTATGAAAACTGTTCAAGCTATGCTGGTGGTGGGGCTACTGGTCGGAATGATCGGGTGTACGGATGGAAACCTGGTCGGCCTGGAGGATGAAGAGACGCTAGCGAGCGTTGAGATGCCTTTTACTAAAGGTTCATCCTTCGCATCTGCCAAACACTTGCTGCCGGGTCAGATGGAGACGATCCTGTCGATGCCGGCGGGTGAGTCGCTCGAAGGCATTGCCCTGGATAAGCGCGGCACCATCTACGTTGGCAATCGTCGCAACGATGAGACCGGCCGGATCTCCGAGATTCTTCGAATCACGCCTGATGGCGTCGTCTCGGTCTTTGCCACGCTCCCTACCGCCGCACCTGAGGCGATCGGCGTGCTCGGCCTGGTCACGGATGCCTCCGGCAACGTCTACGCCGCCCATGTCACGCAGGACCCGGCTACCCACGGTGTATACCGGATCAATAGTACGGGATCGGTGGTGGAGCGTCTCGCGGGGTCGGAGGCTCTCATTTTCCCCAATGCCCTGACCTTCGATGCCCGTGGCACCCTGTATGCGACCGACAGTTTCGGCGGTGCGGTCTGGCGCTACGGGCGAGGCGGGACGTTCACGCGCTGGTCGCAGAACGGGCTGCTGGCCGCCGTCCCGGTCGAAGGGGCTCCGTTTCCCATCCCCGGAGCGAACGGCATTGCCTTCTTCCCGCCCAACACCCTGTATGTAGCCAACACCTCCCAGTTCAGCATCAGCCGCATACGCATCGCGCCGGACGGAAGCGCGGGCGATGCCGAGGTAGTGGCGCAGGGCCTCGACCTGTTCTCCATTGACGGCATCGCGGTAGACGTCCATGAGAACGTCTATGGTGTGTTGGCGGCAAGCAATGCCGAGGAGACCGGCACCCCCATTAACCCCGTCCCTCCCCTCGTCAAGGTGAACACGCGCAGCGGCGGCGTCACCGCGGTGCTGCAAGACATGAGCGCCTTCGACGCGCCGACGAGCCTCGCGTTCGGCCGGGGGAGGAGCGACCAGCAGAGCCTCTTCATCGCCAACTCCGCACTGTTCGGGCCGCTCACGAACGGACCCGGGGCCGGCGTCGTGCAGATGGGCGTCGGGGTGCGCGGTTTCCCTTTTCAGGTAGACGAACCGGTTGCCGATGACGACCAGGTGGTGTTCATGGGAGAGTGGGATTTTAGCTGGACATCAGGCGCTGCCCGGACCTCCTGCGTGGATCTCCTCGGCAACCCATTAGCGATGACTATTCCCCGACGCATTAATTATTCCGAGGGGCGCTTCTTGTATCTGAACCAGACGACCGGCGTGAGCTTTAACGAACGGTGTGTGGTTCACAACACCGACATCTTTTTCGTCGCCACCGCGGCGTTTACCTTTACCGGGTCGCAGGGCGATACGGTTACGGGTACGGAGACGGTGACCGTGATGGCGGATGACACGATTGAATATCACGCGAGGATAACGGGAGGCACGGGTCGATTCGAGGGGGCGAGCGGCTGGCTGCGAGGTGAGGGCACGATCAACTTCGGAGCCAACAGAGGCCACATGATCGTCAAGGGGGCGGTTTCGCCGCCCGAGGGATAAACTGGCGGCCGTTCCGGCAGGGGGTGGTGTTGCGTCCCTGTAAAGCATGGGATGATCCCCTGCCGGATTGGCCGACCGATTATGGTGCCAAGCCTCGCGAGGTCGCTATGTCTTCTCCCTCTCAAAACATGGTGCGTGAAGGCCGCTTTGCTTTCCGGGATCCGTGGTTGCTCTTCGCCACGATCCGCCTCTTTGCAGATCGGCTGGAACTCTCCGGATGGCACCTGTGCGGGCGCTACCATCGCTGTATACCCATCGAGCAGGTGCTTCGCGTCGATCTGTTGGACCACGACGGGTTGAGGATCCGGCTGTCCGTCGGAGAGACCGTGTGTCTACGCATCGACCGGGCGCTCCGGTGGAAAGAAGCCATCGAGGCCGAGGTCTATCTGAGACGATACAAAGCACGCGCGGCAGGCAGGCACTTGAGGCGTTTGTAGGCGATGCGCCTGTTTAAAAGGGCGTCGCATCAACGGATAACATCACCCTGCCGGATTCGGTCGATGATCGGGTAGCCTTGTTCCACGTTCGACCTATTCAGTCACCTTGTTTTGTAGATAAAAAGCGTAGTCTCCCACATTGCACGGCACCACGCGAAAAAAGCCGTGTTCTTGTGGATAGGCATTGGCAACCGTGTAGGGATACATGCGTGCCCCCACGAGATCGGCCCCGCCCGGAAGGGATGGACGAGAAGGTAGATAGCCCCGATAATGGATTTCGCGGGCGGCCAACGTCAGCACGTCGTGGTCGTCCATCCCATACACGGTGCGATACGCTCCTTCGGCGCAGAGGTAATGCCGCAGATCATCGACCAGATAGTAGGTCTGAGGAGTAAACCGGAGCATGCTCATCGCCTTGTGCGGCCTGAATGATACCTGTTGATGCCTACATCCTACCATTACGATCCCGTATATGCAAGCTAATAAACGCACATAGGACTCCGTGCCGATCCTCACAGACAACAAAACGCCGGATCCCGTCGCGCTTTCGACCGTACAGAGGCAACGGTTCGGCAGGCCCTGAATCGGAGGATCGGGCCGCCGACCGGGTGAACCGGACATGCCAACACCGGAGGGCTGAAAAGGGATGGGTTATCCTTCTGCGCGCTTGCTGCAACCGCTCGTGCTGTTGGGGCTGGGGGGGATGATGCTCAGCGGCTGCTTTGTCTACAACCACCTCGGGATGGAGGTGCTCTACCGGGAAGAACCGCTTCCCGCGTCGCGCATCGTCGAAGAAATAGCTTACTGGGACGGTTCTGACGCCGACCCCGATAAGCATCGCCTCGACCTGTTTCTTCCGGTAGGCGAGGGCTGGCCCGTCGTCGTGTTCATTCATGGAGGCGGCTGGGACAGCGGCGACAAAAACCTGAGCTTCGGGGGGGCGGACGTGTACGCGAACATCGGGCGCTTCCTGGCCCGGCGCGGGATCGGCGCGGCAGTGATCAACTATCGCCTGCTGCCCGAGGCCACCTTGTTCGATCAGGTGGAGGATGCGGCGCGTGCGGTGGCCTGGGTGCACGCTCACATCGGCGAGTACGGCGGCCGCCCGGAGGCCCTGTTTTTGATGGGGCATTCCTCCGGGGCACACCTGTCCAGCCGCATCGTGTTCGATGCCACGGCGCTTGAGGCGTTCAACCTTTCCCCGGAGGCCGTCTGCGGGGTGATGGCGGTCAGCGGGGCCGCCTACGACCTGACCGCCTCAGAGAATGTGACGGACGAGGGGCTGGCGTATATGGAAAAGCGATTCGGCCACATCGACGACTGGCCGCGGCAGGTCTCGTCGTTGCCGCTGTTCGACGGCCAGGCCCCGCCGTTTCTCATCCTGTATGCCAGGGGCGAACAGGATGAACTGCAGCGGCAATCCCAACTCCTCGACGCTGCGCTTCGCCAGGCGGGGGTTGCCAGTACCCTGGTGATCGTGCCCGGAGAGGGCCACGCGCGCATCGTCCTCACGCTGAGCCGCGACGACAAGACCGCCGGACCGGCCATACTCTCCTTCCTTCGAAGCACGGTATGCGAGTAAAGGAGGCGTGCTTACGTCTCATCATGTTGTTTATGGAGAAACGAAGGGCTTGTCTGTTCATTTTTCACCTTTATCTTACAGGTCGGGGCTCGCCTATCTCCCGTGATTGGCGTAGTCTTGCAGGCATCCAGATCTTGAACCCACCGGCAGGTATCACCGTTACACGGCCTGGCTCACCTTTTATATCAGCTTTAGGAGCATTCTTTATGAAGCGGCTACTCTCCTTGCTCGCACTCGTTTTTCTCGGTTTCATCATCGGGTTGCCTGCGGCGTTTGCCCAGCAAAAGGCCCCGTCTTCGACCAATCAGCTACTTCTGACCCTCAATCCGGATACGGCGTTCACCTTCGTCGATACCCCCATCGATATCGATGTGATGGCCAACGATGTGGAGACGAACGTGGGGAAGGCCATTGTTCTCATCGACGTGGCGACCCAGCCTCGCAATGGAGCCGCCACCGTCGAGCGCAACGGGACGCCAGTGGATGCCAGCGATGACTTCGTCCGGTACACCCCCGGTCCCGGCTTCATCGGGAAGGATTCGCTGAGGTATATAGCCGAGAGTGTCTTTACCTCCAACGCCCCAAAGAGTGCGGCAAGCACGGCGGACACGGCCTGGGTGTTCATCTTCATCAATAGAGTCCCCGTGGGGGAAGACGACGCTTTTCAGGTGCTTCCGAACGAGACGACCAACCTCGACGTGCTGGACAACGATACCGATGCCGATGACGACGCCCTCCGCGTCGAAAGCATCGAGACGGCCCCCGAAAACGGCACGGCGGATATCCTCGCGCAGACCGTCATTGCCTATACGCCCGACGCCGACTTCACCGGCGCTGATAGCCTGGAATACGTCGTCTTCGACGGCAAAAACGGTCGGGATACGGTCCAGGTCAATATCACCGTCAACACCCCGCCGGTGGCCGTCAACGACTCCACGACGACGCAGCCCGGCAAGGAACTCAACGTCGATGTGCTGGCCAACGACTCCGATCCCGAAGGCGGCCCGTTGACCATCGGCGGCATCTCGATGGGACCGGCTAACGGCACGGCGATGATCAACGGCAACGTCATCAGCTACACGCCCCAGGCCGGCTTCGCCGGGTCGGATACGTTCGACTACGTGGCCGCCGACCAGCTCGGCGGTGTGGATACGGCGTCGGTCTTCGTGCAGGTGAACACCCCGCCGGTGGCCGAGGATGATACCGTGGAAACCCCCTTCGAGACGCCCTCCGACTTCGATGTGCTGACCAACGATACCGATGCCGACGGCAACCCGCTGACCATCACCGCCGTGTCGCCCGCGCCTGCTCACGGCACGGCCGAGATCATCAACAGCGGCAAGGCGATTCGCTACACGCCCGACGCGGATTTCTTCGGCCTCGACACCTTCGATTATACCATTGCGGACGGGATCGGCGGGGAAGATCAGGCAACGGTGACCGTTGCGGTGGTGGCCGAGTCGCCCGTTCAATTCATCCACAATGCGCTGGAGGCCGATCCCGTGGATGTCTACGTCAACGGAACGCGCCTGCTGGACGACTTCGCGTTCCGCACGGCGACCCCTTTTCTCGACCTGGATTCCGGTCCCGCCCAGGTTGACGTGACCCTCGGGAACGCCCCGGACAACAGCGCGCCGCTGTTCAGCACGGCGCTCGACCTCGCGCCTTCGGAAGCCTACATCGTCATTGCGCAGGGGATCGCCGGGGAAGATTTCACCCTCCTGGTCAAAGACAACGCCCGTGTCGTGGCGAGCAATGCGCAGGATGCAGAGCACCTGATCACGAACGGCGTCCCGGATTCGCCCGGCTCCGGCATCGACATCCGCGTGCTCGATCCCACGGCCAACAACCTTCCCACGTTTCTCCTGGCGAATAACCTGCGCTTCGGGGAGATAAAAGGCTATTTGATTCTTGAACCGGGTATCTTAAACATCGATGCTACCGATTTTACGAACGACACGCTCTACGACGCCTATCGCTTCGACTGGTCGGCCCTGGTGGGTAAGACGTTCACCCTCCTGGCTTCGGGGCGTCTGAACCCGATCTCTGATGAGGAAGCCTTTACCCTCATTGCCTTTGACGCCGACGGCAACGCCCTCGTGCCCGACGTGGTAACGGCCACAGAAGAGACCGAAGAACTGCCCACGGAGTTTGCGCTCCACGGCAACTACCCCAACCCGTTCAACCCGACGACGACGATCCGGTTTGACCTGCCCGAGACCGCTGAAGTCCGTCTCGACGTCGTGGACATGCTGGGCCGCCGGGTGATGACGGTGCCCGTGCAGCGCGTGGAGGCCGGGGCCAACCGCGCGCTCGAAGTCGATGCCTCGCGGCTGGCGTCGGGGACCTACCTGTACCGGTTGATCATTCGGACGGCGACCGACACGATGGCCAAGAACGGCCGGATGATGTTGATCAAGTAGACCGTGTTTGCCCGAGGAAGCGTGTATATCGCCGGACGTGCCCCGGTGCCTCGATGGGGCCGGGGCACGCTGCGTAAGGGCCGGGCTTTCGAGGGGCGCGGTGTGAAAATACCGTCCCCCGTGTTTGCATAAGTGGATGCCTCTTTTTAACGTAGGCTCGACGTTTTAGCGGGGGAGATCTACGCGCTAAAGCAAATCCGTGCTTGTGCAATTCTGATGCGGAAGCCTGATCCGGTTTTATAGGGACGATCATTGTGGCCCGATCCGCCGACAGTATGAAAAACATGCTCACTCCCTGGAAGTGCCTCGCGATGCTTGTGCTGGTGTTGGGCCTGGACACGGGCGGTGCGTGGGCGCAGGTCCCCTCGGCGGTGAGCACGGCGCGTCAATACCTCCAGGATCATGCAGGGTCGCTGGGGTTGACGCCGGCGGATGTGGCCGACCTCGGGGTGCGGGATGCCTACACCAGCGGCTCTACCGGCGTCACCCACGTCTATGTGCAGCAGCACCATCAAGGCATCGGGGTATACAACGCGGTCGTCAATGTCAACGTCTCGGTAGGGTCGCAGGTGGTCAGCGTGGGAAACCGGTTTGTGCCGGACCTGGCCGGTAGGGTCACCGGGTCCCTGGCGGTGTTGAGCGCCGAACAGGCGGTCGAGGCGGCGGCGTTGCATCTCGGGCTTTTGGTCACGGAGCCGTTGCGCGTGTTGGGGTCTATGCCCGGCGCGGCGCGGGAAACCCTGTTGAGCCCGGGCGGCGTTTCGCTCGAGCCGATCCCCGTCCGGCTGATCTATCAACCCCTGGAAAGCGGTGAGGTCCGGCTGGCGTGGAACGTGGAAATCGAACCGCCCGGCTCCCGCGACTGGTGGCACCTCCGCGTCGATGCCGCTACGGGCACCGTGCTGGATCTGAACAACCTGGTGGTCGAAGATCGTTGGGGCGCTCCGGCGCGAGCACAGGACGCTCCGATGGAATCGGGAAAGAATCCGAAACGACGGGGCCGGCTGATCCCGGATTCGTACAATGTCTTCCCCCTCCCTGCCGAAAGCCCCCTGCATCCGGTGGGAATCGGGACGCCGCAGTCCGTGGTCGTCGATCCCGCCGACCCGGTGGCCTCGCCCTTCGGATGGCACGACACCGACGGCGCAGCGGGTGCCGAGTTTACCATCACACGCGGTAACAACGTCCACGCCTATGCCGACCGCAACGCCAACGACCTGCCCGATACGGACCCCGGCAGCCAACCCGACGGCGGTCCCACGCTCGACTTCAACTTCCCCATCGACCTGAGCCAGGAACCGGTCAATTACCTTCCCGGAGCCATTACCAACCTGTTCTACTGGAACAACATCATGCACGATGTGAGCTACCAGTACGGCTTCGACGAGGCGAGCGGCAATTTTCAGGTCAACAATTACGGGCGCGGCGGCCTGGGCGGCGACGATGTGCGCGCCGAGGGTCAGGACGGTTTGTTCAACTGCAACGCCTTTTTCTCGACCCCCCCGGAGGGCAGCCGCCCGCGTATGGAGATGTTCACCTGCTCCAGCGCCACGCCCGCCCGCGACGGCGACCTCGACCACGGGGTGATCGCGCACGAATACACCCACGGCATCTCGAATCGGCTCACGGGTGGCCCCGGCACCGTCTCGTGCCTCGATAATGATGAACAGATGGGCGAGGGCTGGAGCGACTTCTTCGCCCTGATGATGACCCAGCAGGGGAGCGATACGCACGACCAGGCGCGGGGCATGGGAACGTACCTGATTGGGGAGCCGCCCGACGGCCCCGGCATCCGCACGTTTCCTTACGGCACCGACATGGCCGTCTCCCAGTATACCTATGATCACATCCGATTCCTGTCGGTGCCGCACGGGGTCGGCTCGGTATGGGCGGCGATGCTGTGGGACCTGAACTGGGCGCTCATCGGGGATCACTTTCCCGAACTGGGCGGCGGCGATGACGGCACCGGCGGCGGCACCGGGTTCGACCCGGATCTTTATAACGGTGCGGGAGGCAACAACCTCGCGTTGCAACTGGTCACGGATGCTATGAAGCTGCAGCCGTGCAGCCCCGGCTTCGTCGATGGACGCGACGCCATCATCCTGGCCGACGACCTCCTGACCGGCGACGGCGACCCCGCCACCCAAGACGGCAAAAACCTGCGCATCATCTGGAGTGTCTTTGCACGTCGCGGCCTGGGCTGGAGCGCCGACCAGGGGACCAGCAACAGCCGCTCCGACGGCACCGAAGCCTTCGATCTGCCGCCGTTCCTCCAGAACCCGTTCACGGTGGATCCGGTGCGTTTCGATGAAACGCTCGCCTCGGAGGATGCCGTCACGCGCACGTTGACGATCACCAACACGGCCCCCGATCCTCGCGATGTTACCCTTGTCGCCTCGAATACGCCGGGCGATTTTCTTTCCGTCGCGCTGCCTCCACCCTCCAAAAGCGCCCTCGCGCCCGGCGACAGCGTCACCGCCACGATCCCGGGCGGCGGATCGCAAGCGGTGGACGTGACCTTCGATGCCGGCGCGCAGGTGGCGGGCTCCTATGCAGACACCCTCTCGCTCTTCGAAGGGGCGCAGTTTCGCCTCGACATCCCTGCCGCCCTGATCGTCACCGGCATCCCAAACATCCTGACCGACATTGCCACCGACCCGGACACCTTGTTTTTCGGAGTTGTGCTCCAGGGAGACTCGTCCACGGTCGATGTCACCATCGACAACGTGGGTACCGACAGCCTCCATGTGACCAGCTTTAGCGGATTGGCAGGCACCTCGTTTCATGCGCAGAACGACCCGACGCCGTTCGTGCTGGCTCCCCCCCCGATCACCCCGTTCACGAGCCGGGCCGTCACGATGATCTACGAGCCGACGGCAGCCGGGGCCGACACGGTGACCATGGTCGTGAACAGCGACGATCCGGACGAAGGGGCCTATCCGGTCGTGCTCATCGGGCGTTCGCCCTATGCCACGGTGGTGCCGGAGAGCCTGGAGGTGCAGATGCAGACGGATGCAACGTTCGACGCCACCGTGACGCTCACCAACGACCCCGGCAATCCCATCGACCTCACCTGGTCGGCGGGCACAGCGGCGGTGCCGAAGGCCCTGGCGTTTGGCGTGACCGTCTTGCCGGACACCGGCGTCCTCACGGCGGGCAGCGGGCAGGACCTCACGGTCACGTTCGATTCCGAGAGCACGCCGCCCGGCGACTATCGGTTCGACTTGACCATCACCCACGACGACCCCCTCGTGGGCGACCTCGTCGTGCCGGTGACGATGACCGTTGTTGCGCAGATCAACGCGTCGATGGCGGCGGCCGAGCCGATTTATCCCAACCAGCTTTTCGATCTGGCTATAAACATCGACGTCCTGCTCGATCCGTTCAACGTCGATTCGTACCAGTTCGACCTCGCGTACGACGCCAACCTGGTCGCGCCCCTCGGCGTGACGACCACCGGCACGCTCAGCGACGGCATGACCGTCGGCATCAACGCCGCCACGCCCGGCACCTTCCTCGTCGACGCCGATGGAACGGTGCCGTTTACCGGCTCCGGCACGCTGATCATCGTCCAGATGCAGGCGTTGACCAACGACGTCGGCCCGATGGGGCTGGCGCTGAGCAACTTCGATTTTACGCCCGGCGTCAGCGGCATCCTCCCCGTCGCCGATGCTGCTTCTCCGCTGGCGGTCGTGCCGTTCTACGGAGATCCCTCGTTCAACTTGCAGGTTGATCCGTTCGACGGCACGCTGATTCTCCGAAAGTTGCTGGACATTGTGACCTTCAGCAATGCCGCGTTGATCAATGGGGACGGCTCCGGCAACGCGATCATCGATCCGTTCGACGGGACGCTTCTGTTGCGTCACCTGCTGGGCATCATCCCCTGTTTTCCCGCCGACCCGACGTGCCCCCCCGCCGCCCTGACCAAAAAGGGGGAGGTGCCGGCCTCAAGGGCCGGGGTCGTGCTGGAGAGGCTGCCGGGATCTGGGAGCCCGAATCATACACGGGTGTCGGTGCGCCTGGACGAGGCCGATGGAGCGGTCTACGGCGCGTTGCTCTCGATTCCCTTCGAGCCGGGGGCCGTTCGGATTGCGGACGTGATCTCGAAACTTCCCGGAGGGTGGAAAGTGGGGCATGTCTCCGAAGAGGGCGTGTTGCGCGTTGCGATGTTCGGCACGGAGGCCCTGCCGGGCGGCGACATGCTGGAAGTAGAACTGGAATTGCTCAAGCCGGGCTATCATCCGTCGCTCGCGGGGCAGGTCCAGGTCAATGGAGGGGCGGACCGGATGCTGATACATGCGGCGGACGCAGAACGACCGCGATCCTTCAGCCTGGAGCAGAATTATCCGAATCCGTTCAATCCGATGACCACGATCACCTACAGCCTGCCCGAGGCGGCGGTCGTAACACTGGAGATCTATAACCTGTTGGGACAAAAGGTGCGCACCCTGCTGGACAAAGAGCAGCA
>JBHHWM010000083.1:0-17179 GCA_046756545.1 Rhodothermales bacterium | reverse complement strand
AAGGGAAGGTGCTGAAGAAGAAAGTGATGAGCATCGTCACCGATTCGACGCCGCTTGAAGCACCCAAAGATCCGGACAAGGACAACGTCTTCGCCCTCATCAAGCTGTTTGCCAACGACGCGAAACGGGAAGAGATCGCCGCAGCCTACCGGGCCGGGGGCTATGGATACGGCCATGCCAAGAAAGAATTGCTCGGCATGATCGACACCTATTTCGCCGCAGCCCGTGACCGGCGGCGCGACCTGGAACAACGCCCCGATTACGTGCGCGACGTACTTCGTGAAGGCGGTCGCAAGTCCCGGGAGCAAGCCGAACTCTACATGGAAAAAGCACGCGAATGCACCGGGCTGCTTACCACGTATCATGTGGGGAAAAGAAAGGAGTGAACGGTCAGGATGTTTGCTGCTGCCCTCCCCCCGCTCAAACTCTCATAGCATGATCCTCATCATCGACAACTACGACTCGTTTACCTACAACCTCGTACACCTCGTCGGGCGGCATACCGACAAGCTGCGAGTCGTCCGTAACGACGTGCTGTCGATGGAAGAAGTAAAGGCGCTCACTCCGGCGGGGATCTTGATCTCGCCCGGTCCAGGTCGTCCGGTTGACGCAGGGATCTCGAAGGATATCATCCGTTCGTTGGGAGCGACGACACCGATCCTGGGCGTGTGCCTGGGGCACCAGGCCATCGGCGAGGTCTTCGGAGGCACCGTCACCCACGCGCCGACGCTCATGCACGGCAAAACCAGCTCCATCCGGCACGACGGCAACACCATCTTCGAAGGCATCGCTCAGGCGTTCACGGCAACACGGTATCACTCTCTCGTGGTGGACCCTCACTCCCTGCCCGACGAACTGGAAATCTCGGCGAGGACCGACGATGGAATCATTATGGGATTGCGCCACCGAACGTATCCCATCGAAGGAATTCAGTTTCACCCGGAAAGTGTGCTCACGACCGAAGGCCCCAAACTTATCGCAAACTGGCTCCAGCGGGTTTCGCGGTTTAGGGTATCGATGGCAAACTCAAGTTGAGCTATCGCACCCCTGAAAGCAGTCCTTTCCCCCGATACCATGAAAGACTTCCTCCACATTCTGGCCGCCGGAGAAACACTGACGCAGAATCAGGCCGAGCAGGCCATGCGCCTGATGATGACGGGGGAGTCTGAGCCCGAGCAAATGGCCGGGCTCTTGATGGGGCTCCGCAGCCGTGGCGAAACACTCGACGAACTGGTCGGATTCACCCGCGTGATGCGCGAGTATGCCGTGAAGGTAGCCTGCGACGATCCCCGTGCCATCGATCTGTGCGGCACCGGCGGCGACAGCCGCGGGACGTTTAACATTTCGACGGCGGCGGCCTTTGTCTGTGCAGGTGCCGGGGCAACGGTAGCCAAGCACGGAAACCGATCCGTCTCCTCCAAATGCGGCTCAGCCGATGTGCTCGAAGCGCTGGGCGTGAACATCGCGTTGCGGAAGGAAGGCGTCGAACGCTGCTTGCGTGAAGCCGGGATCGCCTTCCTTTTTGCCCCTTTTTTCCACCCTGCCATGCGCCACGTAATGCCGACGCGCAGGAAACTGGGTGTCCGCACCTTTTTCAACATTCTGGGCCCGCTGTGCAACCCCGCCGGGGTGAAGCACCAGTTGGTGGGCGCGTTCAACACGCACGTAGCTGAACGCATGGCCGGCATCCTGGCCCGTCTCGATGCTGAGCACGTCCTCACGATTCACGCCGAGGACGGCCTGGACGAGGTTTCGTTGATCTCCGTCTCAACCGCATTCGAACATGCCGCAAGCTGCTCGAAGCAATCTGCACTCGTACACCGGTTCGACATCCGCCCCGAGGATCACGGCTTCACCCGCATCGCACCGGAGATGCTGAGAGGAGGGTCGGCGAAGGAAAACGCCGACATCTTGCGGAGCATCTTCGACGGGAGGCAAGGCCCCCATCGCGACGTGGTACTCCTGAACGCAGCCTATGCCCTCCACACCAGCGACCGTTTCGAGAGCCTCGAGGCCTGCTTCGACGCCGCGCGCGAAAGCATCGACTCGGGCGCTGCCATGGCACGGCTTACCCTTCTGATCGACGTGTCGAACAGCACTCCCCGCGCCGCCTAAACCAACCAGGGATCATGAAATACACACGCAATGAATACGACGAGCGATATCGGAAGACGAAGTGGTTCCGGCTTTTCGCAGAGGCCCCTTGTATCGTCCCTTCTCTTTTACTCCTCCGTCTTCGACAACGAAGGCGACCTCAACCCTAGCCCGCCATGACTATCCTTGATCGCATCGTTGAAGATACTCGTTCCCTCGTCGCCCGTCGCAAGCAGACGGTGACGGTTCGCTCCCTCGAAGAACGCCCCTGCACCAACGCGCCAACTCTCTCACTCGAACAAGCCCTCCGCCGGGATACCCTCGCCATCCTGGCTGAACTCAAAAAAGCATCCCCTTCCAGGGGCGTCATCCGCGCCGATTATGACGTGACCGAACTGGCGCACCAGTACAAAACCGGGGGAGCAGCCGCCGTCTCCGTCCTGACGGAGCCGACTCATTTCAATGGCTCCCTCGACCATCTCGCTCAGGTCCGCCAAACCATCGACCTTCCGCTGCTTCGAAAGGACTTTATCATCGATCCCTACCAACTCCTTGAAGCCCGCGCCTATGGAGCCGACGCCGTGCTCCTCATCGCTACCGTCCTGGATCGTTCTCAACTCTTCGACCTGCACCAGGCCGCCGACGAACTGGGCCTCTCGTGCCTCGTTGAGATCTACGACCCGAGCGAATTGGACAAGATCGACTTCGACCAGGTTACGATCCTCGGCGTCAACAACCGTGATCTACGGACGTTTGAGGTGGACATCAACCGTTCGTTGCGCGTGTTCGAAGCCGTCCCCGAGGGCGTCGTCCGGGTGTCGGAGAGCGGCCTCCGTACGGCCAAAGACCTGGCCCACCTCCGCCGAAACGGTGTTGATGCGGTCCTCATCGGTGAAACGTTTATGCGAGCGACCTACCCCGGTCAGACGCTCGCTGCAATGAAGGAAGACGTGTACACCCTCCTCCGACCCGAATCCTCCTCCATTCGCGTGGCGAGTTAGGCTGCCCTAAATCAGAACACAAACGAATGGCATTGAAAGTAAAAACCTGCGGTCTCACAAACCTCGAAGACGCCCGCTTCTGTGCCGTCGCCGGTGCCGACTTCCTGGGTTTTATCCAGTATCCCCGGAGCCCACGCTACGTCGAACCAGCAGTGGCAAAGGAGATCATTCAGTGGGTCTACGGACCGGAAACGGTCGGCGTTTTTGTGAACGAAGAGGCCGAGGTTGTTAACCGTGTAACAGAAACGGTCAACTTCTCGATGGTTCAGTTGCACGGCACCGAACCGCCTGCTGTGTGTGCCCGGATCGAGCGACCTGTCATCAAGGCGATCCGAGTAGAGCCAACGGCCTCGGCGGACGATCTGCACCGGTCGATGGCTCCCTACCGCGACCATGTAGCGTACTATCTCTTCGACACACACGCTCCTCACCTGTGGGGCGGTACCGGCACGTCGTTCGACTGGAAGCAGGTCCGTGATCTTTCCGAAGAGTTTCCGATCCTCCTCGCCGGAGGGATTCATGCCGGGAATGTCGAACAAGCCGTACGCACCGTCCACCCCCTTGGCGTCGATCTGTCGAGTGGGATCGAATCGGCTCCGGGTACAAAAGACTTCGACAAGGTCAGCGCGTTCTTTGAGGCGGTGAATGCATTCAAGACCACCCTGGAAAAAGAAACACCCGGAGAAAGTCGGACCCCGGATTCGGTGCCAGGACCCCTTGAGCAGTAAGCCAACCTCCAACGAAGCGAAGCAGCATGTCCAGAGCTACAGCCCCTCCCTATGACGCCCCCGACGCCACGGGCCACTTCGGTCCGTACGGAGGCATGTTTGTCCCGGAAATCTTGATCCCCGCCCTCAATGCTCTGAAGACGGCCTTCGCGGAAGCCTGGCCTGACCCCGTTTTTCAAGAGGAATACAACGCCTTGCTGCGCCAATATGTGGGGCGCCCTACCCCGCTCACCTATGCCGACCGGCTCACCAAGACGCTGGGGGGAGCGAAGATTTACCTCAAGCGCGAAGACCTCTGCCACACCGGTGCACACAAAATCAATAACACGATAGGGCAGATCTTGCTGGCCCGGCGCATGGGCAAATCGCGCATCATCGCCGAAACGGGAGCCGGGCAGCACGGCGTAGCGACCGCCACCGTGTGCGCCAAATTCGAAATGACATGTGTGGTCTACATGGGAGCCGAAGACATGGAACGGCAACACCTGAACGTCCAGCGCATGCGCTTGCTCGGCACAGAGGTGCGCCCCGCCACCAGCGGCAGCCAGACCCTCAAAGATGCAACCAATGAAGCCATCCGCGACTGGGTCACCAACGTGCACGATACGTTCTACATCATCGGATCGGTCGTCGGGCCGCATCCTTATCCGATGATGGTGCGTGAGTTTCACCGCGTCATCGGCGACGAAGCACGGCGACAACTCTTCGAACACGAAGGACGCGAAACCCCCCACGCAGTGGTCGCCTGCGTGGGCGGTGGGTCGAACGCCATGGGGCTCTATTACCCTTTCATCAACGACGCTGCCGTTGCCCTCTACGGCGTCGAAGCCGCCGGCGACGGCCTCGACCGACGGCATGCCGCCACGCTTACCCGTGGCGATCCGGGTATCCTCCACGGAGCCATGAGTTACCTGCTCCAGGACCCGGCCGGACAGGTGCAGATAGCGCATTCCATCTCTGCCGGGCTCGACTACCCCGGCGTCGGTCCCGAGCATGCCTACCTGAAAGACATGGGCCGCGTGACCTACCTCACGGCCACCGACAGCGAGGCTATCGAAGGGGTGAAGCTGCTATCCCGCACCGAAGGCATCATTCCCGCCCTGGAGACCGCTCATGCCGTGGCGGTTTTGCCCGATCTGGCGCGCACGATGGACGAAGACCAGATCATTATAATGAACTGTTCGGGGAGGGGCGATAAAGACATGGAGACCATCGCCCGGTTCCTCTAATCAGCCCTATTCACTGAAACAAGGACGTTACTGTTTCCTCCAGAATCGATCCTGACTGACTGATGAGTCCCACGCCGATGTCAACTCTTCGTAGCACCCTCGCATCGCTTCGCCAAAGAGGAGAAAAGGCTCTGGGGCTTTTCGTGACGAACGGGTTCCCTACCCTGGACGACACTCTCCCTATTCTCGAAGCCATCGACGAGGGGGGTGCCGATTTCATTGAACTGGGGATGCCCTTTAGCGATCCGCTGGCCGAGGGGCTGCCCATTCAGCGTTCGAACGCGCGAGCCCTCCGCCACGGGGTGACGTTAGATGACGCCTTCCGAACCGTCGAACGGTTCCGAGCCCGCAGCGATACGCCTCTCCTCTTGATGGGCTACATCAACCCCGTCTTTCGGTACGGCGTGAGAAACTTTTGCCGGGCTGCATGCTCTTGTGGAGTAAACGGGTTGATCCTCCCAGATCTGCCCCCGGAAGAAAGCGCGCTCGTAGCCGATGAGGCCCGAGAAGCCGGGCTCGACCTGGTCCACTTGATTGCGCCGAACACGCCCGACGACCGCATCGTCGACATCGACGAACGGTCTACCGGTTTCGTCTATGCCGTCTCGGTGACCGGCCTGACCGGCACGGGCCTCGGCCCGATTGACGCCGTGGAAGCCTATTTGCAACGGGCGCGACGCCTCGTGCAGCGAAATCCGCTCCTGGTTGGGTTCGGCATCAAAACAGGTGACGACGTCGTTCGCCTGACGCGCCATACTGACGGGGCCATCATCGGATCGGCGCTGGTCACCCTGATCGAGGAATGCTGGGATGATCCGTCTTGCACGGTAGACGAACGATTAGCGCAGGTTCGCCGCTTTGTTCGAACCCTGAAGACAGAGACCGTCCCAACTATTGCAGCCCCTGTAAATAAGCGAGAAGGTTCGTAGGCAACTGCATCGCACCTGCATCGTTGTATGACCGACAACCTTCTCTTCCGTCCAACGGCGCGATTCGCTCCATGCTTTGTCGATAGAACCGTCTTGACTATGCCCTGGAAGAACAACACTGCACGACGCGCACACACGACCGTTGCCCCTTTTCTGGCCGGTTTACTTTTGACGACGATGCTCTTCCTCACCGGATGCGGCTCTTCCGATTTTCGGCCCAATGCCATCGGAGCCGAGGGCGAAATCTATGTGGTGATCGATTCGGTGCAGTGGCAAGGTACTGTGGGAGAGGCCCTGCGTAATCAGCTTGGCGAGTACATCCGAACGCTTCCCGCCGTGGAACCTATCTTCGACCTCAAACCTGTGCATCTCACGTCAACGCGCATGTTCGAGCAGATCAAAGAATTTAAGAACCTGGTCTTCGCAGCCCCCCTGAGCGACACGACCAACGAGGCCAAGTTCTTGAATTCCCTGCTCTCAGACGAAGCGAAACAGGCGATCTTCAATGGAGGAAACGCCGTGGTACCGCGCAGCAACGTCTGGCGACGCAGGCAGCAAGTCTTCTATCTAACAGCCGCCACGCCCGAAGCTCTTACCGAAGCTATTGAACAGGAGGGAGAGAATATTCTCTTTCGCTTTAACGAGGTCACTCGTCAGCGCGTCCATCGTCAAATGTTCGAAAAGGGTCGCCAGCCGGATATCGAGGCAACCCTCATGGAAAAGCACGGCTTCGCCGTCAATGCCCAGCACGATTACCAAATCGCTATCGATACGACCAACTTCGTCTGGTTGAGACGGATTCTTCCCGATACCCGCCGTAGCCTCTTTGTGTATTACGAAGAGCAGGCAAATCCAGCGGATCTCACACCCGAATGGGTGTATGCTACGCGTGATTCTCTCACCCGGCGCTACGTCCAGGGCAGCCTGTGGGGAACCGTAACCATTGACCGGCGCAGACCACTCGAATCGAGTGAAATCAACTTTAAGAATCGGTACGCCCTCGAATCGAGGGGGTTATGGGTGTTGGCTGAACGGACCGAGGACGGCAGACTGTACGTCGACGGCGGCGGCCCTTTCCTGACTTATGCTTTTTACGACCAGCCCAGCGGCCGCCTCTACATGATCGACGGGATGGTGTTTGCGCCCGGCTTCTCCAAACGCGAATTCTTGCGCCAGATGGAAGTCATCGCCTATACCTTCCGCACGCGTGAAGAAGTCGAGCAGGAACAACAGTTGGCTCTGCGCGACTGACAGGGCGGTGCGTTTTTGCGCCTGGTACGTCTTATTTTCTGCAAGATCACTACTGGATCAGTCCGGACCTTCTCACCTGCGCAATCTGCTAATGCCTCGGCCACATCACAACGCCCTGCTTTGTACTGGTTGGTACAGGCTCCTCGTATTCATCCTGCTGTGTAGCCTTTCGGCTTGTTCGGCCGTCACCCCTGAAGAGCCGCCCGTCTCGGACAGCACGATGGTTGAGATTCTGGTGGAATTGCACCTGGCCAGCGCCCGGAACGAGAATCTCCTAGCCCTCCCTCCCACCGTCCGTACCGCTATCCTCGCAAAATACGGCCTCGACGAGGTGCAATTCGAATCGATCATGCAGCACTACGCCGACCATCCCCAGGCCTATACCGACCTCTACACCTCCGTGCTGGATCGTCTGAGCGCCGAGCGAGCAGTTCAAAATCCTCCCCCGGACGACCTTCCCACAACGGCTTTCAACCAGGATGCGGAATAGCACCGGAGGCCGCATCCGCTTGAACACGTACTGCCCGTCATCCTGAACGCTTGAGGAGGATTTCTGCCCATAGCCCCTTTCAATGCAGCGATTATTCCTCCCTCACGGTCGTCAGAACGACATGCATGAGAACGAGGGCTACAGGTTTTAGGACCTCCCATCTCCTCTCCTGGTCCGAGGTTCCCACTGATCCATCAGTTCGAGGGCTTTGTCTGTGACGGTGAAGGCTTCATCGAGAGCCGACGTGATACGTAAGAAGCCTTCCTGCATCAACCAGTCGATCAGGCCGTCAACGTGTTGCTCGGATGGTGGCGGGGGTTCGAACCACTGGGCACGAGGTATTTCCCCGGCGACCTGGCGCAAGATGTGGCGCATGAGCGGTTCGTCTTCAGGCAAAATGACAACGGCGCGGTGTCGCCCCATGCATATGTCGCAGTTCCCACACCGGGACGGGCTTTTTTCGCCAAAGTAGGCCAGCAGAAAGTGACGCCGACAGGTGACGGTACCCGCATAGCGGAGCATGTCGGCCCATCGAGATTCGGCGCGTCGTCTGGCTCGCCGTACGGCCAGATCATCGACGGGAAGACGTTGCGCGCGGGCCTCATTGAACTGCACCCTCAGGGCTTTATCGGGCGCCCGCCAACCGATCAGACGATGCCCCTCCAGAAACGCCAATCCTCGGAGGAGGCGAGGCCGAGACAGCCGGGTACGCCGCTCCAACAGACGCAGATCGATGTCCCACCAGTTGGAAAAAGCGTCGGCGTGCACGGTGCGAAGTAAGACACGAACGAATCGCGCCAGGGCCTTGTTTTGCAGGCTGTCCGCATACCTACGTATCGCCTCGCCGGGCAGCAGGAAGCGGATCAGGCCGTGATGACGGCGTGTGGGAAGAGCCTGCCAGGTCCCTTGCCGTGTGAGCAATTCAATCGCCGTCGTCACGCGGATGGGCGAGAATCCGGTCACTTTCACCATCGTGTCAAGGTCGAGCGTCACCGGGGCCTCGGGCATCGCTCCGACGGAGATCTGGGCCAGATTACAGGCCGCGTCGTACACCTGAGCAACAGACTTCGCATCGGGATGGCCTTCTTCGATCAGGGCGCGCTGCGTCGCTTCGTCCCGGGGAGCGTAGAGAAGCACCGCAAAGGCCCTCTCACCATCCCGCCCGGCCCGGCCTGCCTCCTGGTAATACGCCTCCAGCGATGCCGGGATATCCAGGTGCAGCACAAAGCGGACATCCGGCTTGTCGATGCCCATACCAAAAGCATTGGTCGCCACGACGAGCCGCACCCGTCCTTCCAGCCAATCTTGCTGCGCCTTCTCACGAGCCACCGTCGAGAGACCACCGTGGTAGATCGCCACCGTCTCGCCCTGCCGGGTGAGCTTTTCGGCCCAGGTTTCAACGTTTCGGCGGGTGGCAGCGTAGAGGATCCCGCTTCCGTTCACACTGTGGAGCACGCTTTGCACCCGCTCCTGTTTGTTCTCCGTCCGAAAAATGGACCACACCAGATTGGGCCGGTCGAACCCTTTCACGATGATTGCTGGATCGTGAAGCGCCAGGTGCTCCACGATGTCAAGCCGCACTTCGGGCGTAGCTGTGGCGGTGACGGCCAGCGTAGGCAGGTTGCCCAACATCCTTCGAACCTGGGCGATTTGAAGGTACGAGGGGCGAAAATGGTGGCCCCATTCGCTGATGCAGTGCGCTTCGTCGACAGCCAACAGAGAGACCTCAAGACGCCCGGCGCGTGCCAGGAATACCTCGGATTGCAAGCGTTCAGGAGCCAGGTAGAGAAGACGGTACCGCCCGAACTCGGCATCGGTCCACCGCTGGTCAATGTCGCGAGCCGAGAGCGTGCTATTGATGAAGGCCGCCGGGATGCCGCGTGCATTCAACTGCGTTACCTGGTCCTGCATCAGGGCGATGAGCGGCGAGATGACCAGCGTCAGGCCCTCTCGAAGCATCGACGGAACCTGATAGCAGACGGACTTACCCCCACCGGTCGGCATGATGGCCAGCACGTCCCGCCCGGCCAGCACGGCCTCTACTGCCTCTTGCTGGCCTGGACGAAACTCGGGATACCGCCAGTAGCGGCGTAATATCCCCAGCGCCTGTTTCATCGCCTCGACAGGTTCCACACTCATTGATCGGTCGGTTAGCAGTTGTTTTCTCACTACTTGGAGCCTCATCATACCGTCGCAACACCGATCGATATCGCGTCTTCTTTCATAGTATCGAAAATATTTTTTTTCGGTGAGGTTATATTTCGGCCAAAAATGTGTCTATGTATATGCACATCTGGCAAGACCATAGTGAGCATTCACTTCAGGGCTTGCTTATGATGGTGGGGGAGCCGGTGCGATCATCCAGATTGCGCCGGCTCATTTTTTTCTTCAGAGTCCCTTCTTCCCTTCCCCATGCATAACTTCCACACCTGCAAAAGGGTAAGCCCTCCTTCATCACCCCAAAGAAAAACACGCGTTGTCCCCTTCTACCATGCTCCCCTCCGGTAGCGTCTCATCGCCCCGTGTCTCCATCATCATCGTAACGTGGAACGCCCTGCCGCTTCTTCAGCGGTGCTTGCCCTCGGTGGTCGCTACCGACTATCCCAATCTCGAAATCATCATCGCCGACAATGCTTCGACGGATGACTCAGCGGACTGGGTTGCCGCGACCTTTCCACACATCAAGCTCGTCCGCCATCCCGAAAACTGGGCGTTCGCGAAGGGGAACAACGCCGCCATTCCCCATGCTACCGGGGACTATATCCTCCTCCTCAACAACGACGTGGAAGTACCGCCGGCCTGGCTGCTCCCCCTCGTGGCTGTGATGGAAGCAGAACCGGACGTAGCCGCCGTGCAACCCAAGTTGTTGCAATATCATCGTCGAGATCACTTCGAATACGCCGGTGGGGCCGGAGGCTTCCTGGATCGATTCGGCTATCCATTTACGAGAGGACGGGTGTTCTTTACGCTCGAAACGGATCGAGGGCAGTACGACGATGCGCGGGATGTGTGCTGGGCCACCGGGGCCGCCCTCTTGCTCCGCCGCGCCGCTCTGGAGGAAGTGGGCCTGTTGGACGAGCAGTTTATCATGCACATGGAAGAGATCGACTTGTGCTGGCGATTGTGGCGGCATGGCTACCGGGTGCGGGTCGAACCGGCCAGTACCGTGTATCATGTCGGTGGCGGTTCGCTGGCACAGGGCGATCCCCGCAAAGTCTATCTCAACTTCCGCAACAACCTGTTGATGCTCTTTAAAAACCTGTCGCCGCCCCAGTGGCGCAAAACGTTTCCTCTCCGCGCCACGCTCGACGGCATCGCTTTCTTACGCGCGCTCTTCTCAGGCCGGGGTCGAGAGGCCGTCGCTATCCTTCGTGCCTACCGGGATGCCCACCGCCTGCGCCGTACCTACACTTCTGAACGCGCAGGAGTATCAGGAGCCCCGCCGTCGTATCGAGGCAGTATCGTTGTGGACTACTTCCTGCGCCGTCGCCGGCGGTTCTCCGACCTGCCTCCCCATCACTTCATTTCACACGGTCCGTCATGAAATCCACAGAAGCGTTCCTTTCCCAACTATCCATGCGAACGATCTTTTGTTCGAAGGGCGAACGTTACGCCGAAGAGTACGAGGAGCATCCCGATAACGGCAAACAGGTTCGGAATTTCATCGAATAAGAAATAGGCTGCGATGGACGCGCCGACCGGTTCGAGCAACGACAGCACACCCAGCAACGCCACCGGAAGGTAGCGAACCGCGTAGTTGAACGAGCCGTGCCCAGCGATGGAGGGTCCGAGCGCCATAAGCAAACAGAGCACGTAAAACGTCGGCGAATATCCGAAGAGCGGGGTATCCAGCATCAGCGCCATCCCCAGCGTCGTCAGGCTCACGACGCCATAGAGTGGGAGGACGTATGCCAACCACGAATAGCGCTGACGCACCACCCGTCCGATGACGAGGTAAATGCTCACGAGAACGGCCGCCGTAAACGCCAGGCCGTTGCCCAGCATCGGATTCGACGCCTGACCGGACGTATCCGTCCAGTCTCCCCACCCAAGGAGCGCTGCGCCCCCCATTGCAAGGGCGATACCAAGAGCCAGGCCGCGTGAAATGCGCTCGTGCAGAAAGAAAAAGCCAAGCACGGCCATGATGATCGGATTGGTCCACACGAGTACGGAGGCGCTGGCCACGGTCGTGTGGTAAAGCGACTCGATCCACGCTACGAAGTGCAACCCCAGCATGATGCCGGCCCCGATAATAAGACCCCACTCCCGGCGCGAAAACTGACGCACCTCCTTCCCGATGCGCCTGAACGCGAAGGGCAAAAGCAGCACGGCTGCCAACGCCGTCCGCCAGACAGCGATAGCCATTGCCGGTGCCTCGTCGGCGAAACGGATGAGTATGGGACTCATGGCAAAGCAGATGAGTCCGAGAGCCAGGATCGGATAGACGCGGGTGGGCCGGGATTCGTTCATGCCTCTTCAGCCCTCCGGTCATGGAGGGTCTCACCGAAGACTCGTGGGGATGCCGGCAGGCGAAGCCTTGCCACATGACCATCACTGGATGCCTCTATCGAAGCCGGTCCATGGAGCGGACCAACTCGATATCCTTTTCGACGCTTCGCCGGGCCAGGAAGAAGAGTAGATAGGCCACCAGCGGAAGCAGCAGGGCTACGAGCATCTCTACGTTCAATCCACGGGCTGTTCTGATATAGAGCGCCCCGGCGAGGAACAACCCCAGGTAGAACACCAATAGATGAAGCACGGTGAGTATTTGCGCCGCCACGATGACCTTCCGTTGCCGGGGGCGGTCCTTGAAAAGGAATACGGCCACCAGAGCGACTACGGCAGCCAGCCCACCGATACCAAACACAGCAGGGGTAAACCAGGCTTGCGCTTCGGAGGAAGCGCCGTTCCAGAGGCCGCTGAAGAAGAGTAAAGACACGAGCGCGACAGCCCCTAACACGAGATAAACGGTCTGAATACGTTGAATCATGGTCCGAATAAGGTTGCGTGATCGCGAATATCTAGGGCGCATCCAGACATAAGCTCCCTGTCTTTCCGAATTTCGAATTTCGAATATCGAACAAGGAATGACGAAGTGAGGGCCTCATCCTTCATCATTCGAAATTCCTTTTTTGACCTTCATCGTTCAAAGAACCGAGAAGTAATTCTTGGACATACCCCAAGTGAACTTTACAGGTAGCCTACTCCTTCCTTTAAAGCGCCAGGAGTGATGCTACTTTCTCGGCCAGATGTCCGGCAAATTCCATCGTGGAACTTCGACCTCCGACATCCCCGGTGAGGTACTCCCCGGCGGCGTACGTATCGTACAAAGCCTGGCCCAGAGCGTCGGCGGCGTCCATTTCTCCGAGATGTCTAAGCATCATTTCGGCGGTCCGTATGAGAGCGGTTGGGTTTGCTTTCCCCAGTCCGGCGATGTCGGGCGCGCTGCCGTGTACCGCTTCAAATACCGCACACTCATCCCCGATGTTCGCGCCCGATACCACGCCGAGCCCCCCCACGAGTCCTGCGGCCAGGTCGCTCAGAATATCTCCGAACAGGTTGGTGGTTACGATGCAGTCATAGCGTTCGGGATACATCACCAACTGCATGCACATGTTGTCGATGATGCGATCATTGAATTCCACGTCCGGATAGTCTTCAGCGATCTCGCGACCCAGGCGCAGGAACATACCGGATGTCTCTTTCAGAATGTTCGCTTTATGCACCAGCGTCACCGACTTGCGTCCCTGCCGCCGGGCATAGTCGAAACAGAATCGAATAATGCGCTGTGATCCGGTACGCGTAATCCGGGCGATGGAGTCGGCGATTTCGAGGCGGGCGTCGTAGTTTTCGATACCGGAGTACAGCCCTTCCGTGTTCTCGCGGAAGATGATCAGATCGACGTTTTCGAACGGTGTCTTGATACCCGGTAACGAGAGGCACGGGCGTACATTAGCGTAGAGATCGAGTCGCTGGCGTAACGCCACATTGACACTTCGAAAGCCGGTTTCAACGGGCGTTGTAATCGGCCCCTTTAGAGCCACTTTGTTGTCCCGGATCGACGTCAATACGTGCTCCGGTAACGGCGTTCCATATGCTTCGAGAGCCGCGGCCCCCACCTTGTCGTGGCGATCCCAATCGAGAGCTACCCCCGTGGCTTCCAACACCAGAAGCGTGGCCTCCACTACCTCCGGGCCGATACCGTCTCCAGGTAGCAACGTAACCCTATGTCTCATCATGCTTTTTTCTCTCTGTGCGTGCCGGGATATCCGCCTTGCATAAGCAGGCGTCAAAAGGAACGACCGGCGAAAGCGTGAACTCCACCGGTCTCTCCGTACTAACGAACAATTTAAAGGACGGGTTCAAGTACCGCATCCCGTACGCGAGATATTTCCATAAAAAAAGCCCCGCCGAAGCAAGGCTTTATTTAATTAAGCGTGCAATGCAGTGGCTACTGAATCGGTACGTCGCGTTTCGATGAGTAGTTGATGCGCAACGTGCCTGCTTTCCGAAGCTCTTGCTGTACATCCATCACGATGCCCATTTCCGACGCTTCGTCCACCCGCATCGAAACAATGAGGCGCGGCTGATCGGCAATCTTACGATGCATCACGGAACGGATGTTGGTCAGGTCGTCGATCATGGCATCGTCAATCTGAACCTTGGTATCCCCAAAGCGTGTACCGCCGAGTTTTTCGGGACCCATCCAGATATACGACAGATACCGCTTCTGCTCGATCTTCGTAAGCGCTTCGGCTTTGGGCAGGTTTGTGCGAACCATCACCTCTTGCTCCCGCAACACCGTCGTGACCATGAAGAAGATAAGCAACATGAAGATGATGTCGGGAAGCGAAGCCGTTGGGATGGCCTGCGAGGTCTTGCTCTTTTTCTTAAAATGCTGAGACATAAGCTCGTTCGCGTTTTACCAGCGTCGATCAATGACAGTCCACGTTCGGGTCAGGTGCCGGGATCCGGTTCGGCCAGCGAGATCTGCGCAGGAATTACCTCACGGACCTGATTCTCTTCACCCGGATCCAGCGTGGCCCGATAGGCCTGGTAGTTAGGGAAGCCAATGCTGCGTGCCTCTGCATCCCAGAGTTCGAAGTAGGCCATCCACACTTCATCGAGCGTCTGGAGGTAAAGATTGTAAGGGGTCTCCCGGTCGGTCTTGATAGACACGACGGCCTTGTTGGAGCTTTCCGCATACCGGGGATCCTGGCCATCATTCTCGACGTGCTTGCGCACTTCGGCCCGAATGAGGTTTACCGCCGAAGGGACGTCTTCGAGCATCACCTGTCCTTGCGCGTTGATCAGGATCTTCAAAATGTTGCGTTCCTTGACGGGGGGCGGAGTGACGTTTTCATCCAGCTCCGGAGGCAACGTCATCCCTATCCCCGTATCCACGTCGATAGTGGTTGTGACGAGGAAGAAGATCAGCAGCAGGAAGGCGATGTCGGCCATCGACGAGGTCGGGATCTCCGCCTCACGACGTTGTTTTTTGTGTTTCAGTAATCCAGCCATAGCTAGCGAGGATCATCATCGAGTACGCCCTAAGGTCCCCGAGGGGACCCAGTGGATTTACTCAGGTGAAAAGGCTTTTAAAGCCTGTGAAGAGCAGGGACAGTATCGCAAGGGCAAACATGGTAAGGACGGTGAGGATAGCAGCCTCTGCCCAGTTTCCCATGACGAGATACAGAATGCCCAGCAGAATGATGGGGAGAGCCACGATAAGGGTGGTGATCGTGTTAACCTTCCCATAAACGAGGCTCCGTATCCCGAAGCCCAACATCATCAGCAAGCTCAGGCTTACTAGAGCAATGACGATATAGGCGGCAAGTTGTACCATAACGCGAGTCGAATTAGGCGATGAACGATTGTGTGACGAAAGTCCTCAGGGACTTTCTACGTCGCACCCGAAGTCCGTGGACAGCGATCCGCGCGCGGACCGGCTCAGCCACTTCCGACGTTAGGCGTTGTCTTCGTCTGATGCAGCAGGAGCTGGCGCTTCCGTGAGCGGACGGCCTGCATTCATCAACACCAGCGAGTCGATCAATTCGATGGAGGCCTCTTCCATCTCTACCACGATGCGGTCGATTTTCGAGACGGCATAGTTGTAGAAGAATTGCAGGATGATGGCCACGATCAACCCGAAGACGGTCGTCAATAGGGCGATTTTGATACCGTTGGCCACCAGGCTGGGCGAGATGTCGCCGGCCCGTTCGATGGCGTCGAAAGCCGCCACCATACCGATGACCGTGCCAAGGAAGCCGAACATGGGGGCCATGGCGATGAAGAGCGACAGCCAGACCAGGCCGCGTTCCAGAAAACTCATTTCGATGGAGCCGTAGGCCACCACGGCTTTCTCGACAGCGTCTATGCCTTCATCGACACGCAGCAGACCGGCCTGAAATACCGACGCCACAGGGCCTCTTGTGTTGGCGCACACTTCCTCGGCAGCGGCAATACCGCCATCTTCCAGGGCTCGCTTCACGTTGAGGATAAACTTTCGCGTATTTACGTCTGCACGGTTCAACGAGATGATGCGCTCGAACGCAATAGCCAGGCCAAGGATGAGAATGACCAAGACTGGCCACATGAACTCCCCGCCTTCGTTGAATCTTTGAACCAGCTCGTTGATGAATCCTTGGTCATCTGCCTCCTGTGGCAGCAACATCAGGATGCTCAGAAGCGTCATGGATAATTCCTCCAGTGTAAAAGGGAATGGTTTCGCAAACCGGGATTTGACCGTTGGTGGGTTCCGAGCATGGATATTACGACGTTCATGCTAGAATAGCCAAACCCAGATTCCAGTTTAGCCGGGTTGAGGGGTCCACAAACGGTGAAGAGTTTGGGATTTTATTCATTCTTCAGGCGAAAGTCAACCCACTCTACAAGGGTGGGAGCCGGAAACGCCCTCTCCTCAAGACCCTTACCCCCCTTCGAAGTTGCCAGACCAGAGAAATAATTTTTTTCTCAGATCGACGCCGTCTATTCCGAAGGCACCGCTACCGAAGACAGCAGCGTCTTTTCGGCCCGCAGGATTAGCGGCCGGACCTGTAGATTCGAGCAAGATCCTCGGCTTGAGGCCAGAGACCGGAAGCCTCCTTAAAGGTGCGATCTACCTGGTGAATGATGGGATACCAGGCTTTCATATCGAAGAGACGCACAGCCAGCCGTGCTTTGAGCAACGATTCAATGTAGGCCCGGTTGGCCGCCACATCATCCCGCGTGAAAACAGGACCCTCATCATCAAGATCCTCGAGCATGTCGCCTTCGATGATCCGGACGCCCCGTTGCCTGGCTGCATCCAGAAAGGCATCCAGCATATCGTCGTTGACGGTAAACTCCCGGATGAACGCTTCACGACGGTCATCCCACTCCGACCGCAACGCTTCCCCGCTGTGATCGAGCCAGGAACGGACGAACATTCTGTCGATGTTCTTGCTAAAGATCGTCT
>JBHHWM010000082.1:0-17461 GCA_046756545.1 Rhodothermales bacterium | reverse complement strand
GATGCGCGGATCAAGTTGAAGCACCTGTACCCGACATTATGACCTTGCAAACCCAGTAGTACCGTCATTTCCATACCCTCAAAACTATGTTGTTAGGGCCGCAACTTTAGCAGCCAATGACTTGACCAACTGGCGCAGTCCGTAACGGAGGTTGGGTTCCACGTACAACCCCGTGGTGTACCCTTTATCTTCGGGACTCAGTATTAAAGCGGCTGCGTCATAGAGACCCGCATGCACGACCTTTCTACAAGCAATCTGGTACCGCTCTGCATAGGAGGCATCCTGAAATTCTTGAAAGATGGCAAAGTGCTCAGAGCTTGTCGCTACAGGACTATGGGCTGTTTCATTATCCTCCATCACCATCAAATATCCCATAAAAGGCTTGGGCGCGTTTTTGCCGAAAGCCCCTTCCTTTAGCGCATCTAGTAAGTCAACCGCGCTTCCTAACAATTCTTCGCAACGATTGTTGAAGTTATTCCCCACAGAACCAACCTGGCTTTTGATTTCAACAGCAGCAATAAGCTGTCCTTGGTGCGTGATGACAAGATCCCATTCCTTGGTAGCACGATAAAAACCAGGCAACGACACATAGGCTCTTTGCCTATGAACTTCGAGGTCGTCAGGGCCGTTTTGTTTGGCTATAGTTTCCAGTAGATCAACGATACCATCAAGATGCTTCCCGGCACGAATCGCATACTGCGGTCTCTTGCCTTCTTCCAGATGTTCACCCTTTCGTACTTCCCAGTGATACTTAACGGCCTGTGCAGCCAATTCGTTAAATCCCTTCAGGTTAAGACCCATGTGCTCATTGTGATAAGGTGGGGTGTCTTCACTAACATGCGTAGCATGCGCGATGTCAGGTGCCTCGCGTCCAACCGCGTTCAGCACGATGTCTTGTTCTGATTTGTCCAAGCTATACAACTCAAAAGAAGCTCGATCACATGCTTCCAGGCTACGCCCCCGGCCAGCAGCTCTCAAACGCTGACGAAGGTGTTCAGGGACATCCGCCCATCGTGGCAACCTGATACGCCGGAGATATTGCGCCTGGAAGCGAAGGTAGCCGCCGCGCATCTTCACGCAATACATTGCTACAACAAACTCGGCGACAGCCGAACGCAGAACAGCCTGGAGCGCACGCAAGTCCCAGTCATCAGAAATGATGTAATACAAATTGTGGTGGGGGTAGTACTTACCTTCGTCATAGGCAACGCTGACGGTCCCCTTGATATCTGGAATAAACAGCTTAGGCGTGTGAATGAGTGTCGTGTGAATCTTGTCGATGGTACGGTACCATTGCTTAGGGTTTTTCCTGGCTACATTGCGGTTTCGAATCCGCTGTTCGTGCGCTAGCAGGTACGCAGCAAACAGAGGGTATTGGTCCAGGCTGACTAGATGCCCGCTATCGTCAAAAGGATTGAGAACCATCCAGCCGGACCAACCAACGATGCCATTTTGAACATCTCGGGTAACGGCCAGCGGAAGCTTGCGGCTTTCTTCTACAGGGAGTTCATCTCCTTTACGCACATAGATAGTATCACATCCTGTTGCCACACCGATGCCCACTTTGCAACCGGCCTGGGTTAGCGCCGGAAAGCGGCCTTCGAGGTTTCGCAGGACAGACACTTCTTCAGGAGCCTCCAGGAGCCAGGGAGCATCTCCTCTCACCACACCGACGGCCTCATGCACTACATCGCTTTTTTCACTGTTCAAGAGCACCTGCGTCAGGCGTTGGAGCGCTTCTGTATTGACGTGTGCTGAGCAAACCGTTTTCGTGACGTCGTTATGCTCACGCGTTATGATAAAGATGGCCGGATAGGCCGTCACTCCTGATCTGAACGCGTCAGCCTGATGCATGTCAACGAAATAACGAAGGTGATACCGTTCGGCAACCAGTTTGCGAAGCGGCCTCCCGTACTTGTTCTTCGTCCATCGATCTGAGCAGATAAAAGCGAGTTTCCCTGTGAGGCTTAACAGCGAAAGGCCCTTTTCGATAAATGGGACGTATAAGTCGGCTCGATCATAAATGGTTTGATACCGCCTCCGATATTCTTGGAGAAGAGGATCTGGTATTCTTTCCTGTCGGACGTACGGAGGATTACCGACTACATGAGTGAATGTAGCAGGAAGATTCGTCAGAAGAAAGTCATCTTGAATGAGCCACTGATCCGTCAGTTTAGTTGCCTGCTCACGCGTAACTCCCTGTGAGGCGAGTTGCTTGAGGATATGCCTCCTCGTTTGCTCAAAAGTCTTCGGATGCAATTCCACAGCGCGTATGGCAGAAGCCAGATTGTGCACCTCCTCTAACGTTCCTCCATGCTCTAAATAGGAAACCAGGAGCCGTTCAATAATGGCGCACAAAAAGTCGCCCTCGCCGAAAGATGGCTCTAATAGACGGTGCTCCGCTAGCTTTTTGTCTACCGTGTAACCGGCAAGATCGAGGATAAATTCAACAACCTCGCGGCGTGTAAAAATAGCACCGCGCTCCTCAGCCTCAGAAGCGGAAAGTTGTTCGAGTGCGGCTACTATTTTCTTTGGCCGCGTTTCAATGTCGGCAAAGAGATAACCCGTCGCTTCGTTTCGATACACTGCAAGATGTATGGGTCTTATTTGTGACAAGCGCACCTGCAAGGTAAAAGATTTCTGGCACACACGCGTGAGTTTGTGAAGATCACCCCGCTTCCGCGCTTCTCCTTAATCAAGCATCCTGCTCGTAGGATTGCATTTCATCCGCCGAATGCGCAATCTCTCTTTGTTCGTAGGGCCGCACCTCGTCATCCTGTTCATCAACCAAAAGAGAATCTCGTGGATTGGATCACCGACCCGCAAGCCCTGATTGCGCTTGCCACCCTGACCGTGCTGGAGATCGTGCTCGGCATCGACAACATCGTGTTCATCTCCATTCTCTCAGGCAGACTGCCCCGTGCCCAGCAAGCCCGTGCGCGCTTCATCGGCCTGGCACTGGCCATGCTCGGGCGCATTGTGCTCCTGCTTTCGCTGGCGTGGATCATGCGGCTGACGGCACCGATCTTCGAGATTCTTGCGCAGGAAATCTCGGGTCGAGATATCATCCTGCTGCTCGGTGGCTTCTTCCTCATCGGCAAGAGCACCCATGAAATCCACCACAAGCTCGAAGGGGAAAGCGGCCATGACGGCAAGACCCAGGCCACGGCCTCGTTTACCAGCGTTATCATCCAGATCCTGCTGCTCGATCTCGTCTTTTCGCTCGACTCGGTGATTACCGCCGTGGGCATGGCCGAGCAGGTGGCCGTCATGGTCACGGCCATCGTCATTGCCGTGGGCGTGATGATGCTCTCGGCAGGCGGCATTTCGCGCTTCATCGAAGCCCACCCGACGGTGAAGATGCTCGCCCTGAGCTTCCTGCTGCTGATCGGCGTAATGCTGGTGGCCGAGGGGTTGGATCAGCACATCTCGAAAGGCTACATCTACTTTGCGATGGCCTTCTCGGTGTTCGTCGAAATGCTCAACCTGCGAATGCGGCGGAAACAAGAACCCGTCGCGTTGCGGCGGCCGCGTCTCAAGAAAGCGCTCGAAAAGGCCTCGTCCTCATAGGCAATCTACAAAGCATCCCCTTGCTCATTTAGCTTCGACTCTGGTCGTAGAGTTGCCGGATGCCCTCTGGATCGCCGATGATCGTGATTCGATCTTCGGCCTTCAACACCGTGTGTCCGCCCGGAACGATGATCTGCCCTGCTCGGTGGATGAGCGCAACCAGGATGCCCGGCGGCCACTTGATTTCCATGAGCGAACGCCCGATCAAGGTAGATGTCCAATTCTCAGTGCTCACCAACAACGACAGGTAGCGGTCGTGGCTCAGCAGGACCTCCTTCAGTTCCTGTTCATTTTCGGCCTTGAGCCACTCTGCCATGAACTGGGCCTCATCGATCCGGCTGGCAATGTTGGCAAGAACACGCAGGTGACGCCCCGGATACTTTTCGGGACTGACCAGGAAAAAGATGGCATGGACGAGTTCATCGGGGTCGTGCAGCGCGTTGTCGGCATCCTCCAGTTGGATGTGGAGGCCGGACCGGCACCGGACTATCACCAGATGCGAGTTGGTCAAACCGGGGAGTCGCTGATGGGGTAGCGCTACGCCCCGCGAAACCGGCGTCGCCCCGTAATGCGAACCTTCCAAAAAGCCCTGAGCAATCTTATCACTCGAAACGGATAACGGTTCAGCCAGGAGGGTCGATACCTGTCGCACGATGGTCTCGAAGGGCTGTTCTTCGTCCAGTTCGATGACCGCCGCGTGGGTGACCAGATATTCGAAAGGTGCTTCGTCGGCCAGGCCCTTTTCCTTAAGAATCGTACGCAGTTCGCTGTCGAGCCCTTCATAACGGCGCTGGCCCAGACGGGCGAAGAGATGGTAGATGGCCCCTTCGCGCACCACCTCTTTGTTGCTGCGCACGTAGTAGTAATACCACCCGAGGCCGAGCAGCATCATGCCCAGCGTCAGGGCAATCGGGAGCAGCCCCATCTCAGCGATCAGAAACATCGGTGCCACGATGCCCACGATCTGCGTCCAGGGATAGAGGGGGCTGCGGTAACCGGGGACGTAGGACGGAATCCGACTCTCACGCATGACGATGACGGCCACGTTGACCAGCAAAAAGATGAGCAGCTTGAAGGTGCTGGCCAGTTTGGCAACCTGTCCTGCGTCGAAGACAAGAATGAAAAAAATCATTAGCGCCGCCGTCACCACGATGGCCGGCACTGGCGTACCCCGCCCGCTGACCGTGGCGAACCGTCGGGATACCAGGCGGTCGCGCGCCATCGCCAGGGGGTATCGGGACGCCGATAGGATGCCGGCGTTACCCGTCGAGGCAAAAGCGGCAATCGCCGCGATCACGATGAGCACCAGGCCGAGGGACCCGGGCAGCCAGTCGAAGAACACCGCTGCCGCCGATGCCACCGGCGTCAGGTCGGTGTGTAACGCCTCGGCATCCAGCACCGCGATCATGATGTAGACGCCCACGATGTAGATGAGCGTCGCCGTCCCCAACGACAGAGCCATCCCCAGCGGGATGTTTCGATCCGGATTCTTCACCTCTTCGGCCACGCTGGCGACCTTCGTCAGCCCGGCGTAGGAGACAAAGACCAGGCCGATGGTGCCCAGCAGCCCCTCGGTGCCGAACGGCAGGAATGGAGTGAATTGCCGTTCGTGGACCTCGCCGACGCTGAGTTCAACCACCTCCATGAGACCCTGCACGATGAAAAACGCCAGCACACTGAGCAGGGTGACGACGAAGAAACGCTGGAGCCCACTCGTCTCCTTGGCACCGACGATGTTGAGCAAGGCAAAGGCCACCGTCAACGCAACCGCCACCGGCTTGATGGGAAGATCGACAAAGAACACGAGATAGGCCCCCATGCCGATGAGCGCGAAGGCGCTTTTAAGCGACAGCGACAGCCAGGTGCCCAACCCGCCGATGGTGCCTGCCAGCGGACCGAGGCTACGGTCGAGAAAAAAGTAGGTGCCGCCGGCCCGAGGCATCGCCGTGCTCAGTTCCGCCTTACTGAACATCGCCGGCAGGACTAACACGCCTGCCAGCAGGTAGGCCAGCACCACCGACGGGCCAGCCTCTGCTGCGGCAATGCCCGGCAACAGAAAGAATCCCGAACTGAACATCGCCCCCGTGCTGATCGCATAAACGTCGAACAAGGTCAGGTTCTTCTTGAGCTTCTTCGATACGACGGTGACAGCCATCAGCTATACGTATTTCTGAGATGCTGTATGTCGGCGGTATTGCCGGTAATGGTAATCTGATCGCCCTCCCTCAGCACCGTCTGCCCTTCTACCACGATGGGTTGACCGTTGCGTTTGATGAGTGCTACCAGGCTCTCGGAGTGCAGATCCAACTCTCGAACAGCCTGACCGATGAAGGTCGCCGTCTTGTCCTGCGCCGACAACACAAGCGACAGATAGCGCTCCGGGTGCATAAGCGCCTCTTTCATCGACTGCTCATCCCTCGCAGAACGCCACGCTTCCATGAAGTGTTCTTCGCCAATGCGGCCGGCAATATGGGCCAGGGTTCGTAAATGCTGGCCGGGATTATCTTCAGGGCTTACCAGAAATAAAAAGGCGTAGATCGGCTCGGCCGGATCGAACAATGCCTCTTCATCATCCTCAACCTCGATACAAATACCCGGTTTGCAGCGGACCAGAACCAGTTCCGGCTGCGAGATACGAGGAATACGATAATGGGGGAGGGCCACTCCCCGCGAAATGGGTGCCCCTCCATATCGCATGCTTTCCAGAAACCCTCTGGCAAGGCGGTCAGCGGCAATGGGCAGACGCTGGGCAAATAAGATGGAGGCATGCCGTACGATTTCCTCATATGTAGCCTCTTCGTCCAGATCTACGACGAAGGCATGAGCCACCAGATCTTCGAAGAACGCCTCGTCGGCCAGATCCCGTTCTTCCAAGAAGGACGGCAACATGACGATGACGGTATCGTCCGGTTGGGGCGTGAGTTGGTTCTCCTCGGCGTGCACCAACAGGGTCCCCCCCCCGCGCACCACGAAGAGCAGCACTACGTCCTCATCATACCGCGCCTGAAGCGCTTCATAGGGGTAGTCCTCCGTGAGTTCAAACGTTCGAATCTCTCCACCGTCATTGAAGCGTTTGGACAACGAGGCATGCGTCGTGCTCTCGCCGAAGAGCGGGCGGCCCCTCAAGTGTTCGGGCAGTTCCCTGTGGCGATCTCGCTGGCTACCGGGCCGGGCCGCGAGTTGATACACTTCGTTGTTTTCGAAGACCTCGGTGAAATGCAACGCCGCCAGTGCGTTGACCTCGTCGTTGGCCGTCAGCGCCAGAAACCGCCCGAGGCCGCTGAGGTTGAGCTCGTCGATGACTGCCTCCGACAGCGCGTCGGCGGTCTCTGCCGCGAGGCCGTTCTCTTTCGCCTGCTGGATATTCTTGGTATTGGAGTCGATCAGTAAGACCTTGAAACCCAGTTTTTGAAGCGCCATCGCGGCGCGCTGCGTCCAGAGGTAAGCGCCCAGAAACAGTACCCCCTGCGGGTCGGGATCCGCCAACCCGAGATACCGCGCCAGCGGTGAGATGGTCAGGCCGTAGACGGCCACCGTCCCCACAATGACCAGAAACACGATAGGAACGACACTATCGACGGCGCTCCCGTAGATCTCTTCGAGCCGGAAAGCGAAAAGCGAAGCGACCGCCGCCGCCACGATGCCGCGCGGTGCCAGCCACGACAGAAACGTCTTCTCTTTCCAGGTGAGCCGCGTTCCGAGCGAAGAGACGAACACCGCGATGGGCCGGATCACGAAGATCAGCACGCCGAGAAAGGCAAAGGCGTAGCTATTGAAATGGTCGAGCACGTCCAGGTCCAGCCGGGCGCTGAGCAAAATAAACAGGCACGCGATCAAGAGCACCTGTAAGTCTTCTTTGAACTCGGTAATACGCCGCACCGGCACGTACTTCTGGTTCGCCATGATGATGCCCATGAGCGTGACTTCGAGCAGGCCGGATTCCTCCTGCAAAACGTTCGAGAGGGCGAACGTGCCCACGACCGTCATCAACGCAATCGAGCTTTGTAGATAGTCCGGTACCAGCCGTCGGTAGAGAATCAGAATCAGGAACGCCGCCCCGATTACGCTGATGCCCACGCTGATGAAGATGGTCAACAGCAACCCTTCCACGGCGTGCAACACGGCGTTGGTAACACCGGATACCTCACCGACGGCTGCGGGAGTCTGATTCAGCAGCAAAATCGTTTCCAGCACCAGCACCGCCAGGATCGCCCCGGCGGGATCGATGGTGATACCCTCCCACTTGGCAATGGCCCCCACGCGGCCCGTCGGGCGCACGTGGCGCAGCAGCGGGATCACGACCGTCGGCCCGGTGACGGTGAGAATCGCACCGATCTGAATGGACAGGCCCAGGTTGAATCCGGCCACAAAATAGGCCGCCAGGCCGGCCAGTGCCCACGTCACCAACACCCCGATAGTGATCAGGTTCAGCACCGCCTTGCCGACTTCGCGTAATTCCGAGATCCGCAAACTCAGCCCGCCTTCGAACAGGATGATGCCAATCGACAGCGACACGAACGCAAACAGCCAGTCGCCCTGGAGCGTTTCGGGTCGGAGCAAGCCGGTAACCGGCCCGGCGACGAAGCCAAAGATCAATAACAACAGAATCGACGGCACGCGGATGCGCCACGCCAACCACTGTGCGCCGATCCCCAGCACAATGACACTTACGATCCCTACCAGTATTTCCTCGGTCAAAAAGAGTCCTCCGTTTTGTAATGTTTTGGCTTTCAATATAAACAGCCTGCCCCTCTTCCATGCAAACGAACCCTATGCGCCTGGCAAAGTGCCTTGAGCCCCACTCTTCGATAGATCAAACAACCCGGTTATAAACCCGGCACACCTTGCCTTTTTTCCTGGATTCATGCTACTTCTATCGTATTTTGCCCTTCCCCGTAGACCTCCTATCCCTACGCACGAGAAGACATGGATAACCAGGACAGGTTCTTCGATCAGGTCAACCTCATGTTCGATCGAGCGGCCGCGCATACCAGCCAACCCCCGGGCCTGCTCGATCAAATCAAAATTTGCAACAGCGTCTATCACATGGAATTCCCGCTTCAGCGGGACGACGGTTCCATCAAGGTCATCCAGGCCTTCCGGGCCGAGCATAGCCAGCACAAGCTACCTACCAAGGGCGGCATCCGCTATGCCGTAACGGTTACGGAAGACGAAGTGATGGCGCTCTCGGCCCTGATGACCTACAAGTGCGCCATCGTCGACGTCCCGTTTGGAGGAGCCAAAGGAGGCATCAAGATCGACCGCAGGCGGTTCTCCGAGCCCGAGATCGAACGAATCACGCGGCGCTACACGTTCGAATTGACCCGCAAGAACTTCATCGGCCCCGGCGTGGATGTGCCGGCTCCGGACTACGGCACCAGCGGCCGGGAAATGGCCTGGATCCTGGATACCTACAACTCGCTCACCGACAACCCGCTCGACGCGCTCGCCTGCGTCACGGGCAAACCGGTCGGGCAGGGCGGCGTGCGGGGACGTACCGAAGCCACCGGACGCGGTGTCTTCTTCGGCATCCGTGAAGCCTGCTGCCATGCCGAAGACATGCGCGCCCTCGGCATGAAACGGGGACTGGATGGAAAAACCGTCGTCGTGCAGGGTCTGGGCAATGTCGGCTACCACGCCGCCAAGTTTTTGCAAGAAGGCGGGGCCGTCCTCATCGGGCTGGCGGAGTATGAAGGCGCTATTTACAACCCGAAAGGGCTCGACCTCGAAGCCGTGATGGCCCACCGCCGCGCCACGAAATCCATCCTCGATTTTCCCGGCGCGGAAAACATCTCGAATTCCTCCGACGCGCTGGAATTGGAATGCGACATTCTGGTACCTGCCGCCCTGGAAGGCCAGATCCGCACCGACAACGCCCCTCGTATCAAAGCCAAAATCATCGGGGAGGCGGCAAACGGCCCTATCACAGCCGCTGCCGACGCCATCTTGAGCGAGAAAGGCGTCTTGATTGTCCCGGATGTTTTCCTCAACGCCGGAGGGGTGACGGTGTCGTACTTCGAGTGGCTGCGCAATCTCTCGCACGTGCGCCACGGGCGGATGAGTCGCCGCTTCGAAGAACATAGCGCGCGCCAGATTCTTCGGGCCGTCGAATCCCTGACCGGGCAGCACTTCGCCCAGGAACGTTTTTCCCAGGTCGTCTCCGACGTCGCCTTTGGAGCCAGCGAGGAAGACCTCGTCAACTCCGGCCTGGAAGACACCATGGTCTCTGCCTACAACGAGGTCCGCGAACACAGCAAACAACATAACACGGATCTGCGTACCGGCGCGTTCATCAGCGCCATCAACAAGGTTGCCCGGTCCTACCTCCAGATGGGCATTTTCCCGTGATCTTGTGCCGGCTGCGTTCTTTACGACGGCGCGCAGAAACATACGAGCACCGGGTTAAAACTGCTCCGGATTCTTGCCGGTAAATTGCGCGTAGAACGTCTGGATCGTCTGCATGTCCGCCTCCAGATCGCCGGAAGGGGTTACGAGCGGACCGACGCCGACGCGCTTGCGTGGGAAGTCGAGATAGGCCGGCAGAATAGGGGCCTGAGCGCCTACCGCCACGTGGTAGAATCCCGTCTTCCATCGGTCTACCCGCTTGCGCGTGCCCTCCGGTGCCACCCCGAACACGAAGCGCTCGTGCTGCACGAAGAGCGCGACCACCTGGGCGACAAGGCCATGCCGTTTGCTGCGGTCGACGGGGGTGCCGCCCAGCCAGCGCATCAACCATCCGAAGGGGGGCCGAAAGATTGTGTGCTTGCCGATCCAGTGCACCTGAAGGCCGAGCGCAAGAACCGTGGCTATGGCCACCACAAAGTCCCAGTTCGAGGTGTGTGGAGCGGCAATGACGACCATCTTGGAGAGGTTGGGAATCTCGCCTTCAAAATCCCAGCCCAACCCCCGAAGAATCGTCTTTCCAAGTCCCCGGCTGAGGCGGTTTCCCCGTGCGGGGAGCGCCTCCCCAAGCATCGGTAACGGCATCGCATCGTCGTACTTCTTGGCCCGCACTACAGGATGCCCGTCGGAACACCGCGCGCGAAGCAATTCACAAAAGGAAGGCCTGCACCCAGCCGGTTGACCGGGTAACAGACCTGGTATATCAAAGTGTTGAGCCGCTGATCAGCCCTGCATCTGTGCTCTGAGCAGATCGCGGATCTCACCCAGTAATACTTCTTCTCTGGAAGGTTCCGGCTCTGCCGGCGGCTCCTCGGCGGGTGCTTCTTCCTGCTCTCGCTTGAGCCGGTTCATACCCTTGACGATCATAAACAACACCAACGCCACGATCAAAAACGCGATCAACGCATTGACAAACAAGCCATAGGCCAGCACCGACGCCCCGGCCTCACGGGCCGCCTCCACCGACGTAAACACCTCCGGGGTCGGATTCCGAAGCACCACGAAGAGGTTACTGAAATCGGGGGCTCCGAAGACGGAAGAGACAATGGGCATGAGCACGTCGTCAACGACACTCTTGACCACGGTGCCGAACGCCGCACCGATGATGATACCCACGGCCATATCGACCATGTTGCCTTTTACGGCGAATTCCTTGAACTCTTTGAGCATAGGAACTTCCTCACGTAAGGGGTAGTCGTGTGTTTCAACGGAAGATATTAGCGGTGAGGGGCAAAAGAAAGTGCCCTGGCAGGCGCTATCTTGTGCCGCCTCCATGCTGCGCGCGCCCTCCACACTGACGGAGCCATCCATAACAAGATCGTCGCTCTTTGCTTTCTTCCACCGGAATGGGTACCTCTCTGAACCGTCCCTGCCTTTTGTAACCGAACGAAGTGTATCGTGGCGTTTAACCTGCTCTCCGTCGTCATGCTGCTGGGTGCCGTGCAGGGCCTGTTTCTGGCGCTGCTGTTGCGCGGCAAGAAGACGCACCGGACCGCAAACCGCATGCTGGCCGCTCTGATGGCGGTATATTCCCTGGGCCTGGCTTCGATTGCCCTGGAAATCGCCAACGCCTACTTCGCCTTTCCTCACCTCCTGGGAACGACAACGGCGCTGCCTTTTCTCTACGGCCCCCTGCATTATCTCTACGCGAAGTACCTCTGCGCCGAACAGCAAACCTTTCAAAAGCTGGATGTCGGACATGTCGTGCCGTTCTTGCTCTACACGGTGTACCTGCTGCCTTTCTATCTGGAGAGCGCGGCCTACAAGCACGCCTTCTTCTCGTCCATGCTGGCCGGGGAGGCCCCCGTCGTCCTCGACATCGCGGCGGGGTTGAAAGGTGCACACGGCCTGACGTACATGTTTCTGACGCTCTACCTGCTCAAGCGCCATGAGCAGAAACGCCACAGGTCGTCCTCGGCGACGGCGCTGCCCCTGAACTGGCTGTGGCGGATCACGCTGATCACCACGGGCATCTGGGGCATGAACGCCCTCTTGCTGCTCAGCGGATGGATGGGAATCAGGCTCTTCGTCGGCACGGACATCGTCGTCGGAATCGCCGTCGCCGTTGCCATTTACGCGCTCGGCTACTTCGGACTTCGACAGTCTACGGTCTTCTCCACGCGCGAAGCATCCCGGCAAACGATGCAGAAATACGAGCGTTCGGGCCTGAGCCCCGAGCAGGCGGAGCAATACCTGCGCAGGCTCCATCGCGCCATGAACGAAGACCAGGTATTTCGGCAAAGCCGGCTCACGTTGCAGACGCTGGCGGACCACCTCGAGATGTCTCCCAACCACCTCTCTCAAATCATCAACGAACGGTTGGGCAAAAACTTCTTCGACCTGGTCAACACCTACCGGGTCGAAGAGGCTAAAAAACAACTGCTCGACCCGACCTCCGAACACCTCACCATCCTGGCCATTGCCTACGAAGTGGGCTTCAATTCGAAATCGGCCTTCAATGCGGCCTTCAGGAAACACACCCACATGACGCCGACACAGTTCAGAAAAAGGCCGAACGACGCCAAAAGAGGTCCTGACCGGTAGGACGCGACGCCGGATTTCCTGATACGGGCTATCCTGCACGACGCCACCACCGCAAGTAGCCATCCCCGCTATGCCTCGCCGGACGACGCTCCTTCTTTTCGCCCTGCTGACGGGCACGCTCTCGCCGGGCGGCTTTGCCCGGCAACGCTCCGATGTAGCTCCTCCAGACTCCGTGCCTGCCCATTCCTTCGCGTCGCTCCGGCTGGATCGGGGCACGATTGACGTCGAACAATACAGCCTGGAAAACGGAGCGCTAACGCGCGTGACGAAAAGCTACGAAGCCGACTTCGGTACGCTGGCCGTCCCCGAACGTCGCGAGCTCCAGGGGTCGCGCCGGATCGAACTGCCCATCGTGCGCATCCGCGCCACCGGCGACCACCCCGGCGCGCCCATCTTCTGGTTCGAAGGCGGCCCCGGCCAATCGAACATGGACACCTTCGATTTCGACTACTTCATCGAAGACCACGACCACGTGATGATCGGGTATCGCGGCGTCGACGGCTCGGTGTCGCTGGACTGCCCCGAAGTGACCGACCGGCTGAGACAGGTGGACGATGTGCTGGCCGACGAAACGCTGCGCCAGGTCGGCGATGCCTATGCGGCCTGCCAGGCGCGGCTTCGGCAAGCCGGCGTCGACATCGACGGCTATACCACGGTCGATGTCGTCGCCGACATGGAAAGTGCGCGCCGGGCACTGGGGTACGAGCGCATTAACATCCTGGCCGAAAGCTTCGGGACCCGCCTGGCCTACCTCTACGGCATCATGTACCCCGAGCGGATCCATCGGACGATCATGATCGGGGCCAACCCGCCGGGCGGGATGGTCTGGGATCCGAAACAGACCGACGCGATCTTGCAGCACTACAGCACCCTCTGGGCCAACGATCCCGCAACCCGGGCACGCACCGAGGATCTGGCGTCGGTCCTACGAACGGTGAACCGGGAGATGCCGCGCCGCTGGCTGTTTTTGCCCATTCATCCGGGCAACGTCAAAGCTTCCGCCTTCGCGATGCTTTTCGACCGGGCCTCGGCGGCGCGCGTCTTCGATACCTACGTGGCCGCCGCCGACGGCGATCCGAGCGGGCTGTGGCTCATCTCCTTCGTGGCACCTTACATCTTTCCGGAGATCGTAAACTGGGGCGACAACGCCTCGAAAGCCGTCAGCGCCGACTACACCCCGGAGGTGAACGATGCCGATACCTTCATGCCGGAAGACGCCGTCATGGGCGCACCCCTGGGTCGCTTTCTCTGGGGGCCGGGTGATCGCTGGCCCATCGAGCCGATCCCAGAAGCATATCGCCGGATGCAGCCTTCCGATGTCGAAACGCTCATCCTCAGCGGCAGTCTCGATCTCTCCACACCCCCGGAAAACGCCGCGCTCGATTTGCTTCCCTATCTCCCCAACGGACGACAGGTCGTGTTCGCCGAGATGGGGCACATCGGCGATCTGTGGACCCTGCAACCGGAAACAACCCGGCGTCTTTTGACCTCCTTCCTGGAGACGGGCGTACCCGACATGTCGGACTATCGGTACGAACCGATGGATTTCAGCGTGCGCTGGGGGTTCCCGCTGCTCGCCAAGCTGATCCTCGCCGGAAGCCTTCTGGTGCTCGTCCTGATGGGAGGGCTGACCTGGTTTACCGTGCGCTTCGTCCGGCGCAGGAGGCGGAGACCGGCGGGCTGAGAACAGCCGCCCCGGCGCGAGGACTCATTCGGATGAGGAGGCGGTCTTCCGAGCCTGGGCTTCGCCGTTGGTCCGGGCCTCCGGGGCGACGGGACGTTCGGCCTCGGCGTAGCACGTTTCGGTTTCGTGGAGGCGTACGCGGACGGTGTGGACGTGGTGCGCGTGGAGCAGGTCGGCGGCGGTGTCGCAGAGATGATCGGCCACGTACAGGCTCAGGTTTTCCGCCGTGGTATCGAAGGGAAGCACGACGTGCTTCCACCCGGTCTCTCGGGCTACGCGCCGCAAGACGGCATCGTCTTCGGCCACGAGGAGGGCGTGATCCCAGGTATCGATGAGCGGCTGCAAGGCTCGCTTGAGATGCTTGAAATCCAGCAGCATCCCGCGAGGATCGACATCGCCTTCCAACTCAACGAACATCCGGTAGGAATGCCCGTGGAGATTGCGACACAGGCCTTCGTGCCAGGGCAGGCGATGCGCCCCTTCCCAGCGGAATTGTTTAGCGATCTTCATAGCGGCACCCCTCAAAGAATCGTTGCAGCGCGGTGGTAGCGCGATCAACGCCCTCTCGATACGGCAAAGCCGCACTAAAGTGCCCGTGCCTCGTTGCAGCCGGCACCTCTTCACATCCTTTCCAAATCGCGCGGCCCGGCGTCGTTATAACGCCCGCGCCGTAATTACGCCGTCGATGGTCCGTACCTGCTCCACCACTTCATCGCTCACGCGGGTATCCACGTCGATGATGGTATACGCGAGATCTCCTCGCCCCTTGTTGATCATGTCGGCAATGTTAATGCCGCGACGGGCCAGCACCGTCGTAATCTGCCCGATCATGTTGGGCTCATTTTTGTTGGCGATCACGATTCGATAATCATCGGGCGGCTGTGCGAGCCGGCAGTTCGGAAAATTCACCGAGTTGGTGATGTTGCCATGTTCCAGAAAATCCCGTAATTGCCGGATGGCCATGACGGCGCAGTTATCTTCGGCCTCCGGCGTTGAGGCTCCGAGATGCGGCACCGCGATAACTTTTTCATGCTGAATCAGCGCCTCGTTGGGAAAGTCCGTCACGTAGGCGGCTATTTTCTCCTCCTCGAAGGCCTGGAAAAGGGCGTCGTTATCGACCAGTTCGCCCCGAGCGAAGTTGAGAATGCGCACGCCGTCCTTCATGAGCCTGCACGTGTCGGCGTTGATCAACCCATGCGTCGTGTCGTTCAAGGGCGCGTGGATGGTGATGTAATCCGACCGGGCAAACAGTGCCTCCAGGCCGGCGGCCCGCCGGACGCTCCGCGACAGCCCCCAGGCCGAATCGACCGTGAGGAACGGGTCGTAGCCGACGACCTCCATGCCGAGCGCCGAGGCATCGTTAGCCACCGCCACGCCAATGGCTCCCAGCCCGATCACGCCCAGCGTCTTCCCGGTGATCTCCGGCCCCGCAAACTGTTTCTTGCCCTGCTCCACCAGCTTCGGAACCTCGGCCCCGTTCCCCGCCAGCGATTTCGCCCATTCGACGCCCTGCACAATCCAGCGCGACGAGAGCAACAAGCCGGCAATGACGAGTTCTTTCACGCTGTTGGCATTCGCACCGGGCGTGTTGAACACTACGATGCCTCGCCTCGAACAGGCGTCGATGGGAATATTGTTGACGCCTGCCCCGGCGCGGGCGACAGCCTTGACCGAAACAGGCAACACCATGTCGTGCATGTGACGGCTGCGTACCAGGATGGCGTCGGGCGCGGGCGGGTCCGCGGCCATTTCGTAGGTGTCGCGGGGAAACAGTTCCAGCCCTTTGACGGAAATCTTGTCGAGCGTTTGTACGGTAAACATAGTTTCTCACTCCGGGAGTTGCTGGGCGAGCCTCGCCGGAAAAGTACTCTGCGCGGCTACGAGAGACCGTGAAAAATGTATCCGTTGTGCCCGGTATCGACCATTCCCCTCCTTCTTGCACGCGGCCTCGCTCGAAATCTCTACCCGACTACTCTACATTTTTCCATAATCTGACGTATTCTCTACCGGGCGGTTCGTACGAGCGTTTGTCGGCTCACTCAGAGATCCCCTATCACTCAACGCTGGTCCGATGGTTGATCGCACGCACATCGAACACTTTCCGCTCGGCGAAGCGAAGAAAATCGTCCAGGATCTTTTTGTCCGCAAGCCGCTGATCTACTGGGTGGATTTCCTGATTAGCGTGACGCTGGGGTGGAGCGCGTTCGTGCTCACCCTCACGTTTCCGACGTTCTCGCCGGGGCAACTCGTCTTCTACCTCATCGCGACCCTGGCCCTGTACCGCGCCCTGATCTTTACGCACGAACTCGCCCACATGAAGCGGAGCGCCTTCCGGCTCTTTCGGATCATCTGGAACGTGATCTGCGGCTTCCCGTTGATGACGCCCTCCTTCACGTATCACGGAGTCCACATCGAGCATCACCGGTCGAGCAGCTACGGCCTGGAAGAGGACGGCGAGTACCTGCCCCTGGCCATCGAACGCCCGTACAAAATCATCCTGTACGTGCTCCTGTCTTTTGTATTGCCTATTGTGTTCGCCGGTCGGTTTATTCTTCTCGCCCCGCTGTCCTATCTCCACAAACGCCTCCGCACGCTCGTCTGGCGCTATGCCTCTTCGCTCGCCATCGACTTGCGCTATAACCGCTCGGAGCCGTCGGCGCAGGATCGAAAAGACTGGAGGATCCAGGAGGGGTTCACCTTCCTCTACGGCGCTACGGTCATCGTGCTGGTGGTGACGGGCGTGCTGACCTACAAGGTGCTGGTGCTCTGGTACCTGATCGCCGTCCTCATCTTCATGCTGAACTCTCTGCGCACCCTGGCGGCGCATTGCTACCTCAACCCCGGCGACCGCGTGATGGCCTTTGCCGAGCAGTACCTGGACTCGGTGAACGTGCCGGGCAACCGGTTCCTGACGGCCCTCTGGGCACCGGTCGGTCTCCGTTTTCACGCTACCCATCACCTGTTTCCCAGCATGCCCTATCACGCGCTCGGCGAGGCCCACCGCCGCCTGATTGCCGAGTTGCCGGACAACAGCCTCTACCTGGAAACCACGCGCAAAAGCCTGTGGGACGCCCTGCGGAGGTTGTGGAAAGATGCCAGGGCGCATACCCACGCGGACGCCGCCCTCCCCGCATAAGGGGCCTTTACCTGTCTTCGGGATCTTCGGTCGTCAGCGTGCCGTCGTTCGTAATAGAGGACACCGTTGATCGAATAGACGTTGGGCACCCCGAGGCGACGGCTCTCCTCCTGCGCCTTGCGCAC
>JBHHWM010000081.1:0-17584 GCA_046756545.1 Rhodothermales bacterium | reverse complement strand
CCCAATTCGCTGAACGAGTCGTAGTCGTACCCCAGCATGATGTAGGCATAGAAATCAATCAACGACGCCAGCGGATCAAAGCGTTCCACTTCAAAAATCAGCGGGGATCCTTGCGCGTAATCGAACTGCCATTCTTCGTCATTAACCTGGAAGATATTTGAGTTCTGCGTGGTGCCGTAGATGGGCCGCCGGCTGGTCAGTACGAGGCGGGCGCGGAAGGACGTCAGGGTGAGAGCTTCCTCGATGATCACGTCCATCGAGCACTCGATGCGCTCTTCTTCCTGGAAGCGATCCTCTGTCCACGTATTATTATTGAGATAGCCCATGATGTCCCGCTGGAGTTCTTCCAGATAGGTATACTTGGCCCCGCTAAGCTGGCTGTAGTTGACGCGTACGATACAGTTAAACTCCTGGGCCTGGGCCGTCGAAGCCCCCCACATGGCGAGTAACAACCCGAAGGCCATGGCAACAAAACGTCCGAGAGAGTGCAGAAACCGATACATACTTGATGAAGAGTGTTTCGTGATTGTGAAGCCAGGCAGGCAGATCGTGCTACGCGGCTGGTACTGACCGAAACCTTCGCAGTTTCCCCAACCGTCTTTTCTACTACACCGGGCCGACACACAATAACGAGTGACTCTCCTTTCGCTTACAGACCAGGGAGAGACGTCCAGATTCAGCCCCCTCCTTGCCATCACGTCTTTCTGAGGAGCGAAGAGCCTATTTTTTTGTTTCCTAATAGTTTGACTTCTCCTTGACTGAACCGGGCTATTTCCGTATCGTACCCTCGATGGATCGAGCGATGGATAACAAGTGATACATTCTGTATTGATGCTTTTCCCCTTCGCTGACGAGCGATGCCCTCTCGGATGCTCCATATCATCATCTTTTTCGCCTTGTGCACTATAGGGTCAGTTCAAGGTGCTCGTGCCCAGCTATCCAGTAAACTGGCACGCCTCCATAACTCGATAAGCGTGCATGTTTTGTCCTCCAGCTTCAACCAGCCGATCCTTCGACAGCCCAGTGGGGGTTCCGAATTGCCCCTCGACCAGTCAGAACGCATCTGGGGCGGGAAGGTAAGTTGGATACCCTATGCCAGGGGCATCATCGCTTTCGAAGTCGGACTCGTGCACTGGCGCGCAAACTTCGAAGGGTTTCAATACTCTGATGAGTTTACCCAGTTCTCCGACCCCACGGTGTACGACGATCCTTCCGTCGCGCTTACATTCGTGGATCTCGCCATGCACGTGGCACCGTGGCGCCGCGTTCCGATGAGCGTCTATGGGGTTTTAGGGATGGGTGCCGAAAAAGAAAAATATCGAATCTCCCAGGCCGCTTTTTCGGAATGGGATGGCCAAAAAAACGTCACCGAATTTCAGTATAGCTACGGGCTCGGGCTCCGCCTCTTCCCTGTCCGGTACGTGTCGCTGCTTGCGGAGTATCGCTGGGTCCCCGGCGATCTGTACTTCGAAGGAGGGAGTCGGACCTGTTACCATTTCTCTTCGTCGGCCTACGGAAGCTGGAGCAGTTGCGGCAGCGGAGACACGAAGTATTTTACCAAATTGTTTTCGGCGGGCCTCATCGTGAGCTTTCCCTGACTCCGGGTTGCCCGTGATTGTTCACTTTTACCAGTGTTCTTTTTTCATCATACACCAGGGATAACCAGTATTTGCACGCCGATTCATGATTCAGGTTAAGCGAATAACCTGCTCATGTATCCATGATAGATGCATTGAAACGAACGTTCGGTCATACCACATGCCCCTTATCTGAACATTGATATCTTTTGCATGCCCTGTACCAGTATTTATTTATTCCTCTTGCTGATTTTGCTTTCTCCTCTCGGGGGACGGGCACAGACCTCGATGGAAGGAGGGGCACGAGCGTCCGCCCTCGGCGGTGCCAACACGGCTCTGACGCATGAAGTGTCGGCTTTTGCCAATCCTGCGGCGTGGGCCACGCTCTCCGGTCGCGCCGTTTCGTTCTCGGCGACCGAAGCGTTCGGCCTGTCCGAGTTGCGCCTGGGAGCCGTCGAATACGCCGAACCTACGCGGCTGGGAACCTTCGCCGGTGGAGCCCGCACCTTCGGATTTGATCAGTATCGAGAAACCCATTTCCATGCAGGCTATGCGCGCGGTTTTCGCCTGGATACCTCACGCCGGTTCAGCGCGGGTCTCTTCCTGCGCTACCAGCGCGTGTCCATTCCCAACTACGGCCATACCGCCACGCTCGGGCTTGGACTGGGCGGTTTAGTAGACGTGTTGCCTTCCGTGCGCGTCGGTTTCACGGCGGCTAACCTCATGGTTTCCTCGCTGTCCGGACGCGAGAAACTAGCTCGTTCCTTTTCTATCGGCCTGGCCTACCTGCCGGTCGAGGGTTTGCTCGTCGTGGCTGATGTTCTAAAGGAGAAAGCCTTCCCTTTTTCCATCCGTGCCGGCCTGGAGGTACAACCGGTACCAGCGTTCTTTCTGCGCGTAGGTGCCACGACCGAACCAACCCGTTTCACTGCCGGGGCCGGTGTACGGCTGGGTAAGCTGGTGGCCGACCTGGCCGGTGAGCACCACGAGGTTTTAGGCTGGTCGCCCGCCGTCTCGTTCGGGCTGAGATGGTAAATAAAGAATACAGGGCAACATCGTCAGGCTCGATAGGCCGGTGCATCCCATGATATGCTCGACGACAAACCGCATCCATACTACCCGGCTTCCGGGGCTTGTGTTGTTATTGCTCGGCTATGGGCTCTCGCATCCAGCCCCGGCACAGGTACCCCCCGACACCACGGAAGCCGACGTCTCCGTCGAAGCCCTACTGGAAAGCCATGAAGGAGAACGGGGCGACCCGACCCAGCTCGTCGAACTGCTGGCGGCACTTCGAGAAGATCCCCTGGACCTGAATACAGCGACGGCACAAGAACTGGCGCAGATCCCAGCCCTCGGTCCTGTCCTCGCCCGCGCCATCATTCTGTTCCGCGAGACGTTCGGGACGTTCCGTTCCATCCCCGAGTTGCGCGCCGTCGAAGGTATCACCGAAGAAGCCTTTCTGGAGGCACGTCCTTACATCACCATCGGGGAGGACCTCGACGTGGTAGCCGCACCCCCTTCTCGATTTGCTCGCCCTGCCTCCTTCAAGCAGGTACTTCAGGATCTGCGATTTGACTGGATCCAGCGCGTAGGGCGACGCCTCGATCTCGGGAGCGGCTATGACAAGGATACGGCTACCTCCTCCTATGCCGGCTCGCCGGACCGGTTTTATACCCGCCTCCGCCTGCACTCCAGACGGCATCTTAGCCTCAATCTTACGCTGGAAAAAGATCCCGGTGAACGCTTCGCCTGGGATCCTTCATCTCAAACATACGGCTTCGACCATGTCTCCGCCCATCTCGCGTTGAGCAACATGGGCCGCTTGAAAACGCTGGTTATCGGAGACTTCGTCGCCAACGTAGGGCAGGGGGTTGTGCTCTGGCGCAGTAGCTCGTTTGGAAAAGGCCGCCAGCCGGTACGCCCGGTCGTCCGTTCAGGAAAGGGCATTATCCCTTACGGATCGACGGACGAGAACAGGTTTTTTCGAGGGCTCGCAGCCACCTTTCTCATCACCCCCGACCTGTCTGTTTCCCTGATGGCTTCACGGCGCGCGTTGGATGCTACCCTGATGGAGCCGGACACCACTACTAACGGCTTTTCGGAAAACCTGGGGACGGCAACCACGCTGTTCGAGAGTGGCCTGCACCGAACGCTCAACGAACAGCGTAAGAAAGACGCCGTTCGTGAAAACCTCCTGGGGGGTGTCCTTGACTATCAGTTCGGCTCGGCACAGGTAGGAATCGCAGGCTATCGCAGCCGGTTCAATCGCCCCTTCCAACCCGAGGAACAGGCCTACCAGCGATTCCGATTTGCAGGTCGCCGGGCCTCTATGATCGGGGCGTACACCAGCGTCTTTATTGGCAACATGCATCTTTTTGGCGAAGTCGGTCGGTCGCAAGATGCGGCAATCGGAGGCATTGGGGGGCTGGCGATGCGCTTCTCGCCTGTAGCCGAAGCCGTCGTACTCGCTCGCCATTATCCCCGAGATTTTGTGAGTCTGCACGGATTCGCCTTTGGTGAACAACACGGTGCCACCCGGAACGAGACCGGCTATTACCTGGGCCTGCGCCTTCAACCGAATCCGAAGTGGCGTGTTGCCGCTTATTTCGATCAATACCGCTTCCCGTGGGTACGCTTCGGTGTACCGCGTCCCAGCGCAGGCTACGACGCCCTCTTCATGATCGAGCATCGCCCGAACCGGCAATTCTCGGTCTACCTCCAGGGACGAACCGAGACGAAAGAGACCGGTGTAAAGCTGATCGATGAACGAGCGCGCATCCTCGACGCCCTCCAGCACGAAACGCGTCAATCGTTGCGCCTGCACGGAGCATATCGCTTTAGCCGCTCCTTCCGGCTGCAAGCCCGCATCGAGGCGGTTCGCTTCGCCCTTCAGGGTGAACCGAACGAACTCGGCCTCGTGTTTTACCAGGACGTACGTTGGGTCCCCACCCAGACGGTACAACTCGACGTCCGCCTGGCCGTCTTCGATACCGACAGCTTCGATTCGCGGGTGTTTACCTACGAAAACGACCTGCTGTATACCTTCTCCGTACCCTCTTTTTCAGGACGCGGGCAGCGGGCCTACCTCCTCGCCAGGTGGGAACCGATAGAACGGCTGACGTTGCAAACCAAGATTTCGATTACCCGATTTGAGGATGTGACGACCGTTGGTTCCGGTCTTGACGAGGTGAGGGGGAACCGCCTAAGGGAAGTAAAAGCGTTGCTCAGGTGGCGTCTGTAACCGCCCGGATGCCCCTCGGACGCTCCCCATACCCTGCCTTGCTTAAGACGAAGCTGATCCGTGTCGATATTAGCTAGCAAATGTTACCGTCGGCCCCGTTCTATACTGTGTGTGGATCCATGATCTCAGGCCGTTGAACGTCCCGTCCGAAGGCAGCATGGAACAGCATCTTCAGCTCGGGTAAACGGTACACGCGACTTTCATTCGCATTCCTGCGATCCTTGTCTATGTCTTTGGGTTCTCATCATACAGGTGCTTTTGAAGGAGCAACCATTCGGAGAATCTTCGGGAATGTCCCTGCGTTAGTAGTACGTCGTTTCGGCTATGGCTCGTGGTTGAATGTTTTTTATTGGACGGGATGCGTCTTGTGTTTGCCACCTCCTAACACTAGCTGAACCGCCCCGCACTCACTTTTCAACACATCCAGGAAAGCTCCCATGAGTAAAAACAAAGTCCTCCATATTCTCGCCGTCGAAGACAACCCGGACACGCAAACGCTGCTTCGGTATATGCTTCAGCCACGTTTTACGGTCGTCTTTTCGGCGCACGTTGATGAGGCCCTTACTCATGCCGAAAAACAAACGTTCGACTTATTTATCCTCGACATCAACTTGGGCGAACAGCGCACCGGTATTGACCTGCTTCACCTCCTCCGGGAGCAACCAAAATATGAGGACACCACCGCGCTGGCCCTGACGGCCTATGCCATGCCCGGCGACCGCGACCGTTTCATCGAGGCCGGCTTTGACGGGTACATCAGTAAACCCTTCAACCGCCGCGAACTCCTCGAAGCCATCGAACATGCCCTGGCGAAGCGATCCAAGCAACAAGCCTAGCCCATCTCCATCTCAGCATTGATCTCTTCGGCACAACGTGCCGTCTGTCTCGTTTGAGTTCCATCTACCTCCCGATCCCCCCTCCTGCCGACAGATGGCGCGATGACACGCAGGGTCTGTTTTTCATGGCTCGTCTTCTGTTGCTGGCTCAGCCTATGCCTCCTCGCAGGATGCACTTTGCGGCACAATTACACGGTAAAAGGACGGATTGTAGGCTTCGGTGATGACGGCCGTACCGTGATCGTCGAGCATGAAGAAATCTCCGGGCTGATGCCGGCCATGACCATGCCGTTCAAAGCCCTCAACGGAAGTGAACTTGACGGTATTGAACTACGTGATGCCGTGCGGTTTACGCTTTCCCTTACCAGAGATAGTTCCTGGATCTACGGCCTTCATGTGCTCCCTGACAGCGCCGTGGCCGCTCATCCGGCGGGTCAACCGGATCCCGTGTTCGCCCCGTCAGGCACCCTCCCCTTGATACAACCGGGGGATCCTGTTCCCCCGTTCTCACTCATCGACCAGAACGGCAACGCGTTCAGCCTCTCCGTTTTTGAAGGACGCGTGCTCGTGCTCACGTTCATCTACACCCGTTGCCCACTGCCGGAATACTGCCCGCTCCTCTCCCGCAACTTTCAGCAGCTTCAAGCGCGCCTCATCGAGCGCTTCGGCGACCGGACACACCTCCTCAGCATCAGCTTCGACCCGGCACACGACACCCCAGAAGTCTTGCGCACCTACGCACGCCGCTACACAAACAACACCCGGCAATGGATCTTCGCCACCGGCTCCCCGGAAGAGATCACTCGCGTGGCCGAACGTCTTGGCATGTTCTTTTCATTCAACCAAGAGACCTTTGATCACAATCTGGTCACCGCGCTTATCGGGCCGGACGGACACCTGAGACGCATCTGGCGCGGCAACGACTGGCAGGTCGACGCCGTGGTAGAGGCCGTTGAAGACGTGCTTTAGCCATGAGAAGAAGAACGCGGGCGTCCGATAGTGATGACATGTGGACATCGCGTTGGGACGGCACATCGTGGAGCGACCCCATTAATCTTGGCGAACCCATCAACACCGTCGGCGGCGAAGGACAGCCTGCTTTTACAGCGGATGGCAACACCATGTATTTCACCTCTGATCGCGATCCGAGTATAGGGGTAGCTATCTGCCGGTCAAACCTTGTTGGGAATACGTGGAGCGATCCGGAGTTGGTCATCAAAGGCATTGTGGGAGAACCTTCCATCACTGCGGATGGCAGATATCTCTATTTTGTCCATGTCCTTACGGACGTGGACGGCCTTTTCGATGCGGACGTATGGTATGCTGAACGGATTCCTTGAAACCTCAATAACGCACGGACAACCGCTTCGCGTAGCTGATTCCGATCCTGCGGCCTCATCGAATTTTGACGACCGTCCGAGTCTGGGTATGACTTACACCCGTGCTGTTTTGGACCCGCAGGTACACCACGTAGACTCCGGCGGCAGCCTGCTTGCCGTTATCCGCCAGACCGTCCCAGGTAAGGCGATGATACCCCACCGGAAACGCTCGGTCGACCAGCCTCCGTATGCGCCGGCCCAGAACATCGATGATCTCCAGCCTAACAACCGACAGACGGTCGAGTCTGAACTGGATTCGTGTGTCTGAGCTGAACGGATTCGGATAGGCTGCCTCCAGGCCAAAACCAGCAGGCACATCATCTGAAGGCGCGTTTGAGATCTGGATGTCGCTCACTGGTTCCAAAATGACAGGCTCATAGCCCAGGTGCAGGGTAATTTGCCGGTTTTGGGTGATGAGCGTTTCGACTACGGGCTCGGTCTGCCCGGCCTCCGTCACAAGATGGGTCCACGCCAGCGTATCGCCTTCGACGGAGAGCGTAACCGTTTCTCCCGTTGGAATGCTGTAATCGAGGTCGGGCGGCGCCCCACCGGTTTCGCTCCACAATACGTAGATGGGCCCCCGCTCGGGGCGGCTGAACTTATAGGCCCGCGTCCGGGGGTCATTGCTGACGGGTAGTTCTTCGACGGACTCGAAGTCATGCAGTTTGTCAACCAGGAGTTTGTAGGTATAGTAGCCCGGTTTCTCGAAAAAGTCTTCGGCGGGTGTCCCCATTAGATCCACGAAGCCCACGGGACTAGCCCGTACCAGTCCGAAGTCGGCGATGCCGGAAACACTGGCGCGCTCAGCGCCTTCGCCGAAGACCGAGACAAAGGCTTTGACGAGGGTATGCGCGTGCCGTTTATAATACCATGCCCGAACGGGACCGTCGCTGAAAAAGACGCCGACTTTCAAGGCCGTATAGCCGGGAATTTCGGCATTGGGGAAATCTCCCTGTGTCTCGACGCGGGCCCCGGTGAAAAGCGTATTGCCCGGTGCATCGGCCCGGTCCTGCAAGAAAATATTGCACCACATATCATCGACGTAGATGGGCTTATCGCCGGCATAGGTCTTAATAAACGTGAAGGCCTGTTCGACCTCACGCCACGGCATGTGCGGGTGCCATCCGACCAGGTCGCATTCGACGCCGTCGCTGTCGTCTCCGAAGCTGGTCAACATCTGTTTTAGGCGATTAAAGCTCTCCACATAGGTTGCATTGTGGTTGTTATCACCGCCCAGCCGGGCCTGCACCGTGGGGCCCTCTGTTGCCGGCCAATCGGGAAAATCGCTGTACAAATCCCAGAAAATCCCACCGCTGCTGACCACTTTCGAGAAGCCGCTCGGATCGGCGTCGTGTACGGCCCGGTATACGATGCGATGGGTCTTGAGTAGATTCTCTACCGTGTCGGACCAGAAGTGGTTGCGCGCCGCATCCCCGTAGCCACCATCCGGTTCCGGGGTCGCGCCGACGAACTCGATCTCTCCCGTCATCAGGTAGAACTGAATGGGCACTACCAGATCATCGCTGGGATCGTTGGGCGTTTCGTGCCCCATGTCCAGGAAGCCGTCTCCATCGTACCGTTCCACGAGCGCATAGACGTAGTCGTAGAGATCGTCTTCATGATCCGGCCCCGGGGCACAGCTGGTATCAATAGCACGGTTGTAGCAGTCCGGGTTATCCTGGCTGGCCCAGAGGGCGTTGAAGCGCAGGCTCCAGAGTAACGAAAACCGGTGGCGCTGCAAGCGCTGCATGGTGGCATCGCTCAGCGAAAAGTTGATGGGTTCCCCGGATCGCACCTGCATTGCATTCCATCCCCCGGCAAGTCCATTGATGTTGATGTCGCCCCCGACCTCTTGCGAGGCGACCACAACGTCCAGCTTCGAGAGCAAGTCTTCCCGCTGCTGCTCGGTGGTAAAACTTTCCAGTAGGGACCAGGTGTCTTCAAACCCGAACCGCCACCGGATCTCCTCGTCTCCTGGATGAACGACCCCGGAGGTTGCGTAACGCACTTCGTCGACGAAATCGATGCCGTACCACATTTTGTAGACGTCGTCCTGCCGGAGGATGGCCGCAAAATGGGCCTCATCAAAGGATGCGCCAGCCGTGCCGTTACCGTCGATCTGTGTCCATTGGATCCCATCGGCTGACGTGGCATAGCCGAGGCGGTTTACGCCAAAGCTGTCGCCGCCGAAATACCACATCTCAAAGCCCTGATCCGTTTTGATCACCGCCGGCCAGGCAACGCTATGTTCATCAAAGTGTCCGGGTTCGCCAAAGTCCAAGACCGCTCCGTCCGTACCGGATCCCGGAACGTTCGTCCAGTGCATGCCATCCGGCGAGGTGGCATAACCGATTCGGAACGCCAACGTCTGGTCAACGCGTGAATACCACATATGGTACGTGCCGCCGTCCTTGACAACACAGGGGGTGCCCAGCGCCAGGGCGGTTCCCCCATCCATGACCCGGTCGTAGACACTGCCGTCGAGGCCGGGACCGACCACTTTGGTCCAGTTCACACCGTCGGTGGACCACGCATAGCCAATATTGCTGATGTTGGGTCCATCGCCCCAGTACCACATTTTTAGGGTATCTCCATCGGCGATGACCCACCCCTGGCTGGCATGATCCCTATCGAAGCGTGTAGGATCCGACGAGGGGGCTAAAACCTGTGGATCTACCAGGGTCCAGTTGATACCGTTGGGAGAGGTGGCGTACCCCATGCTCTCAACATCTTGGGCGTCCTTCTTACCAAACCACATGTGATAGGTCGCACCATCAAAGAGCACAGAAGGGCGAAAGATCACTTCAGATGCAGGATCAAAACCCTCATCGATGACCGGATTGCCTGCATAGGGCACCCAGTTGATCTGGGCTGAGACTTCACTGGAAATAGCGCATAGCAGAAGGATGCTAAGCGCTAGAGAGGCAATCCTTGAGTTCATGACGACCTCCTTCAGGAATCTGAAAGCGGTTTTGTGGTGCCCATGTGACAGCCTTCGATCTCGCGGCGGTGTGGGGGGAGTAGAGGCAGGCCGGGTCGAGGTAGGCAGTGCGCTCGGTAGAGCTTAGATCGACGACTTGGCCAAAGAGGTTATGGACCAGTTCGGCCCCTGTTGTTTGCACAGTAGCCGGTCCCTTTGTGACATGCAAGGGGTGAAAGCCTATAAACGGTGTGGTGGAATCGCCTACGACGGAGAAGAGCCGGCACAACCATCGGAAGTAGGATAGGCACAGGGCGCTTTATTCGAAGGCGCGTTTCCCGACACCCATCTCCGAACCAGAAGTTCGGTAGGATAGGGCTAAACCGGGATGCCCCCTTTGTGTTCGACGGCGAGATCGAAGGCTGTAGCCGTCTATGTCACATTTACGGGTAAATGCTCTTGGTATCCAATAATTGGCGGTCATCTTCGATAGAGGAGCTTTCAAGAGCAGAAAAGCGGGGCTCGCGGGGTAGACCGGGCTGAAGTGGCAGGTTTTTGCACGTATTCCGAGCCTTACCCGTCTTGGCATGTTCTTTTCATTCAACCAAGAGACCTTCGATCACAACCTGGTCACCGCGCTTATCGGGCCGGACGGACACCTGAGACGCATCTGGCGCGGCAACGACTGGCAGGTCGACGCCGTGGTAGAAGCCGTTGAAGACGTGCTTTAGCCATGAGAAGAAGAACGCGGGCGTCCGATCCACCCGTTCTTCAAAGATTCCATCCTCGTCCCGAACCACTCTGCTGCTACCGATGGTTCGGCTGGAGGTCGTCACTCGTGGCTCGGGAGGACTGGTACTCTACCATCTCCTCGACGGTGGGCGCGTAGATCCCCTGCTCTTCTAGTTCGTAGATGATTTCCTTATCGAGACCGAGTTGCCGGAGGGCAATTAACTCATCCACGGGGAGTTCGCCGTACCCCTCGTCCGCTAATTCGCTGAGATACGTCCCTCCAATGCCCGCTACTTTCAACTGAATCAACTCGCCGAGCGTGGGATCGTACCCCGCTTCATGTATCGCATGAACGTAGGCTGCGTCTACCCCAAAGAAACGAGCCAGAAGTAATTCTTCCCTCGTGAAATCATCAAGACCCAGTTGTGCCATCTTCCGTGCGTAAGGATCGTCTTCGCCAAGGATCTGCGCTAACTCAAAGAGATCGCGGTCGGTTACTTCGAGGCCCAAATCCAGGGCGTTGATGGCCTTTGCCGCCACGCTGAACAGGTTCCCGGAAAGCGCAATGTCGAGGTCTCCGATCTGTAAGGACAGACGTTGCAGATCGGCATCCAGGATCACGTCGGCTGCGTTCGTCTCATCGGCAACGGTACGGTACTGTTCCTCGAAGCCGATCCTATCAAGCGCCTGTTGAGCCTGGCTACTCACACGGGCGTCGGTATCTTGAAGAGCGTGCGCCAGGGCGGCTACGGCTCGCTCATCCTCAATCATGCTAAGCGCCCAGACGGCTTTCCTACGCACCGCCGTTTCTTCATCATTCAGAGCCGCAAGGAGTGCCGGGACGGCCTGATAGCATGCGATGTCTCCCAGGGTCGAAGCCGCCCGTTCGCGCACCCGGGAACTCGGATCGTTGACGAGGATGTAGCTGAGCTTCTCGACCGCCGTTTCGGACTCAACCTCGGCGAATTGCCGAACGGCACGCAGCCTCTCCTCCACACTCTGATCGTTGAAGGCATAGCGCGGTTGCTGCCGTGCCGACCTGTCCTCGGCACGATAGCTAGACCGAGGCCTGGCATTACGTTCCGGCTCCTTGCGTACCCGCACGTCTACCTCTTCCGACGTCTTTAACGGCTGCTTCCCAAGATGCGAGATGGTGACATTGCCTTTCACGGTGTGAAGCGAAAGCTGGCGTCCGCCGCTACCCAGCCTACCCTTGAAATGCTCGCCATTACCTCTAGATCGGCGCTGAAGCCCGACCGCTGAACGCAGATAACCGTCCGACTCGACGTGCAGGTCGATATCTGTACTGGCATCGGCGGGAAGCTCTACGGAGATGTCACCTGTTACACTGCTGAATGGAAGCTTACCCGACCAGCTTGTCCGTCCGATCCGTGCATTGATGTTGCCATCGACGGTGCTGGCCCGTGCGTACGAAGACGTTCGCAGGTCGATATCGCCATCGACGGTACGGGCACTGACGGTTCCCAACGTCTGGACAACAATGTCGCCGTCCACGGTGGTTGCTCCCACGGCATTTCGAAGCCCAACCGCCCGGATATCCCCATTGACGGTCTCACCTGAAAAATGAACACCCTCTGGAATCCGCACGAGAAAGTCGACCCTGGGTTGTTCTGTTTTCCTGTCCCGCCCCCCAACATCGGAAGCGCATTTGCCGGCATACACCGGGTGCGACATGCACACGACCAGGCCGTCTTCATGTTCGATGATGATCAGGTTTCGTGCAGAAGCTCCTTCTTCGTAAAGCGCCACCACATCGACCTTAGTCCCCGAGGACGGAGCGGCCTGCACATCTCCGAGAATCCCCCGAATCTCAACTGTATGCCCCCGGCCCACCCGGCCCGACCATCGATATACTTCTCCCTGCTCTGTCATCACTTTCCTAAGCGTATGAGTCCCCGCATCCAGGGATGCAGCTGCCGCACCGGAAGCCGGTCCTGCCGGTCTCATCGCGGCGAGGGGGAGAACCAGAATAGCCGTAAACACAAACCCGGCAACCGTTGCCAATCGCCCCATCTTCCCCCGTACCCGTGCTGCATCTAGGATAGACAGCACCCGTCCTTCAAGCTGCGACGGTCTCGCCATCGACACGGCCCCAAGCGGCACGACGACGGTCGAACGCGTAGACCGTGCGATCTCGAGTAAATGAGTGGCATACGTCGAAGCTTTGGTGCCACACCGCAATACGTAATCGTCGCAGGCAATCTCCCGCTCCTCGCGCATCCGACGGGCTGCAATCCAAACTAATGGATTGAACCAACTGAGTGCACAGGCAAACTGGGCCAGCATCTGCGTCAGACAATCCCAGCGTTTGATATGAGCAAATTCGTGCGTGAGGACACACCAACGACGAGCTTCCGGCCAGTCATTGGCACTCACCGGCAGTAATACGACAGGCCGGAGGATGCCCCAGGTCATAGGCATGGCTGTTCGGGTACTGCGGAGTAAGCGCACCCGGCGCCTCACAAATACACGATCTCCTACTTCATCAGCCAGGTTGATCCATGCCTGATCCTTAACCGGACGGGCACGAAAGGCCAGCCACAATACACCCGAAGCTCCGATCAAAAAACGGAACATGACTAGAGCAACACCCCCCAGCCAAATGAACAAGACCCAGACGGTCCACGGAGCGCTACGGGCTTCATCATACAGTTCGGCGAATGCCCCGAAAATCGCTTCGTGCGCAGGACGCACGGCCCTTCCATTCGCCACTACACCTTCCCGGGCAGGTGTTGCCGCCGGCGCGACAGGTACAGGCCGAGCTTCTTCGTGTGTGCCACGAATCGGAAGGTCGGCAGGGGCCGGAAGCGGTGCCGACTCTAGCGGTTGGTAGGCACGTTCGAGCGATGAGGTCACGCCTTGCAATAGCGGAACTTCAGGCACGACGGGCATACGCCAGGCCGGAAGGGTCACCGTCAACACCGGCAACAGGAGCACACTGCACAGCGCAAGAGCCCAGATTAAGTGACGAGAGGCCGCCGAGGTTCTCTTGAACACGGTCGTCAGCAGCCCGGCCAATGCCAGGAGAAGGACGCCCTTTACCGTCAGATCGAGCAACAGGGCGAACACGGTGCCGGCAACCGTCGGCAACGTGACCGTTTCGAAAAACGAAATCATGGTTATCGACCTTCGCGATCGGCCTGATTTATGAGACGCCCGAGGCGTCGTAGTTCATGGTCGGTAAGCTCTTCCTCGCTCATATCCAACAGCGCAGCTACAGCCTGAGAAACTGACCCTTCGAAAAACGTAGATAGTACATGATTCAGGGCCGATTTCTTTGCCTTGTCTAGCGAAACGGTGGGCTGGTAGACGTATCGCGGTCCTTGCTGTCGATGCCTCAAGTGCTTCTTCTCCTCCAAGATGCGCAACAACGCCCGAACGGCTGAATAGCTGGGAGGATCAGGCAGATTGTCCATCACCTCGGCGGCGGTGGCTTCTCCGAGCCTGTAAATGATATCCATGATCTGCCGCTCGCGGCGGCTCAATTGAATATGCGACGGGTTTGCCATGGCTGTGTTTGTGAGCAGAGGCTAGTGTAGCACCCTACGGTTTGATAAGAAAAAGGGTTACAGATGTGTTAAATTTTTAACACACTTAAAATATATTTACCCTTCCTCGCAGAATCAAGATAAATGGCTATTTTATTTACGTGTAGCACAAATAAAGAGACAACACCCTCTCCCTTAGAAGAGGCAGGGCGAGTTGATGCTACCCTCCTGGCGAAAAAGGAGTAAAAACCAGGATCTCGCCGCGAATGGTGAAAAGCTCAAGCTGCCCCTCGCTGAGACGATAGTTCGTTGCCTCTGTCAGGCTGGTAGTATAGCGCCCTTCTTGTTCCAGTAGCGGTTGTGAGCATACGACCACCGTACCCTCCATTTGAAGTGTGGGAAATCTGATGTCGTCTCCCAAGGCCTCATAGCTGCCGGTATAATTCCTGCAACCGGCGTGGCCACTGATCATACGGTCACTGAACGCAATCGTGATTCGAGAACCCTCCATGGGGCTACTCCCATTCCATAAGGAAAGCTGCCACGTTGTACTCACAAGAGCACGGGGATCCATGGGGAACTCCACTTTCCTCTCAAAGATGAGGATCGTTGTACCTGTAGCGTCTTCGAGTTCCAGACGATCATCTTTAACCCTGTACCTGCGCGTATCCAAAAAGGCCTGAACATAGGCACCTTCTTGTTCCATAACGCCTGGAGGATCCTGGCAAAGTCGCTCCGTCATCGCGACATCGGAGAGTGCCAGTGAGCCGGTTATTGTTGCTGTAAACGAACCTCCATACCAGTTGCAGCCTGCAAATCCGCCGGCCGTCCCATCGCCAAAGTCCAGGGTAATGTTCGTGTTGGTCGCCGGCGGGTGCCCGTTCAGAACAGTAAGTATCCACTGCGTCCCTTCAAGGCGGGGTTGTACAGACACATCCGACCCGCCCACAAGTTCGCAGGAAGTGATAAGCCACGAGCAGAGAACGAAAACCAGGATGGGTATAAAACGAGCTTTTCCCATGATGAAGCTGGCCCTATGCAGGATACTACGAATGATACCCCCATCTTACATCTTGAACCCAAGAGGAGAAAGGTAAAATGCTACTCCACATACGCAGGGCGGCAGGGTTGAGGCATGCCGGATCTTCGCTCAAACCATTGAGCCGGGGAGGACTGACGCAGGGTCCTTCCCTTCGGTAAAGCCACAGGGAAAAGGAAATGCCCTATCCCTCCCCAGCCGGGAGCCCTTTACGAAAGCAACGCACAAGTCCAACCTCCTCAAACCCGCAGGCTAGATGGGCCTCCATGCTCATCACATTCTCCGGGGCCGCATCCGAGGCAAATTCTTGACATCCCTGCTCCTTCGCCCACTGCTCTGCCGCAGCTATAAGGGCACGACCAACCCCTCGTCGTCGCGCCTCCGGTACGACGTACCAGCCCTCGAGGTACGCCACCCGCTCCGAGATGCACCCTTCTGCACAGGGTCGAATATAAAGTTCAACGAAGCCCTTCAACTCCCCTCTATCCTCGGCCACAAGAACTGCGTCGATCCCGAACACGCCACCCGAAAAGAAACGCGCAATCGCTCCAGCATGTCCGGCCTGATCGTTCGGCCAGAGGTCATAACGCATGCGTAGCCATGCATCTCTATCCTTTGTCTCTACGTTTCGGACAACCATAAACATCCTGCTCCACAAATCGGAGACGCCTGCTTCGTCGTCTTCTCAGTAAACGCTGCCAATGTCACCTGCCCATACGGGCCGTCGTTTACCCCGTAGGCTGCGCGATCCTCACTCTCCTTTTGCCGAACTCGTACTCTTTCGGCGGTTCTACCCCGATCAGGTGGCGCACAAAGTAATCCCATCGTCTTCGCATCCAGTACGTTCTGGCACCACCGAAGCCGTGCCCCCCGTTGGGGATCATGAGCAAATCGAAGTCCTTGTTGGCCGCGATGAGTGCATCCACCAAGAGCAACGTGTTCGAAGGCGGCACGTTACTGTCCATCATGCCGTGCGCGATGAGGAGTTTGCCCTTGAGATTCTTCGCCAGCAAATGATTCGATTGGTTGTCGTAGTTAGTCGTGCCGTCGGGGTAGGTCTCCAGCAGCCCCTGCCACTTCTCCCCCCAATCGTCCTCGTAATTCCGGTTGTCGTGGTTCCCGGCCCCAGAGACGGCCACCTTGTAGAAATCCGGGTAGCGGAGAATAGCGTCGGCAGAGGCAAATCCCCCTCCGGAGTGCCCCCAGATGCCCACCCTGTCGAGGTCCATCCAGGGATTACGAGCCGCCAGTTGCTTGATCGCAGCGATTTGATCGGGGATTCCGTTGTCTCCCATGTTGCCGTAATAGGCGTCGTGAAACGACTTCGAGCGCCCCGGCGTGCCCATGGCATCGACTTCGACGACGATGAAGCCGAGTTCCGCGACCGCCTGCTTATCGCTCCGGGAGGGGCGGAAACTCCGGCTCCCGACACTGCCGGATTGGGGACCCGGATAGAGGTAGTTTAATATGGGGTATGACTTCGACGGATCGAAGGTCGTCGGCTTATACATCAAGCCGTAGATGTCCGTCTCGCCGTCGCGGGCCTTGACTGTAATAGGTGTAGGGGGTTGCCACCCCTCGGCAACAAGCTGCGAGATGTCCGCCTCTTCCAACTCGACAACGACCCGGCCCTCCGTGTCGCGCAGCACGGTAACCGGAGGAACGACGGGCGTCGAATAGCTGTCCACGAAGTAGCGACCGGACGGGGAAAGCATGATGGAATGATTGGCCTTCTCGGGTGTGAGCAGCCGGAGGTCCGTCCCGTCCATGTTGATACGATAGAAATTTTGGAAGTAGGGATCGCCCTCTTCCCGTCCACCAGCCGTGAAATAGAGCGTCCTGTTTTCCTTATCAATCCGACGCAATTGTTGCACGGCCCAGTTGCCGCTCGTGATCCGGTGCTTTAACCCGCCGCTCTGAAGATCATAGAGATACAGGTGCCCCCAGTTGTCGCGTTCCGAGAACCAGATGACTTCGTTCGTCTCGAACAACACGTGCCAGTTGACCATGCGAACGCCCGATTCGAAGTACGTATCGACCACTTCCTCCATCACGTCGCGAACGGCTCCCGTCTCAATATCAGCGACCCGGAGCTTCGCTTCTTTGTGATCGCGCGAGCTGGAAACAAAGGCGAGTTGGGACGAATCCTCGCTCCACTCGACATCATCAAATCGACCATCTCGTCCCGCGATGTGGTCGCGGGTGGTGCCCCGGTGCGGATCGGGCGGCATCTGGAAACGAACGACGCGGGGTTCGTCCACATGAATGACGACCCGGCTGATGCGGAAAATGACACTGTCTTCAGGGAGGGGATATTTCCATGCTTGAAGCTCCGGATGCCCCACCTTGGT
>JBHHWM010000080.1:0-17649 GCA_046756545.1 Rhodothermales bacterium | reverse complement strand
GTCGTCCCCATCCGGCACAACGAACCGCTGGGCCGCGTGGTGCCTTCGCTCACTCCCGAACGGCTCAAAAAGTTCAAATTCACCAACCTGGCCGATCCAGACATCTATTATGACGAGAACATCCGCCGGATGGTCGATAACTATCGAAATATCTATGCCCAGACGGCCGAAAAGATGAGTCAGTCGGGCCGGGCCGATGAAGCCCGCATCATGCTCGACACGCTCATGCAGCACGTCCCGTTCGAGACCATCCCGGGCGACGAGCGGTCCTTCCTGCTCATGGCCCGCGCCTACCAGTCTACAGGGGTCAAGGAGCGTGTCGTGGAGATCATGCAAAAGGCCGAGCCCGTCGTGCTTCACCGCGTCACCCACGCGCGTTCCCAATCGGAAGAAGAGTACATCGCGGACTTTGTGAACATGATCCGCTTTACCTACCTCGACGCCCGCGACTACGACGCCGCGGCAGCCTTCAACAACCGGCTGGCCGAGCTGCTGGGCGATCCGTACCGACAGACACCCGAAGAATTGCGCCGTGAGTTCGAAGGCATTGATTCTACGGAGACCTCCTCAGAAGATCCGCCCCAGGGCGGCTGACACGACGGCGACCTTCTTTTTTTGCAATCTCAAGCGGCCTACCGCCGAACCCGAACCTGCTGCCCTGAGGCTTGCACGGGCTGCAACGGTCGCTAGCCCGCGCGTGCATCCCCGACAAATGAAGTTACTTTGAAGAAGAAGGTTGACAGGACGAAGAGACGGCTCTATATTTGTTGCCTAAGTATTTGTTACCAAACTACGTGCTGTCTATATGATTTCCCTATCGCAGCCGATACCGGGAAATGATAGGCTCCGGCACTCACCTAACCCCCCTCCAGGCGCGCTCGTTATGCGAGCGTGAGTCGTTACCCCCTTACCAGCAACTGAGGCAGGAGGCAACCTATGATTACGCAGCGCAGCGTCGTGAAGTGGTTCGATGCAAAGAAAGGGTATGGCTTTATCGTTAATCCACAGGGCGGTCAGGACATCTTCATACACTACTCCCAGATCGAGACAGAACGACGCTTCAAAACGCTCCGTACCGGTCAGGTCGTAGAGTATCAACTTCATGACGGCCCCAAAGGACCCCACGCGATACAGGTTATTTCCTTAGACGAAGAACCGGCAACGCAAGAAGCCCAACCCGTCGAAAGTGAAATGGCGACCACCTCTCACAGCGACCCTGTCGATGCCTCGGAACAACCGCTGTTCACCCAATTCTAGCGCGTTGTTTTTCGACCTTGCAGCCCCTATCTTGCACGGACCTTTTGAGAGCCCCTAGATTGCTCCCGAGAGAATACGCCGCCTACCCCGGTCGGCGGCGCTCGTTTCAGATCAGGTATTTAGGCTGTCATCAAGATGGGTTTTACTTTTTCCGACGCCGACATTGAACGCATTTCGTTGGTGCTGGATGTACCTCCAAAACAAGAAGGGTCCGTCTTCCGCTTTGCGTTGAGCGACGAGACCAGCGGGCGTCGTATTACCCTGGAAATCACACGCGATCTCGCCCTCCCTGCCACCCTGGCCGACGAACAACCTGGTAATCTGGTCTCTGTCATGGCTCCCAGTTCGTTTCTCCAACTGCAGGGCTGCACGGGCTTCATTGCCAGCCAGGAACTCGGCGAAGTCATTTTCTTCGCCCGCCGGGCCGGGGTCACCAACGGGCTCGTCATCGAACGCGAGGCCGGCTGTTCGCTCTTCGCAAATTTCGACCAACGCCTGCTCTCGACGGACTTCACAGAGCTTCCGCCCGAGCTGATCATGAGCACGGTCGCCCTGTCGATGACCGAAACGCTCTTCAACGATTTTAACTGATCGGTTCCGGTGTACCGTTTCCGGTCCGTCAACCAGAGGCCGAGCACCTACGCGCCGTGCACGATTCTCCTCTCGTCATTGAGCACGCCCACCCTTCATTGCACCTGGACGAAACCGCGCTGGAACACCTGGTTCGCTACGTGCTGGAGAGCGAAAACCATACGCTTCGCTACCTGGGCATTATCCTGGCAGACCACAACACCGTACTAGAACTGAACCAGACCTACCTGGCCCACGACTACCTGACCGATGTGCTCTCGTTCTCCTTAAGCGATACCGGGGAAGACAAGGTCGTAGACGGCGAGGTCTATGTAGACCTCGACACCGCCGCCGAACGCCATGCAGAGTTCAACGTCTCGTTCGAAGAGGAAGCCCGCCGCTACGTCCTTCACGGCCTGCTTCACCTCATGGGCTACGACGATGCCACCCCCGATCAAAAGCGCGCGATGCGCCGCCTCGAAAACCGCTACCTCGCCGCCTGTCCCTGATTTCGGCTTTCTTCAACCGGCATAAATCACAAGTCTGTAGCCCCTTGTTTGCCCTCTATCATTGACAAAGTGCCAGATATTGTTTAAAAAAACGAATCCCGCATGCCACATCTTCGCGACATTCGACCACGATTTCAACAACCGTGAAGGAGGAGGAGACCTTATGCAAACACGGATCACCGCGCGTCATTTTCATGCCAGCCCTGCGCTGCGTCAGTATGCGTCCGAGCGTCTGTCCAAACTAGAGAAATACTATAACGGGATCACCGATGCCCACGTTGTGCTTCGCTCCAATGCCACCCTGGAGAAAACAGCAGAAATCACCCTCAACGTCTACCGTCAGCAGCTCATAGCCCACGACGTAGCCGCCACCTACGAAGACGCCATCGATCAGTGCGTCGAACGCCTCCGTAAACAGATTATCAAGTATAAGGCCAAGCTGCGGCGCGTCGATAAGAACATCCGCCATTGAGCTTTAAGAAGCCCCGGCCTTAACCGGGGCTTCTTGTTTACTTCAAATCCGACCTGGGAAAAAGCCGCCTTCGCTCCTCGATATCAGGCCATTTTGCGCAAGGGTTCCACCACGCGCCGCACCACTTCGGAACGCTGCATGATGTAGAAATGGACACACGGCACATTCGCTGCCAGGAGTTCTTCACACTGCATCCGAGCCCATTCCACCCCAATATCGACCACGTGCTCCGGCTTGGCGGCTTCTACTTCGGCAGCCAGCGATTCGGGGATCTCTACGTGGAAGCGGCTCGGCAATAAGCTCAGTTGCCGCTTTGTCGTCAGGATTTTGACGCCGGGGATGATCGGCACCTCAATGCCGACCTCCCGGCACCGCTCGACGAAGCCGAAGTAGTGCGCATTGTCGAAGAACATCTGGGTCGTGATGTAGTGCGCACCCGCATCCACCTTCCGCTTGAGATAGAGGATATCCCACGTCAGATTAGGAGCTTTAAAATGTTTTTCGGGGTAGCCGGCCACGCCGATGCAGAAATCCGCCGGAGCCGCATCGATCAGGTCTTCTAGATAGCCCCCTTTGTTCATGGCGTCGATCTGCCTGACCAACTCCATGGCCGACTCGTTACACGACTTGCCGGGCGGGATGGTCTTCTGGAATCCGGTATCGTCGCCGTGAAGCGCCATGACGTTTTGGATGCCGAGGTAGTTCAACTCGATAAGCGCATCTTCCGTCTCTTCGCGGGTGAATCCGTGGCACAGCAAATGCGGCACCGATTCGATGCCGAACCGGCTCTTTATAGCGGCGCAGAGACCGATCGTACCCGGACGTTTGCGTTTCACGTGCCGCCGCCAGGTGCCATCCTGCATTTCTTCGTAGTTGGCCTCCGCCGAGTGACTGGTAACATCGATAAAGGGCGGATCGAAGGACATAAGGTCTTCCACCACCGCCAAAATCTGTCCGACGGAGCCTCCGCGCTTAGGTGGAATGATCTCATAGGAAATCAGCGGTTCGGTGGCTCCCGCTAAGAGTTCTGTAATTTTCATGCAGCAGATGCTTTTCGTTGTTAGATCTCTTAAATATAGGGAGCCGGACTCTGGTCTGCAGGGCGTTCCCTTTATCCGCAACCAGTTATTGTGTTCAATGATCGGAGTTATTTTCGCTACAGAAGGAGAAGCCAATCCTTTTCTTAACCGCTATCAACGCGGTCGTTTTCGCGGTCTTTCGGAAGGGGAAACCCTTCAAGACAACCATGTGCTCGTTTCCCTAACAGGCGTTGGCAAGATCAAAGCCACGCTACGCACCGAGCGGCTCCTACAACACCATCGCCTGACGCGTTTGCTGCATGTGGGTACGTGTACAGCTCTCAACGAAGCCCTGCAGGTTGGAGCACCGGTAGCCGCCTCCCAGGTCTTCGAGGGCGACCGGGTAGAACTGGCGACGCCTACCTATCCCCGCATGCCGCTCGACGTCCCCTTCAAAACGCTGCCCACGGCCACCCTGGTTACCCAGGACCACTCCGTGCGGGGCGAGAACGAGCGTAGCTACTGGCAGCGCATCGCCGATATCAGCGACATGAGCGGCTACGCGGTGGCCTACGTAGCAGCCACGCATGGCGTCCCGTGCCACATCGTCAAAGTGGTCACCGGGTACCTGCACGGCCAGAACAAAGATTTCCGCAAGATCCTCAGCAGCGCCTGCGACACCATCGCCGACTTCCTCTTTGAAGGATTAGAAGTGCTGCAAGAAAAATAGGCGCTGGTAGAAGGATGCCGCCCCGAAAAGATACCCTCGAAGGCCGCGATCCTACTCCTTCTTTTCGATGTGCTTCACCCCCTCCACCGGCGTGAAGCTAAACCGGATCGAGTCGCCCGGCTGGATGCCTCTCAACACGGTCGAGTCCGCCACCGGAAACGGCATACTCATGGCATCCATATAACCGGGAATGGCTTCATGGTCGATAATGACGAACTTCTTATTGGCCATGATGGATACTACCATGCCAACCGCTTCATATGCCTGCGCGGTTGTATCCGCTATCTCCGGAGAAGTGCCTTCTTCCGACGGGGCGTTTGCTTGAGGAACCGCAGGAGCATCCCCCGCCTCTTGCGTACAGGACGCCAACGTCCATGCAACGAGCATGAGGGCTACCAGCGCCAAGGACATTCTCATAGCCGTGTCGTGTCTATTCTTTGAATGAAGTGACCTCACATAATACGCGTCCACCCATCGCCGGTTTGCGTCTCGACCCGGTGGGGAATGATGATCCCCTCCGACCGAAATTCGCCCTGAACACGCACCGTCTGGGCCATATAATCAGCAAAGACCTGCGACGGGAACGACAGGATCCAAACCATCCCCTCTACATCCCCTCCTTCTAAGACGGCAACGGGAAACCCCTGCATTGCACAGGCTTTTGCGCATCCCGGCACACGGCCTTCCGGCCGGTTATGGTCCACGTTCGCATTGTTGGCTTTGTCGAGGTAAAAACACCGCGAATCGACAAGCACCCCGGTCACACTGATCGAATCGCCGGGCGCATGCGTACGCCCTTCGGTCGTCTCCGGTGGATTACAGGCCGACGCGATGATGAGCAGCAAACACAGGCTGCCGGCCACCCCGGCTCGCCTCATGGCAGACTCCTTCATGGCTACTCTCCCTCCTGATAAAGCACATGCAAGGTTCATGAAGAAAGAGGCCGTGCTCATGCACGGCCTCTCGTCTTACACAGCGTAAAGCGATGTGTTCACGGCTTCACATCATGGTACCGGGAAGTGCCGTTTCCTCCCACTCGCCCCCATCGTTCTTCACCCAGAACTTCATCGGGATGAGACCACCGGGATAGGCTTGCTCGCCCTCAAACTTGACTTCCTTGGCGATATGATCGGCAAAACCGGCAGCGGGCCCAATGATCAGGTATACTTTGCCGCCCGGCTCACCACCTTCGAGCACGCCCACAGGAATGCCCATATTGGCACAGGCTGTGCCGCAAGCCGGCATAGCCATCATCCCGCCATCCTTCATGACCATGTGCTCGTCGTTATGGTTGTCGTGGTTCATCCCGTAGCACTTCGTATCAACGAGCTTGCCTTCGACCGTGATCGGCTCCGGCGTGGGCGAGTCCACCGTGCCAGCGAAGGCCACAAAGAAGACTACGAGAAGTGGAAGAAACTTTTTCATGGTTTTACCCTCAGGTAAGGTTGTAGGGGATAAGTTGGCTGAAAAGGTGATACTGGCGGTAATTCTCAGTTACGCTTTCCTATAGAGCATTACGCATCATCGTCCCCTTTACAAAATATTCACAACAAAAAAACACCCTAAGTCCCTTGTTCTTCCGGTCCTATCATGCTATGCCAACAGAAGCACAATCGGCACCCGGAGTGGGTCGAAGCCGGCAACCGCGCGGGACCTAGTGATATCGGTACTTATCCAACACCTCGGGGTCCCGGCTCCGCTCCACAATTTCTCCCGTCTTGATATTTCGGAAGACGATTTCCCTGGGCCTTGGGGTAACATCAACCAGAAAGAGAAACCACCCCCAGAAGCTGTACCGCGCCTGCGCAGCTACCATCGGATCATCTCGCGTCAGCGTCCGGGTTCCCACAGCAGGGTCTGCCGTCAGAACGTCGCTGGGAGCAACCACAGGGATGTCTTCCGGAATCTCTCGTTCGAGGATCGCTCTTGCTCCCTCAGACTGTCCGGTCAGTTCAGCATCGGCTCCGGCCCTTCGGACAAAGAAGTAATGATCGGCTGACCATTGCCCTGATCCATAGAGAAAAATAAGCACCAGCAAGAACAGCACCAGCGCCGAAAACTCAAACGACTGGTCTGCAGAAAGCAATCCTCCTTGCAATTGGCTCACGAAAACGGCCCCGACGAGAACGGGGATCTGGATGAGGGCGGCCAGCCGGGTTAAGAGACCCGCCACCATCATGGCCCCGCCAAAAATGTGCGCCAGTGCAACACAATGAACAACCACCGCAGACGTCAGCAAGGAACCAGGATCCGGCGAGAGCAAACGGATAAAAGCTCCCGAATCGGCAATAAAGAGCCCCCCCCGAACAAACAGGCCAATGCCCAGATAGATACGCAGCAAGTCAAACGCAGTCCCGCGATACCCATAGAGCTTGTCGAGCAGTTTTTGGAACGCCATCCGACCACGGCCCCAGTAGTGTTCCACCGACCAGCGTCCCGAGCCATAGACAAATACAAGCACCAGCAAGAACAGCACCAGCGCCGAAAACTCAAACGACTGGTTCGCCGAGAACAGGCCCGCCATACTCAAGAATACCGCTCCGACCAGTATGGGAATCTGGGCGAGGGCGGCCAGCCGAGTCCAGAATCCGGCAGCGATCAGCGCACCTCCTACCACGTGGATCCCGGCCACTGTGTACAGAAATGCAGAAGAGGTCAGCAAGGCTCCCGCATCTGACGGCAGTAAGGCCACATAGGCCGACGAATCGTAGAAGAAAAGTACTCCTCGCACAAACAGGCCAACGCCCAGATAGATACGCAGCAGGTCGAACGCCACCTCACGATAGGTATCCAGCCAGTTGACGAGCTTCTGGATCGCATTCATCGGGCACCTCCATCTGTATGAACGAGCAAGTCATAGCCGGTGTAAGCATGCATCGCAGCGCAAGACGATACGCCCTGCTCTTTGGATGTCACGATGCATTACACGATGCGCCAAACCTCACGAACAAACACCCTTCCGCACTAAAGAAGCGAAAAAACAGATGGCGTTAGGCAGGAATACTCCGCACAGAGAAGGCCTAGAGCCCCACATACTTCTGTTCGAAGATACCTTAATTCCGCCGCCGCCACAAGTCTTCCGCCCAGTTCAACGGGACTCCCTCCGAGGTGCCGGAGTGGTAGACGTACGACCCGGACGGATGCTCACGGCGATGATACCGCTGGTCTTCTCGAATCTCCCGCGTGCCCACAGGTACGTGCTCGCCTGCGGCCGTGGCCCGCTGCCGAACCGCCACTGGATCTGCCTCAACCCTACACGACGTCTCCGGGTAAATAAGCCGGTATGCGGTAGCGACAGCCCAGGTAACCATCAACAAAAGCACCGGGACGGCAATGATGGCGAACACGATGTAGATGACGCTCACAATAGCCTCTCCACGTCGATCTGTGCTGCGAGGATATGGTATCTATGACCGGGGAACGGCGCGCACCGGCCGCATCCAGATTTCTGTACGAGGTCCCTTTTGCCTGACCCTCCACAGGCGTTATAGAAGCTCGAGAATAAGGGAGTTCCTGGTCAAATCTCAGATTACCGGGGTATTTTTCTCGCCCTGGTTTCGCGCACCTTCCAGGCCGGAAACCCTGCCTTCTCTATAGAACAGCACCCATACCCGCTCTTCCTTTTAGACATGAACCAGGCCTGTACATACCCAAGGCTTGACAATGTCCGTTTCGGTGAAGTTATATTAAGGCCGTCGCTGAGACGTATGCTGCGAGGAAGTACATCGCTGGGAAGTATTCGGCTAGGTTGTTCTCCGCCCCCAACACCTAAACCGATCGCCTATGCATTTCCCTTCCAAGCTTTCGTCCGGAAGAGCGTGCTCTGTTCTTCTCATTGCGCTCTTGATGTTCGTCTTCATGTGGGATCTGGCCCATGGCGCTTCGGCCACAGCGACAAACGCCCTGCAAGAGGCAACAGCCAACGACACCCCCGCCTATCGCGAGTTTCCCCTGGTGGGCAGCCGCGTAGCCATGTGGGTCGTCGCGCAGTTGCACCTGATGTTTGCTGCGTTCGTGTTGGCCGTTCCCATGTTCGCCCTCATCATTGAGTTCATAGGGTACAAAACCGGGGATACGCGATACGATCAACTGGCCTATGACTTCACGAAGTTGCTCTCGGTGTCCTTCTCGTTCACCGCGACGCTCGGGGCACTGCTCACCTTCCTGCTGGTTATTCTGTATCCCCATCTGACAAATTACCTGGTAAAGATCTTCAGTTGGACGTTTTTCCCGTACGTCCTGCTCTTCTTCCTGGAGGCCGTCTTTCTATACAGCTACTACTACGGCTGGGGCAAATTTTCCCCCAGAGTGCACCTGATGCTGGGCGTGTGCTTGAACATTGTGGGTACCGCCATCATGTTCATCGCCAATGCCTGGCTGACGTTTATGAACACGCCCAGCGGCATCTCCGAGACGGGTGAACTGGTCAGCCTCTGGGACGCCGTCAACAACTACATCTGGATGCCCATCAACATCCACCGCCTCATTGCCAACATGGCGTTCGGCGGTGCGATAGGAGCCGCCTACGGTGCCTACAAATTCCTGGGAGCAAGGACAGACGCCGAACGTGCCCACTACGACTGGATGGGCTACATCGGCAACTTTATCGCCATCATCGCCCTGTTGCCGCTCCCGTTTGCCGGATACTGGCTGGGCGTAGAGATCTATGCCTACGATCAGAGCCTCGGCATCACGTTGATGGGCGGCACGTTTTCATGGCTCTTCATCATCCAGGCCGTGTTGATCGGCAACCTGTTCCTGGCAGCGAACTTCTACCTCTGGGTGAGCATGGGCCGCATAGCCGGAGCGGAGCGCTACCGGCGGTTTATCAAATACCTGCTTGCCACCATCACGGCCTGTTTCATCGTCTGGGCCACCCCGCACTCCCTGGTAGCCACCGCCGAAGAAGCCCGCGCCATGGGAGGCTCACACCATCCCATCCTGGGTGTACTGGGGGTGATGTCGGCCAAAAACACCGCCGTCAACATCCTCATCCTGACGACCTACATCAGCTTCCTCCTCTACCGACGAGCCAACAAAGAAGCGACGGTGGCCTGGGCCAAGAGAGGTAATCTAATCCAGTTCGGCATCTTTGCTGCCGTCGTGATCTTTGTCGTTTTCCTCGGGGTCTACGGCTACTTCGTCGATGCCGAGACACGCATCGGGTTCTCCAAGCCGCAGGTAGCATCGGTGCTCTTCGCCATGGTTTCCGTCACCGTTATCGACATCTTCATGTTCAAGAACGCGCGAAAACGGGGAGACATCGCATGGGGGAAGATACCGACCCGGGGGCAATACGCCCTGTTCTTCCTGGCCATCACCTTCGCCTGGCTGATGGGCCTGATGGGATATGCGCGCGCCGGTATGCGGCAACACTGGCACGTCTACGGGGTCCTGCGCGACACCTCGGTGGATGCCTTCACCCCCTCCCTGGGCGATGCCGGTATCGTGGTCTCGGTCACGGTGCTGATCTTCTTCACGTTCATCGCCATCGTTTTCTGGCTTTCCGGGTTGTCCGGTAAGAAAAAGTGGGAACCCAAATCAGAACTGTAGGAGGCCATGTTGTGAAAAACGCGCTTAAGATCTTTGGCTTTACCATCGTCGTGACGGCCTTCTATGCCTACGTAGCTCTGTGGGTACCGGGAAAACGGACCGACCCGCCCGAAGACATTGAGATCGGAGCCAACCTGACGACCGACGAGATGGTGGAGATCGGGAAGGAAATCGTCAGCGGCAAAGGAACCTGTCTCAGTTGCCATACCATTGGCGAAGAGGGCACCCTGCGCTTCCCGGACCTGGAGGGCATAGGAAGCCTGGCAGCTACCCGCAAAGAGGGCTACAGCGACATCGAGTACCTGGCCGAATCGCTGTACGAACCCGATGCCTACGTCGTCGAAGGGTTTGCGCCGGGCATGCCTGCTATCGCTCGCCCGCCCATTGCCCTGAACGATCAGGAGATCCTCACCATCATTGCGTATCTGCAATCGCTGGGCGGCACCCCGTCGGTGACGATGGACACGGGGTTACGCTGGCAGGCACAAAGCCCCGCTCCCGCCGCCTCCGACCCCCCTGCCGCCCCTTCCTCCGACCGCGACGGCCCGACGTTGTTTGCCGCGTTCATGTGCAACACCTGCCACAGCCTCGACGGAACACCGGGTGCCGGGCCGAGCCTCCAGGACGTGGGTAGTCGCCTCAGCAAGGCCGCTATCTACGAATCGCTCATGGAGCCCGACGCCGTCATCACTGAAGGGTTTCCGCCCGGCGTGATGACCGCGATGCTGCAAGCCAACGGGTTCAAGGAAAAGATCTCCGCAAAAGAACTCCAGACCCTGGTCGATTACCTGGCTGCGCAAACAGGCCCCTGAACGTTGAACCTTCAAACGGAGTACTGTCAACCGTTTAGACGCTTGTCCATCGTCGCAAACTGTACGACTTTCAATCAAAAAGAGCCCCCATGAACGTACTGGTTCTTCTCGCGCTCATCGCAGGGATGGTTGCTATCAAGCTGGTAGTGACCCGGTTCGTGCCTGTGAACGACCTGGCCTGGGCGGCTATCTGGTGGATAGCCATCTACCTCGCGCTCGTCTTTGGTATCGATCCGCCCATGCCGTCTTCCATCGTGCTCTTGTTCATGGTCATCGTCACGCTGGCCCTGCTGGCCTATCTGTCCGCCGACGAGGAACGCCTCCGCGTAGTGACCAGCAGGATCGTTCATTTCGTGGTGGAGAAGAAATACACCGTGCCTCTGGTGATTGTGGTAGTGGTGCTGCCGTTGCTGGTCGCCTTCAAGGTATACCTCGACATGAGCAAGCCGCCACAACTCCCCGTTTCGAGCCGAACCATTCACCCGCCACCCCCCGGAGAAATCACCTTCCAAGGCAAGACGATTGACCTGGCACGGGGCGACAACCCCTATCGCGCCCTGGAGTCAAGCGACCCGGATGCCTTCGAGCGCCATGTCGATAACGGCCGCAGGGTCTACTTCGAAAACTGCTTCTATTGCCACGGCGACAACATGCAGGGGCGGGGCATGTACACGCACGGCTTCGACCCCATCCCCGCCAACTTCCAGGACCCCACCACCATCGCGATGCTCCAGGAGACGTACCTGTTCTGGCGCATTGCGAAAGGCGCTCCCGGCCTGCCCAAAGAATCGACGCCGTGGGCTTCGGCCATGCCCGCGTGGGAACTCTTCCTCACCGAGGAAGAAATCTGGGACGTCATCCTGTTCCTCTACGAATACACCGACCAAGAACCAAGAGCGCAGGAGATTGTCGAATGAGAACGCTGATCCTACTTCCCATTCTGCTCGCCATGTCCGCGCCTGCGCTTTATGCGCAAGAGCCTGACCTGGGCACCGAAGCCCAACGCGAGGCGGGCCGGCAGCTTTACGCGCACAAATGCGCCCACTGCCACGGAGAAGCCGGCGACGCCCGCAGCATCGCGACCCCCTTCTTGCGTCCGGCTCCACGCGACTTCACCTCCGCAAAGTTCAAGTTTAGAACCACGACCAGCGGCGAATTACCCACCACCGAGGATATCAAACAAAGCATCCGAGAAGGCATGCCCTACACCAGCATGCCCGCCTGGAAAGGCATGCTTTCGGAAACCGAAATCACCAACCTGGCCTATTTCATCAAAACCTTCTCGGACGACTTCTCGGGACCCTATGGAATCCCCGAACTCGTGGAGATCCCCAAAGCACCCGCTTTCAGCCAAGCCAACCTCCAACGCGGACGCGAGGTGTACCTCGAAAACCAGTGCTTCGACTGCCACGGCGACCAGGGACACGGCAACGGCGACTCGACTCCCACGCTCGAAGACGACTGGGGCCAGCACATCCGCCCCGCCGACATGACCAAGCGCTGGACCTTCAGAAACGGCTTCTCTCGCGAAGACATCTACCGCACCTTTACCACCGGCCTCGACGGCTCCCCGATGCCCTCCTACGACATGCCCGAAGAAGACCGATGGGCGCTGGTCGACTACGTCTATTCGCTCTCTCGGGATGAACCTGAGTATGCGACCCTCGTCGTGGCTACCAGCGTGGACACCACCATCGACCTCAGCCGGAGGGAAACCTTGTTCGAACAAGCCGAAGCCGCCTACTTCCCTATCGTCGGGCAAATCATCGAGCCGGGGCGGGCCTTTTATCCCGGCGTCAACGGCATCGAGGTGAAGGCCGTCTACAACCAGGACGACATTGCGATCATGCTCACCTGGCACGACATGAGCGCGGAAACGTCAGGCCGGAACAACCCGGCAATGGAGGTTCCTCGCTTCGATCCGTCCGTGCCGGACACCACCTCCTCAGACACCCTGTTCATCTATTCCGACGCCGTCGCCATCCAACTCCCGTCGAACACGCCCCAAGGCGTCGAACGGCCCTACCTGGTCTTCGGCGATGCGCGCAACCCGGTCGATCTCTGGTTCGCCGACCTGGCCCGGAATAATGCGGCTTCGTTTACCGGACGAGGTAGCGGCAACCTCGAACCCGGCACGGAAAACGTGGATCTGGTAGCCAGCTTCGACGATGGCGAATGGACGGCGATCTTCAAGCGAAAACGCATGAAGGAAAATGGACTCTCCTTCGAAGAAGGCACGTTCGTGCCCATCGCCTTCTCGGTCTGGGACGGTTTCAACCAGGAACGCGGCAACAAGCGCGGGCTGTCATCCTGGTATCATCTGTACCTGGAACCGATGGAAACCGAATCGGCGGCGCTGCCCATGCTGAAATACGGCTTCTTGACGCTGGTGATCGAACTGATCCTCATCTTCGCCATTCGCAGAAAACATAAGCAAAACGCCGTGTCGGCTTGAGATGAAAGACCTCCGAATATCGAATATCGAACAAGGAATAGTGAATGAAGAAGGATCTTCATATGCCTATGATCTCGAAGAACGGTTGATATCGTTTGCTGTCCTCGTATGCAAAATCGCTGAGAAGTTGCCTTCGAACAAAGTAGGGAATCATGTGGCCGGTCAATTGATCCGAAGTGGTACTTCGCCTGCAGCGAATTATGGAGAAGCACAAGGAGCAGAGTCACGCAGAGATTTTATTCACAAAATGAAGGTATGCCTGAAAGAGTTGAGAGAGACTCATGTCTGGTTGACATTCATCAAACGAATGGGACTCCTGGAGCCGGCCGAAATGGAGGTGACACTTGAGGAAGCAAACGAACTCATAGCGATCTTTGTTAAGAGCATCGTTACAGTCCGGCGACATACAAAAACGAAACCATCCTCATCCTTCTAACTTCGAAATTCTTTATTCGATATTCGACATCCAACCCGGCACAACGATGCCCTCACCCGCCTTCCATCGCCCTTCGCTCATCTCCTGGAACCTGACGAAGAAGTGCAACCTGCACTGCCCGCATTGCTATATGGACGCTGGCCGTCCGTCGGAGCGCGAGCTGACAACAGCCGAATGCCTGGCCCTGATCAACGAGATGAAAGCGCTGGGCACCGAAATGCTCATCCTGACCGGCGGCGAGCCGCTGCTGCGAAAGGATATCTACGACATCGCCCGGCACGCATCCTCACAGGGCCTCTGGGTGGTGATGGGCACCAACGGCGTGCTCGTCACGGACCAGGTAGTCCAAAAGATGATCGAATGCGGCGTCAAGGGCGTGGGGATCAGCCTCGATTCGATAGACCCCGACAGGCACAACAGCTTCCGCGGCGGACCGAACGCCTGGAAATACTCGGTGCGGGCGCTGGACGTCTGCCGCGCACACGGCCTGGAAGTGCTGGTGCAAACCACCGTCATGGCCGCGAACTATGCCGAGATACCCGACCTGCTCGACTTCGCCCGGGCCAAAGGGGCCTGGTCCTTTAACCTGTACTTCCTCGTCCAGACGGGCCGGGGCCGGCAGATGACCGATCTGACGCCTGAGCAGACGGAAGCGATGCTCTCCACCCTGGTAGACGTGCAGCATCAGTACCGCCCCATGCTGGTACGTTCCAAATGCGCGCCACAGTTCAAACAGATCGCCTATGCCAAGGGCCAGAGCGGCCTCGAAAGCGGCGGCTGTATGGCCGGCACCCAGTATTGCCGCATTACGCCCGAAGGCGACGTAACGCCTTGCCCCTACATGACCGTCGTAGCCGGCAACGTGCTCGAACAATCGCTCACCGATATCTGGCGCACATCGCCGGTGTTGCAGGAGCTACGGGACGTGCAGAAGCTCAAAGGGCGCTGCGGGCACTGTGAGTTTAACGAATTGTGCGGCGGCTGCCGTTGCCGGGCCTACGCAGCTTTCGGAGACTATCTGCAAGAAGACCCGGCCTGCCGCTACCAGCCAACCGGGAAACCGCTGGAAATAGCCGAGTTCATCTGGACCGACGAAGCCCTGGCTCGCCTGGATCGGATCCCCATCGCGTTCATCCGGGCAAAGGTTCGCAAAGGCGTCGAAGCCTATGCCCAGAGCCGGGCCGTCCATCACATCACGCCCGAGGTGATGACCGGTGCGCTCTCCGGCATGGACCGACCCGAGGCGTTCAAGAAGATGCCCTCTTTCTTGACGCCGGAAGCCCCAGACGATCCGGCCATCCCGTTAAGGCTGGTCTAACGCTATCGCATGCATCGCTTCAAACACACGTTTGTATGGCGGAGGAACCTATCATGAAACGAGTAGCAAGATGGAGCATCTCCCTCGCATGGCTCCCCCTCCTGTTTCTTTGCCTCCGCTGCGGGAAACTCAAGACAGAGCCACCGATGCCCCTCGTCGCTGCATGGGAACAGGTGGTGCTTCTTCCCCTACCGGCAGGTTTCCCAGTAGACACCCTGGATGCATTCCGGCGTGACTTGTTGCAATACCCCGGCATACTCGATGTGACTACCCTCTCATCCATCCCCACAAAGAGCGAACACGTAGCCACCGTCCGTCTCGGAGAACCTGCCTCACAAGAAGCCCTTTCTGCTCATCTGTTCTTTGTAGACTACGATTTCGCTACGGTCCTCGGCCTGGAGCTATTGGCTGGGAGAAGTTTTGCCCGGGACTTCGCCTCGGATGCCGGCGATGTGATTATCGTCAATGAAGCCCTCGCTACCCACTGGGGCGAAACGGCATTCGACCTCATTGGAAAACGGCTCACCCTCGCCGAGGAGGGACAGCCTGAGCAAAAAGCCGTCGTGATTGGCATCATCGAAGATGTCCAACGGTGCCCCGACGAGGAAGTGCTCCCTGCTGTGTTTACGATTTCGCCGAGGGCCTTCAGATACTGTGCCGTCAGAATCCACCCCGACGACATTCCGAACACGGTAGCTTTCATCGAAAAGACGTGGCAAGCCTTCGCGCCGGACACGCCTTTCGCCTATTCCTTTCTCGCCGATGCCGTTGTCGAGTAACCCACAGCAACGCATCGTGAGATGCCCCCAAACACCCTCAGCAACCCGGAGACAACATGACAACGACGTTAGACGCTGCCACCTTCACCCAGCAGGTACAAGTCGTAAACGGCATCGCCCGGCTGGTCCAAAACGAGCACACGCAAACGTTCGATATCACAGAGCTTCCATCCAAGTTTGTACGCTGGCAACTGGAGTACAAGCACCGCATCTACGATGCCATCGAACGGGACGAATACGTCGCCTTCAACGCCGGGCACCTCCCGGTCGTCGGTACCTGGGGCCGCGAATCCGCGGTGCCCAACCTGGCCAACAAGGGCGTCGGGTTCACGCCCAACGACGAGTATATGGATCATTATCTGGCGCTCGTCGAGGATGCCGTAGAGCAAATCAGCCAGTTGCCTCCCCACGCCGTCAACGAAACGCGCGACCTTCGCATCTCGACGGCCCGCGCCTTCTACAACCATCCGGATCACATCGACTGGCGAAGGCTGGGGCTGCTTGAGATCTTCGAAGGCTCGACCTTTAACAACCTCACCGCACGCCCGATGGCCTCCGTCCTCTGGACCGGCAACGCCCCCGTCTTCCTCAGCTTCCAGGTAGATTGCGTCGTCGAGATCATCACCCCGAAGGATCCGCGCTATCGCTTTTCCTGGGCCATGCGCCGGCTCTTCGAGTACGAGCCTTTCCACGTCGTCCAGACCATGTACCCCTATGCCTACTGCTTCTGGGTCTATAACTGGAAAGACAAGACTCCCAAACGCCGCTATCCCGGCAAACGAAGCGACAACACCGTGAACGAAGGGCGTGGAAAGATCGAGCCGGAGATGCTGAAAAATATGAAGCGTGCGAACCGCAATGGGAAATAGGAAGTGGAACATGAGGGCGCAGCCCGGCTGAGGTCGTGCATGGAGGTTGAGGATAGGTGGGAGAGCAATAAGATCTCCCATCCTTCCTACAACAGTAGCATGGCACCACCGGAAAACACGAAAGCCGGATGTTGAACGCCCTGCCCGTTTCTGGCCCCAGGAACCACCGTCCAACCCCATGCCGTACACGATCACCGATACATGCACCGCGTGCGACATGTGCATCGACGTGTGCCCCATCAGCGCGATCATGGAGGGCGATCCGACATACGTGATCGACGATACGTGCTGTGATTTCGAAGAATGCACCGTGGTATGCCCGGAGGACGCCATCGTGCTCATTGAAGACGAATAGCGGACATTGCCGATACACCCTATGTTTATTAACCAGGCCACTCTAAAGACCTTCCTCGCCCGGCTCGACGCGGCATTTGGGCACCCCGGACACCTCTATCTCGTCGGGGAAACGACCCTGGTGTTCGAGGGCTGGCTCTCCTGGACCGAGCACATCGCCTTCACCGCCGAGGTCGCCCCTGAACACCGGGGTGCCTTTGACGAGGCCGTTCGTCGCGTGCAGCAGGATGCGGGCCTCGAGGTGATCGATGAATCGCCTGCCGACGTGATTCCCTTGCCCGACGGCTATACGCATCGCGCCCGGCCCATCAGCCATGCGCCCACCACCCACCTGCGCCTCTACCACTTCGATCCCTACAGTGTCGCCCTCCGGTTCATTGCGCGCGGCGACGAGCCGGACTATCGCCTGGTCCTGACCTTTCTGGAACACTGTTGGGTGGAAGAGGACGAGATGCACGTCCGCCTCGCCGACGTACTCCCTCGATTCAGCCTGGAGACGATCCAGCAAGACCCGGC
>JBHHWM010000079.1:0-17738 GCA_046756545.1 Rhodothermales bacterium | reverse complement strand
TTGCTACGGTTGCACCGCCGGGGCAGGCAGCGGATGCGGCGGCGCGATCACGTGATCGTTTATCCGGTCTCCCAGTCGATAGATCCCTGCATTTCTTCCGGGATCTCAATCTCCAGCAAGTGCTCCAGGTCGTCGCGCCCTACGCGGTGAGGTGCGCGGAAGATGAACGCTACCTCCAGTTTGGTGAAATTCTTTTTCTCGCTCAGAATGCGTCCTCCCTGTTGTTCGAGGACGCTTCGGTAGATTTCCGCCGCGTCGCCTACACGCGCCCGCGGTAGCCCTTTGACGACGATGCGGTAGGTGATCCGGGCATCCAGCACGTAGATCAGCACGAACCCGAAGGCCGTCGCCAGGATGGCCACGTGGGGTAGATCCAGGCCGCTGCTCAGCCCGATGAGTGTGACGAAGATCACCCGACCGGTCTTCGTGGCCGACCGCAGGTTGGAGCGAAACCGCACGAGCCCGCCGATGCCGAAGACGACGAACCCGATGACGAGGCCGTACTTGAGCACCATGATCCCTATCACGGCGCCAACCACCGCGTACATGATGTAGATCTTGGGTGCTTCTACTTCCTCAATGCTCTCCACCGTTCGCTGGCTCTTGGGATGATAGGCAATGACGGCACCGAGGACGGTAGCCAGCAGGAGCGAGAGCACCGAAAGCCCCAGGAATCGGTAATCCATGAAGCCTTCCCACCCCTCGCCCGTCAGTTCCTGGCCTGGTTCGGCGGCAAACGGATTGTCCTGCGCCCAGGCATCCGTCGTGCCGATGCCTGCCCATAGGATCCAGCAAAGCAAAGCGGCGGCAGCGTAAAGGGGTCGTCGTTTGTTCAAAGAGGGTATGTTCACGGTCCTACCTCATAGTCGATGGCGTAGGAGAACGATGGAGATATGTCGTCCTGAGATGACAGGTCAGGAGCATCGGAACGCAGGATGGAGTCGAAGCGAGGGTGTGCGGGAAAATAGCCTAAATTCATGTACGGAGCAGGCTTTTTTGGAAGGAACGCCCTCTTTTCTTACCATATAACGATGGATTCGGGGTTGCCTTGCGTATGCCGTTAGCGGATGTGTACCGTCAGCGGCGGTCTAAAGCCTGCGTGGCTTGCCTTTCGCGACGTTAAGTTTGAGGTGGGAGTGATCCATTGGCGTGGAAAAGTATGTAATTAAAGTGAGGCTTGCCGGTTTCTGAGGACGTGGTAGGTCTCCACCTTGCCACCAGGTCCTGTCCTACGAGAGATTGCCATGAACCACCGCGCATCCCATTTCGCTCGCTGCCTTGTTGGTCTCCTCATCGTGTTCTTCCCGGTGATGAGCTTCCCCACGGGGGCAATCGCTGCCCCCCCCGATGACATGCCGCAAGAGGATCTTTTCGACCATGATGACCTGCTCGAACTGACCCTTGCCGGAGACCTCAAAACCATTTTCAAAGACAAGAGCGACGACCGGCCCTATCGCCCTGCCACGTTGTGGTTGCAGCATAGCCGGGACGATTCCGTTTCATTCGACATCGGCGTCAAGACGCGTGGTTACTATCGACGATTATACCTCGATTGCAACGTGCCCCCGCTCCGCCTCAACTTCAAAAAGAAGGAGGTCAAAAACACGATTTTTGCCGGGCAGAATAAACTAAAACTGGTCACACACTGCAAAAACAGTGAGGTGTACGAACAGTACACCCTGCAAGAGTACCTGGTCTACAAGAGCTACAACCTGTTGACGGATGCCGGCTTTCGTGTTCGGTTGGTCAGGATTACCTACATGGACACACAGAGCAAGCGGAAACCCGTAACGCATTACGGCTTCTTGATAGAGGATGAAGATCGCCTCGCTGAGCGGCTCGGAGGCCGTCTTCTGGAAACAGGGGTGATTCAGCAGAAGAAAACCAACAGAGAACAGGCCGCGTTGCTGGCCGTCTTTCAGTACATGATCGGCAACACGGACTGGTCGGTCCCAGGACACCACAACATCAAGATCGTTTTTCTCGGTCCGGACATCCCGCCGCTGTCCATTCCCTACGATTTCGACATGGCGGGCATCATCAGCACGAGGTATGCCGTTCCGGATGCCCGGCTGGGGATCCGCTCGGTGCGCGAGCGCCTGTTTCGAGGAAACTGCCGGACGGAGGAGGAGTTCGGGGCCGTCTTTGCGCAATTCGACGAGCAGAAGGAGGCCATCTATTCCATCTATCAGGACTTCCCGCACCTGACGCAAAAAAACGAGAATCGGGTCGTCAAGTACCTCGACGGATTTTACAAGACGATCAGCAGGCCAAAGTCTATCAAGCGCGAGTTTCTTGCTGAGTGTAGAGAAAGTTAGCCCGGATAAGGATCACAGGCCGGAAACACGGAATGTCCATGGTTGAATCGCCCCGCCAGATTGCCCAGGAAGACGTAGCCGCAATACTGGAACGTCATCTTGCGTGGTTGGAATCCGACGGAGAAAAAGGGGAGCGGGCGAATCTTCAGGGCGCGTATCTTTGGAAGGTCAACCTCCGGGAAGCCACCCTGCGGAAGGCCGATCTTCGAGAGGCCAGCCTCGTAGAGGCCGATCTCACCGGAGCTGATCTCCGCGAAGCCTGCCTCGATGAAGCCAGTCTTGTGGATGCCCGTCTCCAGGGGGCCGATCTCCAGGGGGTTCGGCTTTCGAGGGCCTACCTGAACGGGGCCGATCTCCAGGATGCCCGTCTCCAGGGAGCCGATCTCCGGCAGGCTACCCTCAGCGGGAGCACCCTCCAGCGTGCCGACCTCAACGGCGGCGATCTCCAGGGAGCCAACCTCCAGAACGCCGACCTCAGCGGAGCGCGCCTCCTGCATGCGAACCTACGACGGGCCAATCTCCTGCGTGCCACGCTCCAGGGTGCTGCACTGTCCGGGGCGGATCTCGCCGATACCAACCTGTTACGAACACACCTTAGCGGGGCCGATCTCACGGGGGCCGACCTCACCGGTGCCCAGCTCAAAGAAGCTGATCTTACCGGTGCTATCCTCACGGGGGCCGACCTCGCCCGTGCCAACCTCAACGGAGCGAACCTGTCGGGAGCTTTGCTCCAGGGTACCGATCTCACCGGTGCCCGCCTCGAAGGGGCCTGCCTCGCCGAGGCCGACCTTTATGATGCCGACCTCACCGGTGCCCACCTCGCCAGGGCGGATTTCCAGCGCGCTAATCTCCATGATGCTACCCTCCGTGCTGCGGATCTCGAAAGGGCCGTGCTGGACGAGGCCGATCTTAGCAAGGCTGATCTTAGCGAGGCAACCTTCGAAGACGCCTCCCTCCTCGATGCCGATCTCACCGGGGCGTGCCTGCAGCGCGCCCGTCTCCAGCGGGCCGCCCTGACCCGCGCCGATCTTACCGGTGCCGATCTTACCGGTGCCGATCTCACGGGAGCCCATCTCGATAAAGCCACACTTGAGCAAGCTCGCCTCGAAGACGCCCGCCTTCATCGTGCCAATCTCACCCGGGCTCACCTCCGTCAGGCCACCCTGGCTCGCGCCGACCTCAGCAACGCCAAACTCCACCGGGCCGGGCTCCAGGGTGCCGATCTGAAGGGGACTGATTTCATGCAGGCCGCCCTGACGCGCGCCGACCTCGAAGGGGCGGGGCTCCAGGGCGCTCAGTTCCGAGGAGCCTATCTCCGCGAGGTTAACTACCGGGGTGCCACCCTCGACGAGGCCGATCTCCGAGGGGCCAAGCTCCTGGCGGTGGAAGCGCTCTTCGAAGCCGCGTCGCGTCGTCGGGTTAAGGTTGATCTGAGAGCAAAACTCGCTGTGTGGCTCTACGAGGTGAGAAGGAAATAACGCACATGGTGCCCTTTGGTAGCAACAAGGAAACGAGGAGACGGCGAGACGAGGAATCGACGAACGAATACGAGGGAGACCCCTCCTACATATGATTCGTCGTTTCAACGCAGGGGGGCACAACGTGGGAAATAACTCCTCCGTTGAACGTGATTTTCCGCATCCTGGGGTTTATCAATACAGCCACATGTCGAACGTCCGACGGTGTTTGCGGGTGGCCGGGTGGTCGGCACCCAGCAACGTGAAGAGGGCGATGCCGGCCTTGCGCGCGCCGTCGTCGTCGTAATAGCGGTGGTGCTGGAGGATCTCGATGAACCGGATCAGCGCTGCGTCGAAGTCGCGCCGGGCGACGGCTTCTATGGCTTCGAGATACAGGGTCTTTCCTTCCTCGTCCGGCAGGTCGTCCGGGTGATTCTTCAACTGTATCAGGTGGGCGACGACCTGGATGGCTTCTTCGATCTGGACGAAGCTTGCTCCGGCAAAGGAAGCTCCCTGGGCTAGTTCAGCGGCCTCGTGAGGATCGCGGAAGACCAGCAGTTGGGCCAGCAGGATCCGCGCTTTGGGGTTCGTCGGCTCGTCGGCGAGGACCTGGCGCAGCAGCGGCTCGGCCACGTCGGATTCGTTCGCGCCGAGGGCTATTTCGGCCTGCTCGAGGCGGCGCTTGTTTTCGCTGGGGAGGGCCTTGTCGAGCCATTGCTTCACGGCGTACTCCGGCAGCGCCCCCGTAAACTCATCCACCACGGTGCCGTCGACGAACAGCTTGACGGCGGGGATGCCGCGAATGCCGTACTGCATCGACACCTGGGGGTGCTGGTCGGTGTTGACTTTCACCAGGGTCCAGTGGTCTCCGTTTTGCTGGGCCAGCTTTTCCAACACCGGCCCCAGCGTCCGGCACGGGCCGCACCACGGAGCCCAGAAATCGACGAGCACCGGGGTCCGGCGGCTTTTTTCTATCACATCTTCTTGGAAGTTTACCACTTCGAAGGGCATGGCGTTCGTACTTTTTGTTTCTTCGCGCGTTGTAGAGCGTTGATGCATACGTTTCAGCCCCCGATTTGTATCCGCCCGTTTTTGTCAACTTTCCGTGTTGATTATGCTGTTTCGATTCTTTGCGCCCTCGTGCCTGGCTCTCGCATTGTTCCTCGTGTTTTCCGGCTGTGAACCGTCGGACCCTGCGGTCTCTCCTGCCGCTTACGATCCGGCTGTCGACTCGCTGCGCTATCCCGGCGAGGTGCACCTGCGCAACGTCCGCCAGCTTACCTTCGGCGGCAACAACGCCGAAGCCTATTGGAGCTTCGACGACACCCAACTTATCCTTCAGAGTGATTGGAGCGACATCAACGATCAAGGCTGCGACCAGATTTACGTCATGAACGCCGACGGGTCGGCCCTGGAGGACGGCCAGCAATACCGACTCGTCTCGACGGGGCTGGGACGCACCACGTGCAGCTACTTCCTCCCCGACGGCCGGATCGTGTATGCCTCGACGCATGCCGCCGAGCGTGAATGCCCGGAGACGGCGATGTTTGCGGAAGGACGCTACGTGTGGCCGGTCTACACCACCTACGACATTTACGTCGCCAATGCCGACGGCAGCGGCACCGAACGGCTCATCGGCGGCGAGGGCTACGACGCTGAAGCCACGGTCTCGCCCGACGGACGCTACATCGTCTTCACCTCCACGCGCTCGGGCGACCTCGAACTGTGGCGCTACGAGATCGAAACCGGCGACCTGCTCCAACTGACCGACGAACTGGGCTATGACGGAGGCGCGTTCTTTTCCCGGGATTCGCAAAAAATCGTGTGGCGCTCCAGCCGCCCGACCGGCGAAGACGGCGAGGTCTACCAGGCGTTGCTGGCGCAAAACCTGGTCGAACCCAGTGCCCTCGACATTTACGTGGCCGATATCGACGGGTCGAACGTCCAGCGCGTGACGAACCTGCCGGGTGCGAACTGGGCTCCGTTCTTCCATCCCGGCGGTGAGCGCGTCCTCTTCACGTCGAATCATCACACGGTGGATCAGGGAGGACGCATCTTCGACATTTTTATGATCAACCTGGACGGCACCGGCCTGGAGCAGATCACCCATTCCGGGACGTTCGACGCCTTCCCGATGTTTTCCTTCGACGGCACCAAGGTCGCCTTTGCATCGAACCGCAATGCCGCGCGCGAACCTACTCGCGACACCAACATCTTCGTCGCCGACTGGGTGGACGAGCCGGAAGAGGTCGATCTCACGTTTCAGGCGAATGAGTAGCGTGTAGCGCTACGTGATGGTTGGGAGCCGCACACGCGGCGGTCAAGCCCTATGCCGGTTTGATCGCCGCGTGTGCGTTTTTATTACGGGGCCGGGATGCAGGCTGCGCATATGTTTCGTGGTTCGGGAGAAAGTTTTTCTGTCGATGCGGTCTCTAAGGGAGCTCCTCTTACATAGAAGTGTTACAAAGTTGTCAGGTTTTTTTATAGAATTGCTTAAGAAAGAGGAAGATTATGCAGGTCAATGCCGGTCTCGGGTCTGCAATTAGTGTTTTCTATCATAATTCTGCCTCCTTTGTCCAAATTAAGCCATTTAAGGATTCGGCCGGGGGCACGATACTTGCGAAAGTCGAGCATACGACAGATGAAGCCTTGTGCAGATAGCGATGCTATCGGCCCTTCAAGCGATTTCCTGAGCCCCCCATCTTATTGGCAGGAGTTGTACGGGTGGATGTGAGGTGTCCTGTCGGTCGAACCGTCTTGTATTGTAAAACAATGGGGTCGTCCCAAGGCAGGCGTGGAGCAAGAGGTGCGTTCGGGACGGGCCGTTCATGTCTTTGACAGGGTGAGGTCTATGAAAGTGAAAAGGAAAGAAGGGGAGAGGTGCATCCTTGAAAAAAGGAGCGTGCTCATCGCTTATCGATGGATGAGAAGGCTTGTGACGTGTGCGGCGCTGGCCGGTGTGATGACTGGTACGGCGCGAGCACAATCCCCCGACCTCGTCACCGACAGACCAGACCAGACCGAGTCCGCCGCCGTCGTACCCCCAGGATGGATCCAGTTCGAAGGCGGTCTCGACTTTGGCATGCAGCGGAGCCAGGTGGCCGGCGTCGAACACAAACTCGATGCCTTTAACCTGCCTGCGGCGCTACTACGCATCGGCGTACTGCCCTCGGTCGAACTCCGACTCGGCGCAGGATACACCCACCAGGAATCCTCCCTCGACTCCCGCGACCAGCACACCCTCAGCGGCCTCTCGAACGTCTCCGTCGGAGCCAAAGTGCGCCTCGGCCACGAGCAGGGACTACGGCCCGAAACGGCGCTGCTGGCCCAGTTCACGCTGCCGGTGGGCCGGGCCGATCTCCGATCCGAGCGCGTGGTCTCGGAGGTGCGCCTGGCGGCGGCGCACACCCTTTCGGAGCGCGTGGGTGTTGCCTACAACGTGGGGGGTAGCTGGGAGAGCAGCGAGGCGTGGGCGGTATTGTACACGGTGGCGCTGGGTGCGGAGTTGACGCCGGGAGTGGGTGGATTTGTGGAGGTATTCGGCGAGCGTGCGCGTGGGGTTCCAGTGAGTGTGTCATTGGATGGGGGGTTCACAGTGACCCTGGTGCCGAATGTGCAGTTGGATGTGGCGGCGGGAGTGGGGCTGCGGGGACCGGTGGATGATGTCTTCGTAGGTACCGGCTTCAGTGTACGGCTGCCTCGCTAGAGCTCAGTTCGTTCAATTATTAACTTATCCGACCGATCAACCATGTTTAGGAATCTTGCTGTAAGGAAGAAGCTGTTGTTCAGCTTCGGTATCGTGGCGCTGCTGTTTGTTGTGGGATCGGTGATCTCGCATGTCGAATTGAACAGCCTGTATCGGCACGCCAACCTCGCTGCCGTAGACGATGCTCCGCGCACCGAGGCGATTCTGGAGGTCCAGTATCTGGTAACCAAGGGACACCTGTGGTTTGAGGAGATCATGGCGGGTGACACCAACGAGCAAATAGAGGAGGTCAACGCGCTCTGGGATGAAGCCGCTCAGCTTTGCCATGCCCTGCTCGACGGCGGGACGGTCAACGGGCGTAGGCTGCCGGTTGAAGATCACGAGGAGGACCGGGAAGCGCTCGGAAAAATCAAGGAGGCCCTCACGCATTTGCGGGACCTGGCCGGCATGCGGTATTCGAATATCGAACTGGGCATCACAGGCAGCGAAGCCGATCAACAATTTGACGAAGCCTACGAGGAGGTGCTGGCCTTTGCCGAGCAATTTGAGGACGACGTGCGGGCCGAAGTCATCGCGAGCACGGACCGGATCCAGTTGGTCTATGCGACGGCCTGGAAGGTGGCCGTGGCCGTGTTTCTGGTGGTTATCGCCATCATCATCTTGTTGACCAGGCACGTCGGCAGCCTGATCGCCCGGCCCATCCAGCGACTGGTCGAGGCGTCGGAATGCATGACGGCAGGTGATCTGGACGCAGCCGTCCAGGTGGAATCGACAGATGAGATCGGGTATCTCGGAGAGCAGTTCAACGCGATGGTCGTCAATCTCAAGCGGCGCATGGAAGTGCTTCAAACCATCGCTGATACCTCTTCGGCTTTCGACAACAGTGAAAAAATCGAAGAAGGTCTCAATGTGTTGCTAGCAGGGGCCAAAAAGATCACGGGAGCCCGGTATGCCGCCCTGAGCATCTTTGGCGAAGACGGTGCGGTGGAGAAATTTCTTACCCTGGGCCTGTCTGCACAAGAGGAGGCTCGAATCGGTCACTACCCCACGGGCAAGGGATTGATGGGACATCTCCAGGATCACGAGGCCGTGCTCCGGCTGGACGACATGAGCGAGCATCCCAGATCGGCAGGGTTTCCGCCGGGGCATCCCTCGATGAAGGCACTGCTGGCCACATCCATCCGGCAGGGAGGAGTTGCCTACGGCAACCTCTACCTGGCGGATAAGGAAGACGGTGCCGAGACGTTCAGCGAGGATGATGAAGCCATTCTCAAGCAGTTGGCCGAACTGGCTGCTACGTCCGTATCGGGGCGTCAGGCGCGTGAACAACGGAAAGCACAACGCCTCTATCTCACGCGCAGCGTCGATCATATGCTGACCGAGATCGAGCGTTTTGCCGAAGGCGACCTGTCGGTGCACCTCAACGCCGAGCGCGACGACGAAATCGGGCGGCTCTACGACGGGTTCAACAAAGCCATCGCCAACATTCGAACGTTGATGGGGCAGGTCCGGGAGACGGTCGAGATGACGACGGCAGCGGCGACTCAAATTGGCAGTGCCACCGAGCAACTGGCCGCTGGATCGCAGGAGCAGTCGGCGCAGGCCGGCGAGGTGGCGGCAGCCGTCGAAGAGATGGCACGCACCATCGTCGAAAATGCCAGCAATGCCTCCCACACCGCCGATGTAGCCGGACGCAGCGGCAAGGTCGCTCGCGAAGGCGGCGAAATTGTGCAGCAAACCCTCGAGAAAATCGGCCAGATTGCCGAGGTCGTCGGGGCTTCAGCCGAGACGGTCGAGCGCCTCGGCGATTCGAGTCAGGAGATCGGCGAGATCGTCAAGGTGATTAACGAGATTGCCGACCAGACGAACCTGCTGGCGCTCAACGCGGCCATCGAGGCGGCGCGTGCCGGCGAACAGGGACGCGGCTTTGCCGTCGTGGCCGACGAAGTGCGCAAGCTGGCCGAGCGCACCACGACGGCGACGCAGCAGATCGCCGAGATGATCAAGACCGTCCAGGTGGAGACCGGAGAGGCCGTCCAGTCGATGCAGGATGGAAGGCAAAAGGTGGAAGAAGGCAGAGCCCTGGCGGACCGGGCCGGCGGAGTGCTGCATCGCATCGTGGAAGAGGCCGAGGGCGTTGTCGACATGGTAAGCCAGATCGCCGTCGCCAGCGAACAACAGTCGGCGACGAGCGAGCAGATTTCGCGCAGCGTGGAATCCATCTCGACGGTGTCGAACGAATCGGCCCGCGGCGTGACCGAAATCGCTCGTTCCACCGATGACCTGAACCGGATGACGGATGAGTTGCGGACACTGGTTACCCGGTTCCGCTTCAGCGACGAGGCTGCGCGGCCTCAGCACGCCGCCGAGCCGGGCGGAGACGGCTGGAATAGCGTCGCTGTCAGGGTTTGAGGACACACACATGTAACAAGAAGACCGGAAGTTGCCGGCCGGGGGCGAGCTGAAAAGTTCGCCCCTCTTTTTTGGTGGGAAAGGACAACATGTTTTCAATTTTAACAGACAAATTATATTTTTAGTCTCAACTAAATTTTAACTTGTGCATATAAACCCTCAAGCCGAAAGATCATCATTCAATCTATTTCGACGGCGTAGGATAGATAGCTGCCGTCGAACAGCGTCGTAGGAGTAGGTATGCCTATACAGAATTCCATTGGTTTGAAGAGCGGTCGAAGTCTTGTCCTGGTCATGGTCTTGCTGCTGGCAGCGACGGGCTGCCGGCAAACGGCGTCGCAGCGCAGTGGTGAAGACCTGGCAGATCGCACGATCAACGTCGTAACTACCACCAGCATGATCGCCGACCTCGTCCGTGTCGTCGGGGGAGAGCGTGTGGACGTCGTAGGATTGATGGGGCCGGGCGTCGATCCTCACCTCTACAAGGCCAGCGAGGGCGACGTGGCCCGCATGGCGGCCGCCGATGTGATCTTCTACAACGGCCTCCACCTCGAAGGGAAGATGACCGAGGTTTTTGAGCAGATGCAGCGTCGCAGCGTCGCCACCGTCGCGGTGGCCGAAGGCGGCGTGGCCGACAGCCTTCGGCGTGCATCGACGGCGTTTTCGGGCAACTACGACCCGCACGTCTGGTTCGACGTGGCGCTGTGGATGGACGTGACGCGCTACGTGCAGCAGCAGTTGACCGCCATGGATCCGACGCATACCTCCATCTACCGGACAAACGCGGAGGCGTACCTGGCCGAGCTGGAGATGCTGAACGCCTATGTGTGCCAACAGGCGGCCCGCGTGCCCGAGGCGCAGCGCGTGCTGGTTACCTCGCACGACGCGTTCGGGTACTTCGGGCGGGCCTACGGGTTCGAGGTGCGCGGGCTACAGGGCATCAGCACAGCGACCGAAGCCGGTACTGCCGACGTGCAAGACCTGGCCGAGACGGTAGCCACCCGGCGTATTCCCGCGATGTTTGTGGAGTCGTCCGTCTCGCCGCGAGGGATCGAGGCCGTCCGAGAAGCCGTGCGCGCCCGCCGCTTCGACGTGGCAATCGGCGGCACGCTCTACGGCGATGCGCTGGGCGCCCCCGGCACCCCTGCGGGGACCTACCTCGGCATGGTGCGCCACAACATCGACACCATTGTGGAGGCCCTGATGGAGAGGGTGGAGGCTTGACGGCGGGAAATAGCAAGCCTGATATCGATGCTAATGGCGCGTCCAGAAAGGACTGGTCGAATTTCGAATACCGAATCAGGAATGATGAATGTCGATCAAGGCATTTCGAAGGATGAAGGAAGAGGCCCTCACTTCGACATTCATCGAAAAACCGAGAAGGATTTCTTCTTAGCATGACTCTCCCAAACACCCAGACTCCCACACAGTAGTCGGATGTGCCCGCATATCGCAGAACGGCTAAGAGAGGGTGTGATCATAGAATCAAGCGTAGATCGTTCCATGATGTTTGAGGCTAAATCCGTCATCGAAGTTAGCGACCTGACCGTGGCCTACCGCGATCAGCCCGTGCTGTGGGACGTCGATCTGGCGGTGCCCTCCGGTGTGCTGATGGCCATCGTCGGGCCGAACGGGGCCGGCAAAACGACGCTCATCAAGGCCATCCTCGGCCTGGTCCGGGCGGCGGCGGGACAGGTGCTGATCTTCGGCAAGCCCTACGAGAAGCAGCGGCAGCGGGTCGGCTACGTACCGCAGCGGGGCAGCGTCGATTGGGATTTCCCGACGAGCGTGCTCGACGTAGTGATGATGGGGCTCTACGGCACGCTGGGCTGGCTCAGGCGTCCGGGGCGCAGGGAACGCCGGGAGGCCCTGGAGGCGCTGGAAAAGGTGGGCATGGATGCCTTTGCTCACCGCCAGATCAGCCAGCTTTCGGGCGGGCAGCAGCAACGCGTCTTTCTGGCGCGGGCGCTCGTCCAAGACGCCGACGTGTATTTCATGGATGAGCCGTTTCAGGGCGTAGACGCTACGACCGAACGCGCCATCATTGTGTTGCTGCGCGCGCTGCGTGCCGGTGGCAAGACGGTCGTCGTCGTCCATCACGACCTGCAAACGGTGCCGGAGTATTTCGACCAGGTGATGCTGCTCAACGTGCGTCGCATCGCCAGTGGGCCGGTCGAAGAGGTGTTCACCGAGGATAACCTGCGCCGGACCTACGGCGGGCGAGTCGCCTTGTTGCGGCAAGGGCAACCGGCGGCGGAGGGTGCCGGGGTAGAGACACCACGATAACTCCCTGTGTGCGATGGACCTCCTGCAACAACTCTTCAGCGATTATACCCTGCGGACGGTAGCGCTCGGGGCGGCCACGCTGGGAGCCGTGAGCGGGGCGCTGGGCACCTTTGCCGTGCTGCGCCGGCAGAGCCTGCTGGGCGACGCCATCTCGCATGCGGCCCTGCCCGGCATCGCGCTGGCTTTCCTGCTTACCGGCAGCAAGCTCCCCCTCGTGTTGATGGTGGGGGCCGCGCTGGCCGGATGGCTGGCCACGCTGCTCGTGATGGCCGTCGTGAACATGACGAGAGTGAAGTACGACAGCGCGCTCGGGCTGATGCTGTCCGTCTTTTTCGGCTTCGGGCTCGTGTTGCTCACCTTCATCCAGAAGCTGCCCGACGCCAATCAGGCCGGGCTGGACAAGTTTCTTTTCGGGCAGGCCGCCGCGCTGGTGCAACGGGATGTCGTGACCATGGGCGCGCTCGGCGGCATCGCCCTGTGTGCCCTGGCGGCGTACTGGAAAGAGTTCAAGCTCCTCGCCTTCGATCCCGAGTTTGCCAAGAGCCTGGGATTCCCTATCCGCCGGCTCGACATCGGCCTGACGACGTTGCTGGTGATCGCCATCGTCATCGGGTTACAGACGGTAGGCGTCGTGTTGATGAGCGCGATGATCATTGCGCCGGCGGTGGCGGCTCGCCAGTGGACCGACCGCCTCGGTCTCATGGTGCTCCTTTCAATGGGGTTCGGCGCGCTGGCGGGGGTCAGCGGGGCGCTGCTCAGCAGTAGCCTCTCGAATCTGCCTACCGGGCCGACGATCGTATTGTGTATCAGCGCCCTCGTGGGCGTTTCGCTCTTTTTTGCTCCGAACCGAGGGTTGCTCCGGCGCTGGGTGCGCGACCTGCGGAGCGGGCGTCGCCTGCAACTGGAGACGGTGCTGCTCGACCTCTACGCGCTGGCGTTGCAGCACGATCACCCCGATTATCCGCACGACGAGGCCATCCTCGACGCGGCGCGTGCGTTCGCCGGTCGGACGCATCGCAACCTTCGGGCGCTGGCCGAGCAGGGCTTCGTGCGACAGGTGGAGCGGTCGCGGTGGGTGATTACGCCGGCAGGCAAGGAACGCGCCGAACACCTGCTTCAGCGTCGAAATACGCCGGAGACGGAGCATGAAACAAGACACCCGTAGGGGCGATCCCTTGTGGTCGCCCACTGGAGGCATACGGATAGACAATCCATGACCGACGTCCAGCTTGAAATACAACTCGTCGCCGCCGTGGTAGCCGCCGCCTGCGCGTTGCCGGGAGTCTTCCTGGTCCTCCGTCAGATGGCCATGATGAGCGATGCCGTCAGTCACGCCATCCTGCCCGGCATCGTGGTGGCGTTCTTTCTGGTACAGGATCTGAGTTCGCCTCTGCTGATTCTGGGGGCGGCGCTGACGGGGGTATTGACCGTGGCGCTGGTGGAACTGCTCCACCGAACGCGCCTGGTGAAAGAAGATGCCGCCATCGGACTCGTCTTTCCCGCGCTCTTTAGCATCGGAGTCATTCTCATCGCGCGGTATGCGGGCGACATCCACCTCGATACCGACGCCGTATTGCTGGGAGAGCTTGCGTTCGTGCCGTTCGACCGGCTGGTGCTCGGCCCCTTCGACCTTGGCCCCAGGGCGCTCTACCTGATGGGCGGCGTCGGCCTGCTCAATGGGCTGTTCATTCTCGTCTTCTACAAGGAGTTGAAGCTGGCTACCTTCGACAGCGGGCTGGCTGCGGCGCTCGGTTTTGCACCGGCTCTGCTGCACTATGCGCTGATGGGGCTGGTTTCCGTCACGGCCGTCGCGGCGTTCGACGCGGTGGGGTCGATCCTCGTGGTGGCGCTGATGGTCGGTCCGCCTGCGGCAGCGCACCTGCTCACCGACCGCCTGGCCCGGATGATCGGCTGGAGCGTGCTGATCGGCGTAGGGAGCGCCGTCGGCGGGTACTGGCTGGCCCACGCGTTCGATGCCTCCATCGCCGGGTCGATGGCTACGATGGTCGGCGTCTGCTTCGGTGGGGCGTTCTTGTTTGCGCCGCAGCGGGGCGTGGTGGCCGTGCTGCGTCGGCAAGCCCGCCAGCGATGGACCTTCGCACAAAAGATGCTTACTATTCACCTGCTGCATCACGAAGGCTTGCCCGAGGCCGAGCACGAAAACCACATCGATCACTTGCACGAACACCTTCGGTGGAAGGCCGACGTGGTGGATCGTGTGGTGCGGCAGGCCATGCAAAACAAGCTGGTGGCCCGTTCCGAGGGCCAGGTGGTGCTCACAGAGGCCGGTCGCCGGCTTGCGCGCGAAGCGATTGTGCAGGCATAAATCACGGCCTCTTGCGCCTCTTCGGCGGTAGAATCGGCCCGTCTTCGCTTCCGTTCGGAATGTTCGATCCGCATGAAACGTCTAATAGGGCACAATGCGTTCTCGGCTTGCATCCCCTCTCACCCTCTTGAAGGAGCATGAAACAGGTCGTCGCCCTCGTTTTTATTCTGCTGTTGACCGAGATTCAGGTCCACGCACAGGTTGATCGGAGCATCGTTGTTTCGGGAAGGACGGTGCAGGCCGCGGACGGGGCCGCCCTGGAGGGCGTCAACGTCGTGCTGACCCCTGTTGCGGATACGACCAGGCACTACGGGGCCATCTCGGACAATACCGGGTTCTTCAGGGTTGCCGTTGCGGCGCCCGGAGCCTATCGCGCTCGCTTTTCCTTTGTGGGGTTCAAAACCATCGAACGTAACGTAGAACTCTCCGTCCGGGGCAGGGATCTGGGCACGGTTGGCATGGAGAAGGAGACGGTTCGGCTCGATCAGGTGGTGGTCGAGGCCACGCAGGAGCGCGTCGTGATGAAGGGGGATACCACCGAGTATAACGCCGATGCCTTCAAGGTGAACCCGGATGCCAGCGCGGAGGACCTGGTCGCCAAGATGCCGGGGATCGTCGTGGAGGACGGGGCCGTGCAGGCCCACGGCGAGGACGTCAAAAAGGTACTTGTGGACGGGCGAGAGTTCTTCGGGGACGACCCGACGGCCGCCTTGAGAAACCTCCCTTCGGAAATCATCGACAAAATCCAGGTCTTCGACAAGCTGAGCGATCAGGCGCAGTTTACGGGCTTTGATGACGGAAACTCGGAAAAGACGATCAACATCGTCACCCGGCCCGGCCGCAGCAACGGGCAGTTCGGCAAGGTCTACGGAGGCTACGGGTCGGACAACCGATACATGGGGGGCGGCAACGTCAACGTGTTTGACGGGGCGCGGCGCATCTCGGCCATCGGGCTGAGCAATAACGTCAACCAGCAAAACTTCACGACGGAAGACCTGCTGGGTGTGATAGGGAACGCGCGCCGGCGCAGCGGATTCGGCGGCGGTGCGCGAGGCCGAGGCGGCGGCGGAAGAGCCGGCGGAGGCGACAGGCCCGGCGGCGGGAGGGCCACGGATGGTCCGGGCGGCGGCGTGCGCGGCCTGAGCACCAACCCGAGCAACTTTCTCGTGGGCAACCAGGGCGGCGTCAGCGCGACGACGGCCGTCGGCGTCAACTACATCGACCAGTGGGGCGGCAAGGTCCGGGTTACGGGCAGTTACTTTTTCAATATGTCCGACAATACCAGCGACGTGCTGCTCGACCGGCAGTATCTGCTGGCCGATGCCGGTGCGCAGTTCTACAACGAGACCAACAACACGGGCAGCGATAATTTCAACCACCGCTTCACGCTGCGCATGCAGTACGATATCGACGGGGCCAACTCGATCATCTTTACCCCGAGGCTCAGTACGCAGCGCCACAAGGCCGAGAGCGTGCTGGACGGGATCAATACGCTGGACGACGCGACGTTTCTGAGCCGGACCACCAATGATTATCTGTCGGAGAATACGGGCTATACGTCGTCCGGCAACGTACTCTTCCGGCATCGGTTCGACAAGCGGGGCCGGACCCTGTCGCTGAACCTGGGCGTCGGGTTCAACGACCGATCCGGGGAGAGCGACCAGTATTCGTCCAACGTGTTCTTCGACGAGGCCCTCGCCGACCAGATTATCGACCAGCGGACCGACGACCGGCGGGGCGGCCTGACCCTGTCGTCCAACCTTGTTTACACCGAACCGCTCGGCAGGGGAGGGCAGGTGCAGGTGACCTATCGCCCCTCGTTCACGCGAAGCGATGCCGACCGGCGGGCGAACGCGCTGGATGAAGCCGCCGGGACCTACTCGCTGCTCGACCCGGCGCTCTCCAACACGTTCGACAACGACGTCATGACCCAGCGCGGCGGGATCGGCTACCGGCTCCGGCGCGGGAAGGCACTCATGTCGGTAGGGCTCCATGGGCAGGTGGTGCACCTGTCCGGGGATCAGACCTTTCCCACAGCCTTCACGGTGGATCAGTCGTTCCGGGATCTACTCCCCCAGGCCATGCTGCAATACCGATTCTCCCGGTCGAACGATCTGCGCCTGTTCTACCGGACGTCGACCCGCGCCCCGTCGATTGCCCAACTCCAGGACGTGATCGACAACACGAATCCGCTGCAACTCTCCACCGGAAACCCGGATCTCAAGCAGAGTTTCACGCACACGATTCTGGCGCGCTACAACGTGACGAACGTGCGGAAGGGGCAGGTGTTTATCGGGTTTGTGGCCGTTTCGCAGACCCGGGATTACATCGGCAGCGAATCCCTCCTCGCCGAGGAGGACATGACGCTCGACGGGGGGATCCTCCTCGCCCAGGGATCGCAGTTCACGCGTCCTGTCAACCTGGACGGTTACTGGAACGCGCGGTCGTTTTTTACCCTCGGGTTTCCGGTGAAGCTCTTGAAGAGCAATCTGAACCTGAACGCCGGGTACACTTATGCGCGGACGCCGGGCGTGATCAACGGAGTGCTCAACACGTCGGCGGTTCAGAATGTGAGCGGCGGCGCGGTGCTGGGTAGCAACATCAGCGAGCGCCTCGATTTCACGCTGTCCTTTGCGTTGAACTACAACCTTGTCGAGAATACGGTCTACCCGGAGCTAGACGCCAACTACCTGTTTCACCGGTCGTCCGTCCGGTTTACCTGGCTGCCGTGGAAGGCGCTGGTCCTGAACACGACGGTCAACTATTCGAGCTATGAGGGGCTGGACGACACCATCGATCAGAGCGCGCTGCTGTGGAATGCCGGCGTCGGATACAAATTCCTGAAAGGCAACGGCGGGGAGGTCAAACTGGTGGTGGCCGACCTGCTCAACCAGAACAATAGCGTCAGCCGCACGGTCAACGAGTTCTACATCGAAGACCACGTCACGAACGTGCTCGGTCGATACGTCATGCTGAGGTTCACGTATACCCTCCGGAACTTCAGGCTGTAGCGCCGGGGGCGGTTGCTCCGGAGCCGGGAGCCTACCGGTCTTCTTCCTCGAAAAAACCGACCAGGCTTCGGATGAAATCCGATTCGGTATTGAGCCGGTAGTAGATGGTCTGTGCGTCGCGGCGGGCGCGGACCAGAGCGGCGCTCCGAAGTTTTTTTAGTTGCTGTGAGACGGCCGGCGGCGTCAGTTGGAGGATCGTCGCCAGGTCGTTGACGCGGACTT
>JBHHWM010000078.1:0-17760 GCA_046756545.1 Rhodothermales bacterium | reverse complement strand
CAAACATCTTCTGGGTGATATAACCGGGTATCCAGTCACTTTGCTCGATGCCCGACAGGGGCGTCAGGTAAATATAACCCGGCGTGTAGTCGGCCAGGCCCAGCGTTGCATCTCGAAAGGGAAGAGACCGGTCGTCACGGAGCGTGGCAAAGGGGCTGTCTAAAACCTTGAACCCTACAGGCGTGTGTCCGCGAAGGGCCATTATTTTTTCGATGAACGCGGTGAGGCCGGGTTCCGCTGCTTTTTCGGGGTCCATGGCGCTAAGGCGACGATGAAGCATGACCTGAGACACCTGGCCGGGATGCCTTCGAGAAAGAATGTAGCCCATTTCTCGTTTTCCCTGACCGACGAACCCTACTCGCGGGGTGCGCGTCACCGCATGGGCCGCTCCTATCCAGACGATGTCCTTCTCGCCCTTGTCGAAGATTTCCCGCTCGACTTCACGGGCCATAAACTCCTGTCGCGATCCGATACTGGGCAACGCCTTCAACAGGCGCACAACCCTGAGCTTTTCCCAGAACGGTACGTGGCTGCCCCCCGGATTATCTATGATTCCCACCATGGCCGAACTCTGGGCATCGATGGGGAGACCGATACCCACCACGCGGATCTTGGGTTGTCCGGGAGGAATACGCTGGTTGGTCCGCCAGACCGTCTCCAGAACGTCCAGGTAGCCTTGCCATCCCCAACTTCCCCAGGAATCCATCCTGCGAGTAAGCTGGAGGGCTTTTTCCGTATCGAACTGCGGGGCAGCAAGCAGGTCTGCGATGTCCTCATTGGCTTCGGCCAGATAGGCTTCCATCGCTATACACGTAACCCCGGCCTCGTCATACAAGGCAGGGATCATCGTATTCAGGAAGGCCAGGCTTTGCTTCTGCAGGTGTTCTTCTCCAAAGATCACCAACGGGTGCTGCCGGGCCTGTTGTATCGCAAAGTCAAGAGGTGAAACATGGGTGCTGTCGAGCCACGCGACAAACTCTTGTTCTGCGTCTGCGTCCAGTTCGTTGACGTTCTTCAGCGTAGGGTTGGGGTTCTCCGGAGCCGGTCCGTTCACGGCCATCCGTTGAACAAGAGCCTGGCTCTGGTAGACATTGACGATATAGGGAACCGATACCAGGAACAACAAAGCTATCGCGCCGATCACGCTTCCAACCACAACGGGATGATGGGTTGCCGCCTCAACCACTTCGGTACCGCTGATCCGGTCTTGCAGGGGCCGGGACCGTTGCCAGTATAGGAGAAAACCAAGCGTACTCACGGTCAACAAGAGATCCAGGACCAGGACCACGTTTCTGGAGAGAAGGTCGATAAGAACAGGGTGTTGGAAGATAAAGAACACCACCGTGGCGGCTACGAACGGCGTCAGCAGGGCCAGAGGTTTCCCTATCGTTTCGCGCAGAACGATCTTGATAAAACCCGATGGGCCGGGGGCTTTCCCGGCTACCCTCAGTCCGAGGAGTTTTTTGCCTATCGTTTGGCCCCACAGAAAAATCGTCATCGTGGAGTAAGCCGTAAATAAAACAAGAAAGGTCAATTCAAGGGGCAGATACAGGCCCATGAGATTACAGGCATAGCCAAGAATCCGAACGGCCAAATAGATGATCAACAGATCCAACCAAATTGCTAGAATGCGTCTCGACCTGAGCCATCTGGTCTGTGTTTTCATGGACTTCCCCTCAACTGGATGTGTCGGTGCGTACGAATGGGGGCGTCCAAATGGAATCCGCCGACAAGCGTTGGCTTCGGTACATTCGATAACAGTATAACGATTTCTATGCTACGTCTGGGCAGGAAACGTAGCCACGGCTCATCGTCACTTCGGACGGTTTAGCTCTTGACAACGGGAGGCCATGAAGGGGCTAGCAGGCCCTCACGGCAGATGCTCCAAATCATCCAGGTCCCTGTAACGACCACTGGTACGCTTGTTCTGCTTCAGACACGCCAGGCCAATCACACTTACCTCGATCCCATCAAGCACCACGTCCCGGCGCGCTCCATAGCAAGCTTCGAATTCTACCCCCGAAATCGACATCATGATCTCTATCCGCAGCGGCGCATAGCCCATGCGGATAATGCGATTCTCGTCTAAGAAAAGCGCGGGCTCCAACTCCTCAACACCGAACCCGAAGGCCGTTAACGCGGCCACCATCCGCTCCGCATTCTCCGGCTCGCAGGCAATCCAAACATCGATATCCGCTGTGGCGCGGGGATAACCGTAGTAGCCGACTGCATAGCCGCCAATGAGCAGGTATCTCACCTCATGCTCGTTGAGCAACTTCAAGAATTCGCGGAATTCGGTCGGCAAGTGGGTCATAGTCGTAATTGATCTGTCGCATCAACTCCATAGCCGCCAAGCGTTCGTCAGCCGTCTTGGAGAGCCAATACTGAAGCTCGTCAGTATCCTCTTCCCAAGTGCTGATGGAAAAGGCTGTTTTATCGAGTTTGAAAGCGGTTTTGAGCATCCCGGCAGATCGCTTATTGGCAAGATGAGATATCAAACGCCTGGGCATGTTTCAGGTTTTCCTTGGCCTGCTAACGCTAGCGATCAGCCGCAAACAGCAGCGGCGACCTTTCCAAAAGCTACGGATTCCCCAACGATGCCAACGGCTGAAACCATCGAGCGGTTTGTCCGCTTGAGCGCCTGGAAATTAATCATGGCCTCCTCTCGCAGCCTGCTCACCTACGGCGTCTACTGGCCGAGCGCGGCGCGGAGGGCGGCCAGTTTCTCTCGAAGGGCCGCCGTCCGGTCGGTCTCTTCCCGCGCAAACGACAGGTACGTTTCATAGTCGGCAAGGGCCTGCGCGGGTTGGTTCAGCGCCTCGTAGAGCTGTGCCCGGTCGAGGTACAGGGGCGGCCACTCCGGCTGCGCGGCGATGCCGCTGGAGATATCGGCGACGGCCTCCTCGTAGCGTTCCAGGTTCATCAAGCCGATGCCCCGGAAGCGGTGAGCGCGGGCGAGGTCCTCGGCAGGCAGCACGCCCGAGGCCGTCGCCGTCGCGAGGTCGTCGATGCCTTCTTCAAACTGACGGAGCATCATCCGGCTCACGCCGCGATAGTAGTAGGCCCACATCAAATCGGGCCGGAAAGCGATGGCGCGGTCGAGGTCCGGCGCGGCCAGGTCGTGCTGGTTGTTCAGCCAGTAGATTTTCCCCCGGCCCAGGTAGGCTTCGGCCATCGTAGAGTCGGCGGCCAGGGCGCGGTTGTAGTGGTCGAGGGCCTGCTGAAACTCCATCGCGTCGAAGGCGGCATCGCCCTGGCGCACCGCCTCCCGTGCCGGGTGCTGCCCGCACCCTGCCACGGCGCACCACGCCGCCAACAGCCCCACGATGCAGCCGTTACCTATCCATGCCCGCATGGCTCGTTTCCCGTTCAATGATTTCCTGTTTCGTGTCGTAGGATGCCGGTGTGCCGATCCCGGTTAATGCCGCCCGCACGAGCACGTGGGGCCGCGAAAGCCGAGTTCCGGCCCGCGCCAGATGAATGCGTCGCTCACCTCCTCGCGTTCCCAGTAGAACGGCGCGCGTTCTTTCGGATGGTTGCCCGCCTCGTTCATCGTGGCGGCGTCGTAGAGGCGTCCGTTCGCCATCACGTACAGGATGTCCTCGGTGTTGTAGATGTCGTCGAGCGGGTTCTGATTCATCACGACGAGGTCGGCCAGCTTGCCGGGTTCGAGCGAGCCGAGGTCGCCGTCGAGGCCGAGGTATTGCGCGCCGTGGAGCGTGGCGCTACGGAGGGCTTCGTGCGGCGTCATCCCGCCCTGGGCAAACATCCACAACTCCCAGTGCGCCGCCAGCCCCTGCAATTGCCCGTGTGCGCCGATCTGTACCGTCCCTCCGGCATCCACCAGTTTCTTCGTCTGCCGGGCTATTTCCAGGTGGTGATACTCGTCGTCCGAGGTCATCTGACGGCGGCGCGAGCGAGCGTCGATAATGGGACGCGGGAAGAAGGTAAGCAGCCGGTCTTTCTCCCACACGTTCGTGTGCTGGTACCAGTAATACTCGCCCGAGAGGCCGCCGTAGCTGACCACCAGGGTCGGCGTGTAGCCCACCTTCGTCGCCGCCCATAGCTGCATCACGTCGTCGTAGAGCGGGGCGATAGGGAGGTTGTGCTCGATGCCCGTGTGCCCGTCGAGGATCATGGTCAGGTTGTGGAAGAACGTCGAGCCGCCTTCAGGCACCACCAGCATCTCCAGTTCGCGGGCCGCTTTCAGCACCTGCTGGCGCTGTTCGCGGCGAGGCTGGTTGTAGCTCTTCACCGAGAACGCTCCCACGGCCTTCATCCGGCGCAGGTGCGAGCGCGCATCGTCGAGGCTGTTGACCACCGCCTTGAAGTCGCCGTCGGCCCCGTAGAGGATGGTGCCCGTCGAAAAGATGCGCGGCCCGACGAGCGCCCCGGCCTTCACGAGTTCGGACTGGCTGAACACGAAGCCGGTGTTGGCCGACGGATCGTGCGCCGTGGTGACGCCGTAGGCCAGGTTGGCGTAGTACGTCCAGTTCTGCTGCGGCGTGGGGCCGGAGGCGAAATGATTGGCGTGCGCGTGCGCATCGATCATCCCCGGCATGATGGTCTTGCCCTGCACGTCGATGACCGTCGCGTCCGAGGGGACGGTGACGGCATCGGCGGCCCCCAGCGCCGCGATCCGGTTCCGCTCGATGACGAGGGTGCCGTTTTCGATGACTTCGTCGCCGTTCATGGTGATGAGGCGCGCGCCCACCAGCGCCAGCGTGCCCGAGGGCCTGTCCGTCGGCATCGTCAGGCCGATGGGCAGACCGGTCGAGTCGGGCGGCGGCAGGTCGTCGGGCGCGCCGTCCACGAACGCGAAGCTGTCCGTCAAGTCGCGGGTGTAGTACTCCGGCCCGATGACCCAGTGCAGGCGTCGGCTGTCGCCGGACCAGTGCAGGTCGGTTCCGGCATCGCGGGTGACGCGCCTGACGGGAACGGCCTTGGTGTCCTTGTTCAGCGTGACGGCTCCTCCCGTCCGGGGAAGCGGTGCGATGTAGGCGTTGAACAGTTCGGTGAAGGCCACCCAGTTGCCGTCCGGGCTCGGCACCACGTTGTTGACGTACTTGAGCGTGAAGTGCGTGCGCTCGTCCCCGCCGTCGAGCCGGACGCTTTTGTACTCCTTGTTGAGGCCGCCGCCCGTCAGGAAGTAGACGCGTTCACCGCTCGCATCGAAGCGCGGCTCGCGTCCGTTTTCCTGGATGAGATGCGGCGTGCCCCCGTCGGCGCTCATCCAGTAGAGCCCGGTCTCGACGCCGTGCACGAAACCGAGCAGCGAATTCCCCGAGCCGCGCCGGTAGACGATCTTGTCGCCCGAGGGAGAAAAGCGCGGGGTGAAGTAGTAGCCGGGGCGCTCGGTCAGCTTGCGGGGGACGCCGCCGCCGAGGGGCACCGCGTAGATTGCGCCGAGGTCGGCGTCGCTCCAGGTGGTATAGACGAGGGTCCGGCCGTCCGGGCTGAACGAGGGTTCGTACTCGAAGTGTTCGTCCTGCGTCAGCCGCTCGGGGGTGCCGCCGGGCAGGCGCTTTTTCCAGAGATGGCCCACCGCGTTAAAGACGAGCCATTGCCCGTCCGGCGAGGTAACGGCCTGGCGGATCATCTTCACGTCGAACGTCTCCGGGCTCACCTCCTGCGCATAGCGCACGGCCTCCGTGACGGTCTGCTCCACGTCCACTTCGAACGGAATAGAGACCGCTTCCCGCGTGGCGATGTCGAGCTTCCAGAGGTGGCCTTTGGCCCAGAAGACGAGGTGGTTGCTGTCGGGCGTCCAGGCGAAGCCGGGATAGACGCCGAAGATGGCCCAGGCTTCCTGCTGGTCGTGGCTCAAGGCGTCGTAGAGGGGGCGCTGCGTGCCGGTCTGGATGTCGTAGAGGTAGAGCACGCTCTTGGCCCGCACGCGCCGGACGAACGCCACGTACCGGCCGTCGGGCGAGGGCTGGGGACGCGCGGCCCCTCCTGCTCCCGTGATCAGGTTGCGGATGGTGCCGGTCTCGCGGTCGAGGCGTCGGACGACGTAGATCTGGCCGTTGGGATTTTTGTTGTACTGGAAGAACCCCCCGGAACTCATGTCTTCGCTGAAATACACGTACCGCCCGTCGGGGCTGACGGCGATCTCGTTGCCCTGGTCTTGCTGGTCGTTCTTGCGCTTGGTGAGCTGGAGCCCTGCCGTGCCGTTGCCCGAGGCATGGTACATCCATACCTCGCCGGCCCCCAGCGACCGTGTGCTCGTAAAGTGTTTGCGGGCGAGCAGGTACTGTCCGTCCGGCGTCCAGGCAGCGCCGTTGAGCAGGCGGAAGTTTTCTTTCGTGACCTGCTTCGGGTCGGAGCCGTCGCGGTTCATCGTCCAGATGTTGTCGCCACCGGCGCGGTCGCTGGTAAAGCTGATGCGCGTGCCGTCGGGGCTGAAACGCGGCTGCACGTCGAAAGCCGGGCCGCCTGCCAGCAGCCGGGCCTTGCCGCCGGTGATTGGCATGATGTAGAGATCGCCCAGCAGATCGAAGACGATATCCCGGCCGTCCGGACTTACATCCAGGCTCATCCAGGTGCCTTCGGTCGTCGTGAACGAGACCGTCTTAGTAGTGCCGTGCACCGCCGTCACATCCCAGCCTTTTTTCTCCGCCGGTGCGTCCTGGGCCGGGGCATGGGTAACAAGAAAGAGCATCACGAGGGGCAGGAGTACCAACCAACGAGCAGCCATGAGTTTGTCTAACCGTTTGAGAGAAGAGCATCGTGGATACTTCACCGCGAAGGGCCGTGTGCTTCAAACCTACGAACTGGCACGCAGTGTTGCCTGTGCATTTCTCGGGGGCACCGGAGCCCCCTAAAAAAGCCCGGCCTCCTCGTGCGAAGAAGCCGGGCTTTCTGATGATTCACAATCGACCCTGCAGCGCTATTTCATCAGCGTCACCCGCCGCACCAGGACCACGTCGGCCGTCTGCAAGCGGACCAGATAGACGCCCGTCGGCAACGGGTCCGCTCGGAATGCTACCTCGTGCCGACCTGCCTTCATCGACCCGTCGGCGAGCGTCTGCACCAGGCGTCCGAGCAGGTCATAGACCTGGATGGTCACATGCGCCGCCTCGGGCAAGGCAAACGGGATGACCGTCTCGGGGTTGAATGGGTTCGGGTAGTTGGGAGCCAGTTCGAACTCCGTCGGCAGGGCCTCTTCGACTATCTTCGGCTGCGCAGCCTGGACGTTGATCCTGGCCGAGTCCTGATCGTCCTCCACCGGGAGGTCGTTGTTCGGCTTCGAATCCCGGTCGGGCACGGTGCTGCTGGCTACCTCGGCGGAGTTGATAATCTCGCCCGTCCCATCGACCCGTACCGTGATCTTCAGCGTGACCGTGGAGTCGTTGGGGAGCTTATCGACCGTCCAGATGCCCGTGGCGGGGTCGTAGCCGTCGGGGGTGGCCGACACAAAGGTAAGGCCGGCGGGCAGCAGGTCGCGCACGGTTACTCCGGCGGTGGGTGAAGGACCGCTATTGGAGAGCGTGAGCGTGTAGGTCACCTCGCTTCCCTGCGTCGGGGTGGAATTATCGACGCTCTTCTGGAGGGACAGGTCCGTGGCGATGCGCCCCCGGTTGGTATCGGAGGGCCGCCCCGTCACCGCCCCGTCGAAGTCGTCGCCTTCGCCGTCGCCCGGGTTCGAATCCTGATCTTCCTGGTCGCTGGCCGTGACTTCGGCGGTGTTGAGCAGGAGCGCTTCGTTGTCACGGGGCACGTTGACCGTCACGACCAGTGTGGCCGACTCGCCCACGTTCAGGGTGGGGATGGCCCAGATGCCCGTCACGGTATCGAAGGTGCCGTGGCTCGGCACCGCGTCGAGGATCGTCATGGCCGGGTCGAGTTCTTCGGTGACCTCCACGCCCGTCGCCACACTGGGTCCATGGTTGGTGAGCGTGAGGATGAAGATGGCCGTGATCGTGTCGTCCTCGTTCAGGGCCATGTGCTCGAGGCGTTTGTCCAGTTCGAGGTCGGCAGCGATGGGGGTGATGGTGACGCTGCTGGAGTTGTTCTCGTCGTTGGGGTCGGGGTTGGTCGACTCTGTAACCGTCGCGGTGTTCGTCACCGGCTCGTCGGTATCGACGCGGGCCGTGATGGTGAGCACCGCCGATTCGTCCACGTCGAGCCCCAGAACGGTCCATTCGCCGCTGGCGGCGTTGTAGTCGGATGCCGGGCTGGCGCTCTCGAAGGTGAGGCCGGCGGGCAGGACATCCGTGACGATGGCCATGACGATGGGGGCCGGCCCGTGGTTGGTGATGGTGACGGTGAAGGTTACCAGACTGCCGAAGTCAGGCTGGTCGTTATCGACCTCTTTAATGACCTCCAGGTCGGCGTTGATGGGGGGTGACTCGAAGGCTCCGATGTCGCAGATGGCCACCTCGTCGCCGTCGCCGTCGATGGGGCGCTCTGTGCCGAGCTGGTCGGTCTCCTCGCAGTCAAAGCCCTCGTCGAAAAAAGTAGTGACGGGGGGAGGGGAGCCTCGATCTATCGCGGAGCTTCCGGGCAGCAGGTGGTGCGTGCCGTCGGGTTGCAGCGTGGTCAGGAGGGGGTTGATGGGGTCGTCGCCGGTGCCCACCTGGTCGCCGATGGCCGCCGCTTTCGCCGTAGTCGCCACTTCGTCATCGAAGCCGAAGCAGTCCGTCGCGTCCCCGATGAGGTTGTAACCGAAGGACATGAAATAGCCGAGGCAATCGGGGCCGGCCTGTCCGGGGCGGATGCGGTTTTGGGCGATGATGGTGTTCTGAATGGCGGTTATCACCGAGGGTGGGCCGCCGCCCTGCCGTTTCTCGCTCAACAGCGAGAAGGCAAAGAAGCCGCCGCCGCCGATCTCCATCGGCCCGAGGGTATCACCGCCGCCCATGCTTGCTCCGAGCCGGTTGTTCGTGATGGTCACGTTATTCAGCCCCACGCCGTTGAAGCTCCGCGACAGGAACGGGGCGGCAAAGATGCCGCCGCCGGAGCCGCCGAGATAGCCGTCGCCGGTGACGTTGCCGCTGATCGTGGCGTTTCGGGCCACCACGGCCCCGTTGATGGTCGCGATGCCGCCGCCGGGGCCGCCCAGGCCGCCGCCGCCGAAGAAGTTACCATCAAAGGTTTCGGTCATCCGAAACGCCCCGTCGCCCGTCCGGTTGTTGCCGATCAGCGAGCGTCTGACCCGCGTTCGGGAGAAGGGGGTACGGAGGTCGTCGGTGTCGAGCTCGGGGTCGTTGAGGAACGCTTCGAGGCCGTTGTCGTCGTCCGAGAATTCTCCGATGGGCACCGGGAACCCGTCCCGGACCAGCAAGTCACCGCTGAAAATTCCGCCGCCGGGGCCGCCGAGGAACGCGCCGTCGTCCGTGGTATTGTCGGTGACGAAGGAATCGCGGACGCGCAGGATGGCAAAGCTGTCGCCCCCGTCTAAGACGGTGGGAGTTTCGCAGGGGCCGTCACAGAAAGGATCCAGGAACAACGCACCGCTGTAGATGCCGCCGCCGAGCCCGCCGATAAAGCCTTCCCTTCCCGGGCCGCCGCCGGTACCGTTGGAGGCCACCGTAGACGAGACCACGGCCATAAAGCCGCCGTCGTTGGCCAGGCCGCCGCCGAACCCGTCGGTGATTTCCCCGTTACCCGTTCGGTTTTCGACAACCATCGCGTCGAAGAAGCGGGCGATATTGGACTCGGGGCCTTCATCGCCCTGCACCAGGCGGTTCCGGTCGAGCGCCTGTTTGGAGGCTCGCGCCTCCATGGTGAAGAAGAACCCGTCGCCGTTATATACGCCGCCGCCGAGCCCGCCGAAGAGGTATCCGTCCCCGGTGGTATTGCCGGCGACCGTGGTGCCCTCTACGCGGAGCCGTCCGAAGGGGCTGCCGAGGATGCCGGGCGGAAGACGGAAGAAGGGGAAGAGGCTTCCGTTATAGATGCCGCCGCCAAACCCGCCGACGCTGATATCGATCTCGCCCCCTTCCTTCGCCGTGGCACTCCGGTCGAGGAAGCCGTTGCCGGTGGTGTTGTCCGTCACCTCCGAGTCGAAGACTTGCACGACCCCGCCGGCATTGTAGAGACCGCCGCCGTGGCCGCCGACGTACATCCCGTCGCCGGTGCGGTTTTGCGTAATCGTAGAGGTGTGGATCTCGACCCGACCGGACACATTGTAGATGCCCCCGCCGCTGCCGCCTTCGAAGAACCCGTCGGCGGTCCGGTTATTACGGACGGTCGTGTTCGTGAGGAAGAGCCGCGTGAAGCCGACGGGCGGGCTGCCCGCCTGTTTGCCGGTGGGGCCTCCCATGAAGGGGAGGTTCGCGATGCCCCCGCCGTGGCCGCCCTGGTCGATATACTCGCCGGTTTCGTTGTTTTCGACGGTGACGTTCGTCAGGGTCAGGTCGCCGCCGGCATTGAGGATGCCGCCGCCGTCGACGAAGTTCGTGATGAAGAATGGATCGGGAAGGCAGTTCGTAATGCACACCACTTCGTCGGCGGTGCTTCCTTTCCGGATGGTGAGGTCGTTGATGAAAACGACCGGAAACTCGGGTCCGGTTTCGGGGGCTACGCCGGCCGGCACCCCCGGCAGGATGTGGAGCACGCGGTCCATCTCATCGGCATCGATGAACGTGCTGCCTTGTCCCGCACCGTTGATGGTCAGGTTGTCTCGAATGTCGAGGTCGCCGAGGTAGGCATCGTCCTCGCCTCGGCCAAAATTGTCTGCGTTGAAGCGATAGACTTTGGCTTCCAACACGATGGTGTCGTCGCCGGTGCCGGCGGGGCACTCGCCCGCCGTCGTGCCTACGGCCGTGTTCGTGTTCGCGGAGATGATCGCCTCGCGGAGGGTACACTTGCCGTCCTTCCCATCGACCTTATCCACCTTGTTGGTTACGTTGATGGTCGTCTGGGCGGCTGCCGGATAGCGAGCAGGCATAATCCGAGCAGTATAAGAATCCGGGATATACGCAGGGATCCTATGGCAAAAGAGAGGGGGAGTGTAGGTGCCATGGGTAGAAAAAGATTAAATGAGCAAAATATTCAAAGTAGAAGCGGCGCAAATACTTCTCTTTTTCTCCCTCACGCGGAAGAGGGGGGTGTTCTTCCTTCTCTCCCGCCTCACGTGCTCAAAAGACGTGTACTAAAAATCCGCCGGCTTTCTACATATAGACAGGCATTCGCCGCATGGCGACGCCGGAAGATCCCTTCTTTTTCGCAAAAAAGCAATAACTTAACAAAAAGCCCGACCGCTGGGCCGGGCTTTTGCCTTTCATACCGAATGCGGCTTCCTACACGCTATTCCTCATACTTGCGGAACGCCAGCGACGTGTTGTGCCCTCCGAAGCCGAAGGCATTGTTGATGGCTACGTTCACAGGGCGTTGCTGCGGCTCGTTGAACGTGTAGTTGAGGTCGCAGTCGGGGTCGTCGTGTTCGAAGTTGATCGTCGGGGGGACGGTGTCGTGGTGAATAGCGAGGATGGTGGCGATGGCTTCGACGGCACCGGCAGCTCCCAGCAAGTGCCCCATCATGCTCTTGGTCGATGACAGGTTCATCCGGTAGGCATGTTCGCCGAAGACCCGTTTGACTGACTTGGTCTCGGCGGTGTCGCCGAGCGGCGTCGAGGTGCCGTGCATGTTCAGATAATCGATATCCTCGGGTTGCAGGTCGGCGTCGCGCAGCACGTTGCGCATGGCCAGCGCCGCGCCGTAGCCTTCCGGATGAGGAGCCGTGATGTGGTTGGCGTCGGCACTCATCCCGATGCCGACGACTTCGGCGTAGATCCGGGCTCCTCGCGCCCGGGCCTGTTCGAATTCTTCCAGGTAGAGCGCCCCGGCTCCTTCACCCAGCACGAAGCCGTCTCGCGTGGCGTCGAACGGGCGGCTGGCGCGGGTGGGGTCGTCGTTGCGGGTCGAGAGGGCCTTCATGGCGTTGAACCCCCCGACGCCGAGTTCGTTGATGGGGGCTTCGCTCCCTCCGCACAACGCGCCATCCACCGTGCCCCGCTGGATCATCATGAAGGCATCGCCGATGTTGTTATTGCCCGTGGCACAGGCCGACACGACGCAGTAGTTCGGCCCGCGAAAGCCATGGCGAATCGAGATATAGCCGCTGGCAATGTCGGGGATGATCATCGGGATGAAAAAGGGAGAGAGGCGCCGAATCCCGTTTTCGAGATAGTTCTCCGTCTGATCCTTGAGGGTTTTTAGCCCGCCGATCCCACTGCCGAAGATGATGGCCACCCGCTCTTTCTGTTCAGCAGGCATCGTGTCGGTATCGAGCCCGGCGTCTTGCACGGCCCTTTCCGCCGCCACGATGGCATACTGCGAAAAGAGGTCCAGGCGACGGACCTCCTTACGAGCGAAATAATCGAGCGGATCGTAGCCTGGTAGCTGGCAGGCAAAGGTTGTGGAAAACGGTTCCGCGTCGAAGTAGGTGATCGGAACGGCCCCACTCTCGCCGCGCATCATGGCCTCCCAGAATGAGCCGACGGTCAGGCCGAGGGGAGTCAGGGCACCCATACCCGTGACGGCAACCCTGCGCTGTTGGTTTGGCATGAATCTATATAGAAAACGAGGCGACGCGATGAGGCATGAACGCCCTGGTAGACGAGGAGCTACAAGGCACGCAAAGAAGCGGCCCCGAGAGCCCGCCGGAGCAGGCCACGGGGTCCCCTTTACGCCGTGTTATTCTGGAGATACGCAATGGCATCGCCGACGGTGGCGATCTGCTCTGCGTCTTCGTCGGGAATGGTCAGGTCGAACTCTTTTTCGAGCTCCATGATAAGCTCGACGGTGTCGAGCGAGTCAGCGCCCAGGTCGTTCGTGAAAGACGCCTCGGGGGTAATGTCGGACTCTTCGACGCCCAGCTTCTCCACGATAATCGCCTTGACTTTTGCTTCAAGATCGTTTGCCATAATGGATGCCTCCGTTGAACTTGATACGGTCTGATGCACCGGGCAGGCCGGTGGCGGCTTCGACCCAGTAGCGCGTTCGCTGTAGCGCGTTCGCTTTCTTACAAACATCGCAAACTAAGGTAGGAAGGCTGTATAAGCAATCACACCCTTCGGCCCCGGTGCAGGTTTGATAGAGACTTTGCAGAGCTTCAGGCCGTACGCGCTGTTGCTCCGGCCCGCTGAAATGGTCAAGAAGCAAAATCGTTCCGAACTATTAACCGGGCCTGTCGTTGCACTTTTCCTTTTTGGATCATAAACGTGAACGGTAAAGGGCTTTTGAAAGCATGCGTATGCCGCCCGCCGCCTTGCTCGTGTCTGCCAGGACCCGTACGTTTACTGCCGCGCATCTTTTGATGGTGTGCTTCCCGTTCTGCCGGCTATTTGTTTCACCTTTCATCTACCTGCGAATTCATGGCTTACCTATTCACTTCAGAATCCGTTTCGGAAGGACATCCTGATAAAGTAGCAGATCAAATCTCGGACGCCATCCTGGACGCCATGCTCCGGGAAGACCCAAACAGCCGCGTCGCCGTCGAAACCCTGGTGACTACGGGGCTCGTCGTCCTCTCCGGTGAGGTTCGTACCAAGGCCTACATTGATGTGCAAGAGATCGCTCGACAGGTGATCCGCGACATCGGCTACATCGATCCCCAACTCCGCTTCGACGCCGACTCGTGCGGCGTGCTCAGCAGCATCCACGAACAGAGCCCGGACATCGCGCAGGGGGTCGATGAGGGCGAAAACAAGGATCAAGGTGCCGGAGACCAGGGCATGATGTTCGGTTTCGCTTGCCGCGAAACGCCCGAACTGATGCCCATGCCCATCACCTTTGCCCATCACCTCGTCCGAGAACTGGCCGCTATTCGCAAGACGACGAACGTGATGCCGTACCTGCGCCCGGATTCCAAGAGCCAGGTCACCATCGAATATCACGACGACCGCCGTACGCCGAAGCGCGTCCACACGGTCGTTATTTCTACCCAGCACGCACCGGAGGTCTCGCAGGAGCAAATCAAGCACGATGTGCACCGGTATTTGCTGCCGCGCGTGTTGCCGGTGGAACTCATCGACGCCGACCTGATCCTGCACGTCAATCCGACGGGCCGGTTCGTCGTCGGCGGCCCGCACGGCGATACCGGGCTGACCGGCCGCAAGATCATCGTCGATACCTATGGCGGCAAAGGCGCGCACGGCGGTGGCGCGTTCAGTGGCAAGGATCCGTCGAAGGTGGACCGCTCGGCGGCCTATGCCGCCCGTCACCTTGCCAAAAACATCGTTGGAGCCGACCTGGCCGACCAGGTCGATGTGCAGTTAGCCTATGCCATCGGGGTGGCCGAGCCGGTCTCCATCCACATCGAGACCTTCGGCACCGGGGTCATGCCGGACTCGCAACTGGTGGACGTTGTACGCGACGTCTTCGACCTGCGCCCGCGTGCCATCATCGAACGGCTGAAGCTGCTGCAACCCACCTATTGCTCCACGGCGGCCTACGGGCACTTCGGTCGTTCCGAGTTCACATGGGAAGCGCTCGATCACGTTGAGCAACTCAAAGAACGAGCCGCGCAGATTGCCTGACGACTGGGCGGGCGAGCAAAGACGACCGGAACGGGGACTATAAAAACCCCGGATTCCGTTTCTTCCCTGGCCCGTTTCTGGCGAAACCAGGCTGCGGGCCGGGGATGTCAACCTGACTTTCCCCGCTTGCTCGAATGTCTTTTCTTAGTCATGTCGGCTGCGGTGCCGGTATTGAATGTAGTCGAAGCTCCCGTCTCGCCCATTACTAGACCTCGATGTTTATGAGGCGCTTGCTGTTCTTTCTCGGGCTTTTCGCCCTCTTCTGTGCCGCGTTGCCGATGGTATCGTCCGCCCAGCGTCCTTCGGCCCGCCTGGCGCTCGACGCGCTCGCCGCAGAAGCCAGAATCCGCGTGGTTTCGGCGGATACCCTCCTTCGGTTTCGCACACGGGCTGTCCCCGGCGGACGGGTAGATGTAACAGACGGCGTGCTCCGCGCCGCGTATCGCATCGGCAGGCGGGTGCCGGCTGCTGCCTCGCCGGAAGAAACCGCGAGAACCTACCTCGCGGCGGAAGCCTCCCGCTTCGGCTGGGTAGATACCGCCGACGACCTGGCGGTGCGCTCGGTGCAGCAGGGGGCCTATGCCACGCACGTCACCTATCAGCAGATGTTTTTCGGCCTGCCCGTTTACAACCGGCTGGTGAAGGTGAACCTGAACCGCGACGGGCAACCTGCGATGGTCCTGAGCGGGTACGCCCCCCATCTGGCTGCGATCCGTACCTTCAATCCGCAGCCTGCGCTTTCACCCGAAGCCGCCGAAGCACGCGCGCGGCAACTCGTGTCGGCCCGTGGGGCGCGGACGGCTCCCCCCGAACTGGTCGTCTATCCGTCGAGGAGGCCCCGGCTGGCATGGCGCGTGGTGGCATGGCCAAACGACGCCCCGGCGGAATGGGACGTGCTGCTCGACGCGCACACCGCCGAGGTGATTCACCTTCTCGACCTGAGCACGCATTCGCATGGAGCGGAGGATGATGCAGAAAGAGCAAGACAAACGGACCTGGAAAACAAGGACGACATCTTCTCCTCTTCTCCCCTCTTCCCGCTTTCGCCGACGCCACCGCTTCGAACCGGCGTGGCCGGAGTCGGGCTGGTCTTCGATCCGGACCCCTTGACGACCGCCGGCGTGGAGTATGCCGCGCCGTACGTCGATGCCAACGATGCCGACGTTCAGGAACTGAACGACCAGCGCATCGAGGTGACGCTCAACGACATCACCCAGGGAATGGACGGGTTGTACCGCCTCGAAGGGCCGTTCGTGATGATCGACGGGGCGGCGAGTATCGGCGGAAAAGCGTCCACGCCTCCCGCCGAGGCCGACCCCAATGCCTTTCGCTACGGCCGCGCCGACGACGCCTTCGAGGCCGTCATGTCCTACTATCACGTCGACAAAAGCCAGCGCTATCTTCAGTCGCTCAACGTAGGACGCGACATCCAGAACGGGCCCATCCGGATCAACCCGCACGGCTTCGGTAACGCCGACGATTCGAGGTATTTCCCTAACATGAACGCGATTGCATTCGGCGATGGAGGCATCGACGATGGCGAGGACGCCGATGTCATCTGGCACGAATACGGCCACGCGCTGCTTCAGAGCAGCGCGCCGGGGCTGCTCAATAGCCCGGAAGGACAGGCCCTCCACGAAGGCTGGGCCGATTACTGGGCGGCCTCCTACTCGCGCTGGCAAATTGAAAGCGACCTGGTGCCCGAACGCGACTGGCGCAAGGTGTTTACCTGGGATGGAAACAACGGAAGCTGGCAGGGCCGCCGCCTCGACCATCCGGGGCGCTACCCCGACGATACCCGGTGCGACGACGGGGCGTGCGGCAACCAGATTTATCAGGACGGGCTGCTGTGGGCCACGACGCTCATGGAGGTCTACGACGATCTCGGGCGCGAGGTGATCGACCGGCTGAACCTGGCCTCGCATGGATACCTCAATCCGCCGAGTACGTTTGCCGATGCCGCCGAAGCCCTGATTCAGGCCGATCTCGACCTCAATGCCGGCGCGCACCTGGGCGTGCTTATCGAAAAGCTGGGAAACCGGGGATACGTCGATCCAAACACCTTCGGCCCGCTCGTCGAGCATGAGCCGATTCCACACATCGAGCAGGTGGGCGGGGCGGTGATCGTCGAGGTGACGGCGCTGTCGGTGCGCGCACCCGTCGACCGGGTGGATGTCGTTTACAGCGTCAACGGCGCGCCGTTCGAGTCACTGACACTCACGTTTCAGGGGGGCGACCGTTACACCGGCACGCTGACGCTCCCGCCCGAAGCAACCGAGGTGGCCTATTATTTCGAAGCACTTGACGCGTTCGGTATACGGACGTGGCTCCCTGCCGGTGCTCCCCAGGAAACCTTCCGCTTCGGCGTGGGGCCGGATACCGAAGCCCCGCTGGTCACCCACGAACCCATCGAGCGGGCGGCCCTCCAGGCCTGGCCGGTCGACGTGACGGCCGGCGTCGTGGACAACCAGGGCGTCGATTCCGTATGGGTAACCTACGCCGTCGAGCGGAGCGACGGCACGCCGCAAGCCGAGGGCGCGTTCGGCCTGCAACGCCGGGACGATCAGTTCATCGGCACGTTTCCGGTACCCGCCGCCGACCTGGATGAAGGCAGCCGCGTGCGCTATCTCCTCCACGCGCGCGACGTCGCCGTCAACCCCAACGAATCCGTCTTTCCGACTTCCGGCCCGCTGTCTTTCGAAATTGTCGTCGAAGGTGTGCTGGCTACGTTCAATTTTGAGACCGCCCAGGGTGCTCAGTCCACCGGGGCCTGGGAACGCGGCGTACCGACCTACGGCGTCCAGGTAGCCCATTCCGGCGTCCGGGTCTGGGCCACGGGGTTGAACACGGTCTATCCGGCCGAGGAACACCTCGCTTCGCTCCGGCTGCCGACGCTCAACCTGAACCTGGACAGCCTGGATCAAGCCTTCCTCCTCTTCTGGCACTGGTACGACCTGGAGCACAGCGGGGTTGTGACGCCGGATGATTTTATCAACGGCGTGCTGTGGGACGGCGGTAACGTGAAAGCCTCGACCAATGGGGGCAGGACGTGGACCGTGCTGGAGCCCGAAGGCGGCTACACCGGCACCATTGAGGCCGGAACCAGCAACCCGCTCAGCGGGCAACCCGTCTTCGGCGGATACAGCTTCGGATGGCGGCGCGTGGTGGTTCCGCTTCCGCTCGCCGCCGACGTTCGCATTCGCTTCGACTTCGGCACCGATGGAAGCAACGAACTGGCCTCGCTCTTCTATGCCGGCTGGTATCTGGACGACGT
>JBHHWM010000077.1:0-18007 GCA_046756545.1 Rhodothermales bacterium | reverse complement strand
GAGTCGAAGCCGTCGCTGCCCATGATGGTATCGCTCTTGCCTGTGCCGATGATCGTGTCCTTGCCTGCTTCTCCATCGATGTCGATATCGGAGAGGCCGGGGAACGTCGAATCGGTGACCCCTTCGAGGTTGATGCGGTCGTTGCCGCCGCCGGCCTTGATCCTGAGGGCGCTGACCGCGGAGTTGTGGACCGATAAATTATTGATGAGTAAGAAATCGCCATTGATCAAGATAAAGCCCTCACTATCCGTGCTGACCTCAATCACGTCGTCGGCGCTGTCGCCGGTAATGGTGAGTGTGCCGCTGCTCAAGGTGACGGTGATCCCGGCTTGAGCCGTGCCGGGCAGTAGCGCCGTTCCCAGCGCCGCCACCAGGCTAGCAGTGGCGAGTCTCCGCTTCCAACGCTTGCCCGAACGGTTCGGTGTTACCGGGACGAGCAGACTCGATCCCTTGTGTTCCTGGAACCAGGGCCGGGCCACCTCCGCCACGCGATGCATGACGGCCGGATCGTCGAGAAACGCATCGAGGCCCGGCACCACGACCGACTCACTCGGGCCGGCCAGGCGCTGGCGCATCCATCGGCGCACCTGCCGGTCGGCCTCGCCGACCAACAGCAACGTGGGCACGCGCACCACCGGACCCGCATAGCCGGTCATCGCCTCGGCAGGACCCCAGCAGGCCAGGCCGGCTACTGGATGGGTCTGCTGGCTTGTCATGTGCATTGTCACGGCCACGTCCGGGCTTCCTCCGGAAAAAATGCCTACCGGCTGACCCGCGTATTCAGGCTGATTCCGCAGCCACGCCACCGACGCCTGCAATCGGCGCACCGCCGCTGCAAACGCGAAAGGGACGCTGTCCAGGTCAAGGGCGGCCCGCATCGTTGCCAGCCCGGATTGATTGAAACGATGGGCCACATATGCATCGGAGGCTGTGTGTCGCGGGAAGAGAACCCAGGCGGTTGCCGGGGAAGGGATCGCCAGTTCGGCTTCAATCGGGGTTGTTTCGATTTCAAGCCAGGTCCTGCGAACAGCTACGTCGCTTATCGGGACCGGATGTTTACGTATAGCATCGTGGAGTGGGCGCAGAATCCTGGGTTTCATGCCGAATGTCCAAGTTGGGTGACAGGATCGGGGGCAGGATGCGCTGGCTTTATGGGCTCTTCGTACACAGATGCCACGAACGAAAGAACGGACGCCGACCGGGTCGAATACGCACTAGCTGAAGCGTAGCCCGAAGTTTTATAATCCACACCGCCAGGCAAAATCGATTCAACACATTACAGAAATACGAAGAGATTGTCTATAGAAGCGTGAAGTATTCCATCGTTTGTTTCAGGTTATATTTCTTATACTCGTAGCGTTACTGAGGGGGCCGTATATGCGAGGATAGAGCCAGATGCACGTCTTATACGTTCACCGGAATTTCCCGGCGCAGTTTGGGCATATTGCCGGCTATCTCGTCCAAAAGCAAGGGTACAGATGTACGTTTGTCTCAGAAACGGCACCGGGACACGTGAATGGTATTGACAAGGTGCAATACAAAACCCGGGGCGGGGCTACAAAACGGACGCATTATTGCGCGCGCACGTTCGAGAATGGGATCTGGCATGCGGCGGGAGTTTATGAGGCACTTAAGCCGCTTCATCGGCATCTTCAGCCCGACCTGATCGTCGGCCACTCGGGGTTTGGTTCCACGCTCTTTCTGCCTGAACTCTTTCCTGGCACGCCCATCATTAATCATTTCGAGTATTATTACCGTAATCAGGGAACGGATCTCGGCTTCCGGCCCGAGTTCCCCGTATCGGAGGCCAACGTGCTGCGCAGCCACGCTCGCAATGCGATGATTCTGCTCGACCTTGAGGCATGCCAGGCGGGTTATTCGCCCACAACATTTCAGTGGAGCCTTTTACCGGAAACCTACAAACATAAAGTACGCATCCTACATGACGGTGTGCCCACCGACTTCTGGCGACCACAGCCGGTGCAAGAGTTGAGGATCAACGATCTCGAGATTGGGCCGGAGCAACGCGTGATTACGTATGTGTCGAGAGGGTTCGAGTCCATGCGAGGGTTCGACATTTTTATGAAAGTAGCCAAGCTGGTATGCGATGCGGATCCAAACGTGACGGTTCTGGTGGTGGGTACGGATCGGGTGTGTTATGGCGGAGATCTGCATCATATTAAAGAAAAAAGCTTCAAGGAATACGTGCTCAAACAAGATGATTATGACCTCAGCCGCATCCATTTTCTGGGCCGTGTCAAGCCGCGTTTGCTGGCGCAGATGCTGAGCCGAAGCGACGTGCACATCTACCTCACCGTTCCGTTTGTCTTGAGTTGGTCGCTCCTCGATGCTATGGCGTGCGGCTGCACGATACTGGCTTCTGATACGGCACCGGTGCGAGAGGTCATCCGGCACGACGACAATGGGCTACTCCGCGATTTTTTCGACGTGGATGGCTTTGCCACAACAGCGTTGGACGTGTTGAGAGATCCTCAGGCCTGCCGGGACCGGTATGGCCGTGCGGCACGCCGGACGATTGAAGAGCACTTCAGCACGGAGGTTATCATGCTCCGTATGATTTCGTTCTATGAGGACGTGGTGAACGGCAACACGTAAGGGCGGGGTTTCCTCCGGAAGCTTATGGCTTTATGGATCTTCGCTGCTTCCAGGGTGGGTTGTTTCTGGCCGGTTACGGATGGGGTGCCGCGCCTTCTCCAGTTCGGCTACGGTTGACTGTAAGGCTATGGACAAGCGCTGTTTTTCCGCGTTCAATTGTCTGTATTTCTGCTGCCATTCCGTTTCTCTCATGCGACGGTCGTAGTCCCTGTCCCAGAGTGCCGTGCTCAAGGTCAGGCGTGCTGCTTCGAGCCGTTCGATGTACTGTTTCAAGGGTGCGGGCAATGCCCAGGTCTCAAGGATTTCGGCAAAAGATCGATTTTCTTGCTTGAGTTCAGCCGGATAGAGGATGCCGAGTCCGTGGAAACCGGGCACGAAAAGCCATTCAAGCGCCAGGGGAGTTTCAGTCAAAAAATCCTCAACCGCTGTGAGTACCCCGTTGCGTGGTGTGTTTTCGGTGGTGGCATGGCAAAGCCTGGCGTTGATCCCGCCCTGTTTTTGAAGAGTTTCCGTCCCGTGTCGCAGGCCTTTACGTTCGTAAGGGTGCCGGTAGGCATCAGGTATCGAAGCCGGGTTATAGTAGAGATCCCGTCGCCCATAAGGCCAGCCTACATCGTGCAACAGGACGAGCGGAAAAGGTTGGGAGGTCGTTACACTGCGTTTTTCAATCAACTTCAATTCGTGGAAAACGGTGTACCAGTTGTGGTCGCCGTCGATAAGGACCACGTCGTAGTGCGCGATGGTGGGCAGCGCAGCTATACTCACAGATCGGTGAAACACAAACCGGGTCCCGTACTTTTCTTGCCAGGCCGCCACGTCGAATGTTGGCACGGGATCGATGGCGTGCAGTGTTGCCTCATGCTTTTGGCAGAAGGCAAGCAGGACTTGGGTCGTCTTGCCTGCTTCAGAGCCAATTTCCACGATAGCACGTGGATGAAGACAGCTCAGGATGGGTTCCGTGAAGCAGTCCCAGTAAGGATGCATGGCCTTCTACGGTTTAGATTCTTCCGATCATCATGTGATTACACTTGCCCTGTCATGCGCTGAGGTAGGAAAAGGGTGGGTGAAGGGAATATAGATATTGGCAGCGTCCCGAATACGAGGTGGCGTCTGGTTCCTTCGGTGGAGGGCTCTATAACGGTTTCAGGTGGACAATCTTGTTTTTTTGCGGTATCAATGAGAGTGCGCTCGATTGTTTTTTACCGGACAGGTACCCATGAGCTTTCGGCAACGGTCGTACAGGTTGCTCAGCGATGCCGTTTTGTTGGAGCGTCTCTTCTCGGAAGATGCAATGACGGCATCCTATGCCTGGCGGGAGTTTCTGCGCCGGTACTCGAGGCTCTTTCTCAAGGTTATCTGGCAGTTCGAGCGCGATGTCGATGCGGCGATGGAGACGTACGCGTACGTCTGCGCCCGCCTGGCAGCCAACGAATGTGCCCGGCTGCGCAAGTTCCAGCCTGCCGGTCGCGCGGTGCCGCCCAAGCTCTCGACGTGGCTCACCATCGTGGTGAAGAACCTGTGCATCGAGCACCGCCGGGTGGAGCAGGGGCGAAGGCGTCTGCCGCGCGCGCTTACCCGGCTGTCGGCGTTTGATCAGAAAGTCTTCGCGCTCTACTACTGGAAGGGATGTACGCCGCACGAGATCGAGCAGGTATTGGAGGGAGAGGCCCGTCAGCGCGGCTTCTCGGTAGCGGCAGCCCTGGACCGTATCGAGGCGCTGGCGCTGCGGCCGTCGAAGACCTGGCTCAACGGCTCGCCGACGTTTGTCCCGTTCAATGAGCAGTATCATGTGCAGGATGACGCGCCGGCTTTGCTCGCCGACGTGCGCGCCGTCTCCGAAACGCTGCTGGATGCGCTGACGCCGGAGGAGCGCCTTGTGGTGCGCTTACGATTCTGGGAGGATCTGACGGCGCAAGAAATCGCCCATATCCTGCAACGTCTCACCCCCAGGCAGGTCTACAGCGTGCTGGATCGTGCCCTGAAAAAAATGCGACAATGTGCGCGACAGGAAGTGTGATGCCCTCTTGTGAAAGAATACGAGGACCGGTAATCGACCGTGGCCGTGTCCATAACATAAAGGCAAAGACACCAGACATCCCCGTCGAACGTTCGGGGGACCTTACGTAGCGGCAGAAAGGCATTCCTCTCGACCACCGTTAAAGGAGGAACGCCCCCCGCCGGCCAACAGGCTACTCGGTGCCGTTGCTACACGAAGGATGGGGACATGCACCTGGAAGACTATACCATAGCCCGCTATCTGGACGGCAGCATCGAGGCAGCGGAACAAGAACAACTGGAGGCCCACCTCGCCGACTGCTCCGCCTGTTGCGAGGCGGTTGCATCGGCCTATAGGATGGTGCAAGCCGTTGAACAAACCGAGGCACCGCTGCCCGATGCGGCGGCCGTTCGGCGGGCCGAACGACTCATTTCGACGCCTCGGAGGGTTTCGGTGCTTCCTGCGCTCTTCGAGATGCCCGCGCGCATCGCAGTGGCGGCAGTCGTCGTTGTGGCCATAGGACTTGTTGCTTATTTCAGCCTTGTTCCGTCGGAACCCTCGCGGTTTCGTACGGAGTCGGTGGCCGGCGTCTTCGAGGCGCGTGCTCCGGAGGATGGGGCCATCGTAGATGGGACAAGGCTTTCGTTTTCCTGGTCGCCGCTCCAAAATGCTGTAGGGTATCGGTTGAAGCTCTATGCGGACGAAGGCGTCGTCCTGTGGCAGAGTGAGGCAGAGGAAACCTCCCTGGTGTTGCCTGCGACCGTGAGGCTGAAGCCGGGGACGCACTACCTGTGGCGTGTCGAGGGGGTGCTGGCCGACGGGACGACACAGGGCACCGAGCTACGCGCGTTCAGGGTGGCACCTTAGAGGACAAGCGAGGGCAACGCTGTGAACCGTTCCGCCGGTATCGTCCTGGGGTTGCTGCTTCTTTGCAGTTGCGGGCGTTCCGAGGGCGACCGGGTCCGGACGGCCCGGACCCTGGTCGCGCAGTGGCAGCTACGCGAAGCCGAAACCGTCCTGCGCCCGCTTTTCGAACGCGCCTCCGCACCGGCTGATAGCACCACCTTGCTTTACGCCGAGGTTCTTTTTGCGCGTGGTGAACTCCAGCGTGTCCGTGACCTGCTCGACCCCTTGGTCGCGCGCGATGCTCCTTTCCGGCTCGCCGCGTTGCGGTATCTTGCACATACGCATTTCTTTCTCGGCCATCCCGACTCGTCGGCTACCCTGGCTCGCGCTCTGGGGGCGTCGGCCCGGCAGCAGGACGACACGTTGCGGATGGCGCAGGCCCACCACATCCTCGGCCTGGTAGGGTTCTACCGGGCGGCCTACGACTCGGCCCTTTTCCACCAGGAAGAAAGCCTGCGCCTGGCCCGGCGCATACACGACCTCAAGGCGGAGGCGGATGCGCTCCGGCAGATCGGGGTACTCTACTGGTACCGGGGCCGGCTCGATAAGGCCCTCGTAGCATATTATGAGCCGGCGCTGGCGCGGTACCGGCAAATCAATGACAAAATCGGCGAAGCCACCACGCTGAGCAACATCGGGCTGATCCGGCACCGTGATGAGGAAACAAACCTCCGCTATCAACTGCTTGCGTTCGACATCCGCAAACGCATCGGCGACCAGATCGGCCTCAGCGACAGCTATCATTTCCTGGGTAATCACCCCTATGTCCGTCATCCGGGCGGCCGGACGGCCGGGCAGACCTACACCTACTTGCGTAAGAGCCTGGATATCAGCACACGTATCGGGTATGCCTGGGGGCGGGAGGTCTCGCTGCGTTCCTTTGAACTGTTGCGGGATAGCGGATTTGATCATGCCCGGCGTGAAGACCTGGGTCGCTGGGTCGATTCGCTGCAAATCATCTCGGGCGAAGGTCGTGCACACGCGAGCCTCCAGAAGGCTATTCGAACGGTGCGCGCAGAACGATGGCAGGAGGCCGTCGACCGGTTTCGGCAGTTTTACGATGTTGCCGATTCCCTCGACATGCCCTCGTTTACCTACCAGGCCCTGGTGCGGCAAGTGAGGCCGCTGCGGAAGTTGGGTAGGTGGGAGGAGGCGGAGCAGGTGTTGCTCGAAGCACAATCGTTGAACGGGAGCGATCATCGGGTTGATGGCGCGTTGGCAGAGTTGCACATGGCTCGTCAAAGGCCGGAGTGCGCAAAACACCTCCTGGTTCCTTTAACGGTGCGCTACGATTCGTTGTATCTGCGCACCCTCTTCGAAACGGAGCCGGGGATGGCGTTCGAACGGGCCGCAGGGGCGGTTCATCTGATGCGTGCCGACCTCTATCTGACGCTGATCGGGGCTCTGGTGCAGCAGCATAAGCCGGACGATGCCTTTGCCCACATGGAGCGGGAGCGTTCGTTGCCGTTTTGGGGCGAGCGCGAGCAGGAGGAATCGAAGACGCGGCAGGCGGTCAGCCGCTTTGTTCGGTTGCTCGAACAGTACGATACCGCCCCGGATCGGTTTGAAGACGTACAGACGCTACTCACGGCCGTTGGCGAGATGCAACAGGCGATGCTGGCGGAGCAACGCTTGTTGTCCCATACGGCTCCTCCCTCGAACGCGTTGGAGATTGCCCCGTTGGCGGCAATGAGGCAGATCCTGGGTCCCCAAGAGGTCTTTGTCGAATATGCGATGGGACGCGCTGGAGACGTGTTGTACCCGGTGAGCGAAGAGGAGGCTATTCATGTGCTCGTTGCCCGGCGGGATACGGTCGCCCTGCTCTCGGTGGCGGTCTCCCCGGACGATGTGGCCTCCATTATTGATGTGTACAGGCATACGGTGCTGCGCGGGCGTGCCATGCCGCGAGATACCCTGTGGAAGGCCTCTTCGTACCGGCTCTATTCATTGCTGCTGGCCCCTATCGTGGAGCGCGGCCTGCTCCAAAAAGGCGAACATCTCATCATTTCGCCGCATCGCGCGTTGCACCTGGTGCCCTTCCACGCGCTCTCCGTCACGCCGAAGACGGAAAAACCTCGTTTCGTGGTCGAAGATCACATCGTGTCCTACGTGCCTTCGGCCACCTTTCTGGCGCGCGCCCGCCGCCATGCCACGACGCCTTTTCGTTCGATGCTGGCGGTCGCACCCAACGGGCGCTCGCTCCCCTTTTCCGAACGAGAAATCCGTGACATTCCCGAGGGGCTTTTCCCGCATCAGAAGACGATCAGGAACGGGGAAGCGCGCGCCGATCTTGTGCTTCGGGAGTTGGAGAACTACGATGCTATCCATCTGGCGGCGCACGCCCGGATGAACCCGCGTTTTCCGCTCTATTCTCACATTGCGTTCGCCGACCGTCGGCTGGAACTGCACGAAATGCTTCGACGAAAGCTGCAAGCCCGGCTGGTGGTGTTGAGCGCGTGCGAGACCGGGCGCGGCATTGGGGCGTTCGGAGAGGTTCCTTCGAGCGAGGATCTGGTGAGCTTTCCCCGTGCCTTGCTCACAGCCGGTGCATCCAGCGTCGTCGCCTCGCTCTGGCTGGTCGAAGATGCGGCCACGGCGTCGCTGATGGGGGCGTTTTATCAGAACCTCCAAGCGTCGTGCATATCGGCTTCGTCCTTACAGCCGGCGACACAAGCCGCTGCCTCTTCCTGCGGTCTCGCTGAAGCGCTCACCCTTGCTCAGCGCCGGTTCCTGGCCGAGACCCGCGCCACGGGCGAAAAGGCGCATCCCTTCTACTGGGCCGCCTTCCGCCTGACGGGCGACGGACGGTGAAAACGAGGGAGATGTGTGGGCGTTATCATGTTTGAAAGGAGAGGTGTTTCACTTCCACCATGCATACGTGAACAGATACATATTTTTTCGCCCTTTTGGTAAAGCCCTTCTCTCGTGTCCATACCCTATCGGCGAGAGACACCGGCAGACGGTGTCGCAGCTTTGTTCACAAAATCGCCGAGGTGCATCATGCGTCCTACCACCATCGCGCTCAGTGCGGCTCTGCTGCTCTTTGCTATGGCGTCCCACACGCCGGTGTTTGCGCAAGAACAGGGAGCGGTTCCCTTTAAAGTGTTCCGGATCAAGGGTAGCGTCAACGTCGTGAAGCCAGACGGGACCTGGAGAAAACTTAAAAGAACCATTCCCCCGGGTGATGACATAGAGACCGGGGAAGACGGGGAAGCATCGGCCTCGGGCGGCAGTAATCCGGAGATAAAATGCACCTTCTGCCCTTCGACCCGTGCCACCAATACGGCGGATAACGGCGTTCCTTCCTTCAAACTCAAGAAGGGAAGTGCTTTCTGCAGCGTAGTCAGCAAGGCCAAAAGACAGGGTATCATATTTAAGATCAAAACGGATGTCGGTGTTACAGGTGTTATGGGAACCGCTTTCCTGACCTCCTATGATGAACAGGTGGAGGAGATGCGAGCGTCCGTCACGGAATCGAACGTGCTCTTGAGCGACGTCGAAGACAAGTCGGTTGTTCTCGGGCCGAACCAGGAGGGCATTATCCAGCGTTGGGAGCGGGCGTCGTTTGAAGCCGTCGGAACCGGTACGACGGAACGCGAAGCCCGGACTGCCGCTGCCGAATCGATGCTCGAACTCCTGCACGGGGTCGTGATTACGGGGACCACGCAGGTTCGGGATCTGGTGGCAGGAAAGGATCGCATGACCAGGCAACTCAATGCATTTATCAACAGGGTTGCCTCCGTCACGTTCGATCAGCCGTCGAGGGGTTCCGTCGAAGCGCGTATGACCCTTGATCCGCAAGCCGTGAAGGACGAATTGGGCAAGATGGCCGGACAGCCTATCACGGATACGTACATGCTGCGGGCCCAAACGGGCTTTTCGGCAGACGAGGACAGGTTGGTTCAAACGTTCGCGCCGTCTCTCCAATCTCGTAGCAATTAGGGATCGGAGGCTCATCCGTGGCGGGGACATGTCCATTCGATGCCTTGGCCAGGGTCTCAACGGCATGGCGACATCCGAAAGAGGAGGTGAACGGTGAAACCCTCCGCTCAAGCCCAACGATGCCTTACCCCGTTTCCGCTTGCATGGGGGATCATCATCGCGTTTCTGACACCGTTCCCCTGTTGGGGGCAACACGATTCGACGGCGGTGGTCGTCCTGCGGGAACGTATCGAACGCCTCGAAAAGGCCGTGGCAGGATGCGAGGAACAGGCGACCGAGTTTGCGCGGCTCCTTGCGTTCACGGAGAGATTTCCCCATCGATACCGGCAGGCGGAGGTACAGGTCTTCCGGCAACGCCTGGTCGAGCTGTCCGGGTGCCTGGCAACGGTGCAGCAGACCTTCGAGGAGGTGAGCCGGGACATGCCGGAGAAGCCTGCCGCGCCTCCCGAGCGTGAAGCCGAACGACGGAGAGCAACGGGAGACGCAGAGATTGCAGCACTCCACGAAAAACTAGACGGTCTGGAACACCGAAAGAAGGATCTCGCCACGATAAGTCAGCAGGTGGAAGCGCAACTCAAACGGCTCATCGACAAGCTGCCTCCCGACAGCACAGGCTATAAAGGACAGGCCTGAGCGCGCCCTGCCTCTGTTTTGCACGCCCGGATTGCCGGCGTTTTACTTTCCCAATCAAAGAGAGGTACACCATGAAATCACAGATGTACTACGACCGTTGTCTCGTCTCCTTCAGTCCCTTGATCGTTCTGCTGGCGCTGGCGTTCGGTATGGGGTCGCTTGTGTCTCCCGTGCAGGCGCAGCGTACGATACAGGGTAGACAGGGCAGGACGACCACCGAGTTGCAGCGTATCAACAATGCGTCGTTTCAGGTGTACGGATGGCCGGGAACGCAGCGACAACTGGCGGCGGCCATCGGAGGGAAGGCGACGATCACCGAGCACGCCGGTAGAGCCGAGGGTAACTACTATGATGTCAGCAATCATTCCGGGCTGAGCGCTTCTCTGGCTCGGGTCACCTGGGCCGGCATGCGTATGGGCAGCGTACCTCGCTACGGGGTGGACGGCAGCGGCGATCCCGGACCATTGACACCGATGCAAACCGAAGCCTATCGACACCTGTTTCTGGCCCTGAATATTGCGTCCAAGTTGCCGCCCAAGCCACGCGATCCTAACGACCCCGTGCCGCCGTGGGCCGTGGAACGGCTTGATGTTACCGGTCTCAACCCGGCTCCCGATGGCGGCGGGTATCCCGAGGACGGCGGCGGCGTCACCCCCGGCGACAAAATGTGCAAATACCTTGTGTGCGTGCCGGCAGTTTGCGGCCAGCCGCCCTTTCCGCCCGATGGCGACCTGATCGACTGCAAGGACCTGGAGGACGAACTGGAACGGCTGCGCGAGAAATACGAATACTGGCAGAATCAAGCGGAATTCTGGGAAGAGACCTGGAAGTACATCGACCTTGCGATCAAGGGGAAGGCCACGGCGGAGAGCGGTGCACAGGTGGCTCAGATGGCGATGGCCCTGGGTATGATCCTGGCACCGGAACCAGCCTCGACAGCAGCAGGTGTCGCCGTTGCGGGCACGGTGATGGTCGATTTTACGGTAGGTCAGCTCATGGATGCGCTGGGCCTCTGCTGGGGTGCCGACTGTGCGCTCCAGACGTCGCTGGCGGAAGCCAAGAAGAAGTGGGACGATGCGGCCAACAGAGCCAGGTCGTATAAGAACGGGATGAACGACATCGGGCAGCAGTTGGCCGATTGTCTGCGGCAGGCGGCCATGAACAACCCGCAGCTCCAGGCCCAGATTGAGGCTTATAACCAGGCAAGGGCGGCCTACGATGACTGTGTGGAAAACCAGGTGTGCGAGTGGAAGTCAAGGCGCTGCAACCAGTAAGCGCTACGATGCCGTCATGATATGCGCGCCCCCTCCTTACGGCGCAAGGAGGGGGCGGAGGAAGGCTCACTTGACGCGGATGGCCTGCTTGCTCGATACGAAGTCGTCTATCCGGAGCCGGTAGAAATACGCACCCGAGGCGACGGGACGCCCCGCGTCGTCGGTTCCGTCCCAGGCAATGCGGTACATACCCGGCGGCAGTTCCATATCCACCAGTGCGCGCACACGGCGGCCCAGCATGTCGTAGATCGTGACCGTGACCGGGCCGTTCTGCTCGACGGTATAGGTGATGGTCGTGAAGGTACGAAAGGGGTTGGGATAATTCTGTTCGAGGCGGGCGCGTTCGGGCACCTCGTCTGTGGATTCGTTGGCCGTTGCTACCGCCTCCGTGCCCCAGACCTGCGTCCGCGCCGGGTTCGCGGTGGTAATGATGAACTCTTCGAGTCCGTCGTTATCGAGGTCAAGGACGGCTTGCAGGCGCAGGCTGTCGGCGGATTGCTTGCCCGCGACGGTCTCGGCCCAGGACCATTCCAGCGTGTTGTTGCGGGGGTTATAGACGCGTATGTCCGCTTCGTTGGCGAAGATGGCCTCGCGCACCGTGTCGCCGTCGGGGTTGGCAAAGCCGAAGTAGGGGAAGACGCCGAAGAGGCCGAGTTCCTGCCCTACGTCGTCCACCTGCCACAGGATGTCGCGCGTCTTCAGGTCGACCACGCGGAGTGCCATGAGCCTGCCCTGATCGTCCACCTGTGTCATCAGGAGGTCCGGGACGCGGTCGCCGTTCGCATCGTCCAGGTTGGCCCCCATGGGCGGGCAAACGGTCGTACACGTTGTGAAGATATTCGCCATGCGGGTGCCCGGCGGTGCCTCGAACTGCACGATGATCGAGTCGATTGGAATCTGAGCATGTGCGGTGCCGCCCAGCAGGCCGGCAAGGAGGAGCAAAAACGTTGTTTTCATGGTGTCCACCGTCAGCGTTTTGCGTGAGGTACGGGAAGAGGCATCACGGCCTCGTTCCTCTAGTGGGATGAAAAGGCCGCGGCACGCTTGCCGCTACTCACGCCGCTGTGGCTGTAGACCTCTGTGCGTCTGCGCAGTGTGTTGCCGACGATGAGGTCCTGGACATTATCATCGTTCAGGTCCGCGATACCGACGTATTGAAACTCCACTCCCAGGCTGAACCAGTCGTTGCCTCTTCCGCCGTAGATGGCCACCCCGTCGCCGCCGAAGACGGCGTCGCGGAATCCATCGTTATCCATGTCGAAGAAACCTCTGAAACGGACGGACCCGTCTGCGATGAGACTATACTGATCAAGGCCGACCAGGGTGAAGACGAAAATTGAGTCGAGGCGGATCAGGTCATGCACGATCAGCTCCACGGGACGGCCTTCCTCGTCGTCGCGCAGCACGACCATGTCCAGGGTGCCGTTCTGGTTCAGGTCGAAACGGTCGAGATTGCTCGTCTCAAACGTGTCGTGAAAGATGCTCGCAGGTCGTTGTCCTACCGGAGAGACGAAGATCGTATCGATGGCCATCTGGGCGTTGGCTTCGATGCCGGTACACAGCAAGACCAGGAGGAGTAGGGGGCTCCTTGTTTTCATAATGGTGATCTCTGTGTCAGGTTGGAGGAAGTACGCAAGGGGCGTTGCGATGTCAGGGTTTCCAGAGTTTCGCAGGCTGCACGCCGTAGGCTCTGGCGGCCTCGACGGTGGGCAGCGGAGCGACCTTCGGATTGTAGACCAGGGCCGGTGCGTAATTGGCGATGGCTACCGTGCCGCCGTCCTGGTTGAGGCCGAACAACCGGCGGATGTCGTTCAGGATCGTGTTTTTTCGCTGCACACCGTAGGAGTCGGCGGCCTGCAAATCGGCCAGGGCGATAGGAATCTTGGGATCCATCACCACATTACCGTCCACCGTGTAGCCGAAGTCATCCTCGACGGTCTCCAGGTCCAGGATCAGGTACTTCGGGTTCAGGCCGAACTTACCGGCAATGACGCCGGCATCGTCGGCTCCGTCTTCGAACAGGCCCGCGTTCATGTGAAAGAGGTTGTTGCTGATGTTGACGCCGGGCATGCGTTCTTCGGGCCAGTCGTGCTGCATGGCCCCGCCCGGATTGTAGGCGAAGAGGTTGCCTTCGACGTTCAACTGCCGGCATCCTTCCTTGTGGTAGAGGTTAATGGCCGACACGTTGCTCGACGTGGGATCGGGGTTGTAGGGCCAGTTTAGCAGGAACGAGTTGTGCCGGAAGTTGATCTCGTGCACGGTATTGCCTCGGAACGAGGTAGCCTGCGTGCTGGTCGTCTTGATGGTGTTGATGAAGAAGTTGTTCGTGATATCGACGACGGCCTCCGGGGTCAGCGGGGCGATGTAGGGGTCGAATGCGCCGTGCGCGCCGTTGATGAAGATGTTGCTGTCCACGACGAGGTGATCGGTGTGCAGCAGCGAGAAGCTGACCAGCGGATAGGTGCGCGACTGGCCCTTGAGGATGCTGTTGGTCTTCTGGTCGTACGCATTCGAAGGGGCCGCATCGAACATAAACCCGCTGATGACCAGTTCTTTCAAACGCGATTTCTTCGTGATCTGAAGCAGGGCCCCGTTGCGGCCTTCCGCCGTGATGAGTTCGCTCACCCACAGGAAGGGCTGGCGCGCTGTGAAGTCGTCGTTGAAGCCGCCCACGATCCGGAGCGTTCCTTCCGGGTTGTCAATCACCGGGACGACCCAGATGCCCTGCTTGGCTTTGCCGAAGTACTGCCCCTGCGCCACCACCACCGTCACGGTATGAGGGCCGGATTGCAGCAGGGAGGCGGCTTTGGTCAAGGCTCGGTGGAAGGTGCGCTCGGCGAAGATGAGGGTGTCGTCCGCTTTTTGCTGGGCGACCTCGTAGGCCGAGGTGTTTTTTGGGGCCACGTAGATCACGTAGCTGTCGGCCTGCGCCGTGGGGGGGACCAGGACGGCCAGCATCAGCAGGATCATCCCGGTTATCCATTTCATCGCGTTCATGGCTGCTCTCATCATGGTTTATGGCAAAGGAGGATGGGCGAAATCGACGTACACAGGCTACTGCCCGTAGAGTTGCACGACGGCCCGCCGCCCTCGATTCGAGGTGGTATCGTAGAAGAACACCACCTTTTCGATCACGCGGTTTGTGCCGCCGAGGTCGATGTTGCGCGTCTGGCCGCCTGCGGGAATCGCCCGGCGTAGCTGGATGTCCTGGACGCCGCCGTTGGCGTAATGGACCTTGACGTCACGGAACGTGACGGCGCGATGGCGCACCAGCAGCTTGATGCGGCGGAAGGTGCCGTCGCGCGCGCCGACGCGGATCTCGTCGCGGTCGACGCGATGGTTGACGGTGCGCTGGCCCAGCAACGTCCATCCCGGCAGCGAAGCCGTAGACGCACAAGACAGCCCGATCAGGCAAAAAATCAAGAGTCCATATCGTGAGAAAGGTCGCATGTTCATGGGAGCCATGGTTGGTTTTGGTGAAGGATGGAGTGAACCGGGGTGCGCTATTGTACCGCGCCCCACACCTGCGTCGTCCGCGTCTGCACATTGCCGACGATGATTTCATCCAGGTCGTCCCGGTCGATATCCGCAATGCCGACGAGCCGGTAGAGGTTCGGGTCCAGGCTGAACACTACCTCGTCTATTTGCGGATCGCGCGCCACAGGGCTGACGACCAGGACGCCTGCGCCGCCGAAGACCGCCACCCGCCCGAACTCGTCAGGATAAATAGTATAAAAGCCCCGGAAGCGGTTCGAGGCATGATCGAGAAAGAGTGCTTCTCCTTCATCAAGCTCCCAGGTCCAGATCGGCGTGCGCGAGGTCATGTCGAGGACGACGAACTCGGCAGGAGTGCCCTGTTCGTTGTCGCGCAACAGGACGAGTTCCGGGATGCCGTTACCGTCCAGATCAAACTGGTCATGGCCGTCTCCACCGAAAAGAATGCGTTGTGGGTCCGCTGGATCAAACAAAATACCCAGTGGGAATTGCCCCGGCGCGGATTCGAACTCCAGCGTCAGGTTGTTCTGCGCATGGGCGGCGGTGCCGCACAGCAGGGCGAGAACCAGGACGAATGCTTGCTTTTTCATGGCGGTTTGCCGGTTTTCGAAGCATCGATGTCAGGCGGTCACCTGATGCGGATGGTTTGCTTGCTCGATACGGAATCCCCGACGCGGAGCCGGTAGAAATACGTCCCGGCAGCGACCGGGCGGCCCGCGTCGTCGCGTCCGTCCCAGGCGGCATGATGCACCCCCACCGGTTGATCCCGATCCACCAACTGACGTACCGTGCGGCCCAGGATGTCGTAGACGGTGAGCGTCACCGGACCCGCTTGCCGGACGTCATAGGCAATCGTTGTGGAGGTCTCGAACGGGTTGGGGTAGTTCTGGAAGAGGCGGTTCAGCGTGGCCTCGATCTCGTCTTCGGTGGCGGTGCCGGTGTCGCCGCTGCCCCAGATCTGCACGGTCTTCGTATCCGGATTCTGAAGGATGATCTCCGGCAGGCTGTCGCCGTCGATGTCGAGCACGATAGCGGATGAGGCGATCAGGACGAACGGGCCGGCGGCGCTGTGCTTGCCGACGAGGATGCCGATGATCGCGAGAGCGTCTCTGCTCCGGAAGACGGCCTTTTTGGTTCCGCTGCCGTCGAAGTCGAAGAACCCGAGGAAAGCGATGCGGTCGTCGCCTCCGAGCGTTGTGGTAAGGGCCTGGTAGGACATGCTCCAGATCGGCGTGCGAGAGGCCATGTCGATGACGAGGATCTCGACGGGAGCGCCCTGCTCGTCGGTGCGCGTCATAACGACATCCGGGATGCCGTCGCCGGTCAGGTCGAAGCGGTGGCGTTCACCCACCCCGGTAAGGTCGGGGCCTTTCATCGCCAGCCGATGCCTCGGAAGCGACTCGTGTTCGAGCAGGAGGTTCTGAGCGTGAGCGGGAAGGCCGAGGGCGCTGATCAGCAGCAGCAGGCCGATAGATTTGTAGAGGACATGGGTTGTCTTTTTCATGACAGGGTTCCGAAAAGAATGAACGGGACGGACGAAAAAGACGGGCGGATGCTCAGTGAGACCCCTGCCCGTTGCTCCCGGCGTTGCCCCATATCTGAACCGTCTCCGTATCGAGATTCCCGACCAGCAGTTCGTCGAAGCCGTCACCGTCCCAATCTCCGACGATGGCTCTGGCGACCCTCTCGAGCACGAACTCCGGGGTCTTCGTCACCAGGTCGAGAATTATGAGTTTAAAATCGGTGCCGCCGGCGTTGGGTTGAATGAACAGCGGTTCGCGGGGTCCGACGACGCCGTCGATGTTGACGAATCCGAGGAATCTAGAACCCCATCTTCCTATGAAAAAAGCCTCAGCTTCCTCGACCTTCCACGACCAGATCTGGGTGCGAGAGATCATGTCGAAGACGACCATCTCGACATCGTCGCCCTGCTCATCCTGGATCGTCATGACGACCTCCGGGATGCCGTCGCCGGTCATGTCGTAGCGCGTGTCGGCGAATTTATTGTAGTAAAACGCGACTTCCTCTACGCTGTTGGGGGTCGGACGATACCTTGCCGGTGACTCGTATTCGAGCGCGTACTCATCTCCGACGAAATTCTGGGCATGGGCGGCGGTGCCGCACAGCAGGGCGAGAACCAGGACGAACGCTTGCTTTTTCATGGCTGTTTATCTGTTCCGTACTGGAAGAAATCGGGGTATTCTACGATGTTCTGTGTACCTACTACGCACCGAACCGCCTCCAATCGGACCACGGTGCCGCACATCTTGGAACGCAGCGCCGTACGTGCACGGCTACCTCCAGGCGGCAACGTGGAGGCCCCTCCCTCTGCCCAACAACAGGGAGGCGGTCATTTTGAGAATTGTTTTAGGAAATCGACCATCGCGTTGGTGCCGTCGAATCCGGACTCTTCCAGGCTTGGCCAGCCGTGCCCGTAGTTTTGGATGGTTACCCCTCGCACTTCCCTGTTGGCATCACAACCGGCGAATCGGGCCATCCAAACCTTTCCGTTGAGGCCGTCAACGACGGTCGTGTCTCCTTGACTGACCGTACACCCGTTATTATTCGCCCAGAACAGCACGGATTCCCTGAAAGAGAGGTCTATTCTGCCGCTTCCACCCCCTGTCAAACCGCCGTTATACCGTACTTTCTGATCATTTCTGCCATGAATCATCATTATGGGAATTGGTTGGGCAGGCTGCACGGTAACAACCGGACTGAGCGAATCAACCTGCCCGCCGATGGTTGCCTGAGACGGGGCTACGGCCGCAAAGACATCCGGCATTTCGGCAGCTAATCGATGGGTAAACATCCCCCCATTGGAGCCTCCCGTGGCATAAATCCGGTTGGCGTCGATGTTCACCATGACAGACACGGTATCGATCATTCTGCTCACAAAGCCGATATCGTCCATATCGAATGCCCGGGACGCACCGCAGCAATGCGCGGCGTTCCAGGTCGAGGATCCTCTGTTTCCGGTAGTATTGCTGCCGTTGGGGAACACTAGAATCCAGTTTTCTTCTTCGCACCGCTGGATCAGGTCTTTGCGCATATTGAAGAACGCCGCCATCGATAGCCCCCCTCCGTGGAAAGCAAACAGTAACGGCCTGGCCTCAGCAGGATCGTATCTTGGAGGAATCACTAG
>JBHHWM010000076.1:0-18087 GCA_046756545.1 Rhodothermales bacterium | reverse complement strand
GAACGGGCCTTCCCGCCCCGAGGTATGAGCCGCGCCATGGCGGCGTTCGAGTCGCGGCGTAACGAGATCGACGGGCCGCAGTTTGCATGGCCGATCATTCTGGGCTATGAACCCTGGCTTCGCTTCAACAGGGTAGACGGTTACTTCCTGGGTCTCGGCCAGACGCTGCCGTTCAGCCCCAACCTGGAAGCCGAATGGCGAGCCGCCGAACCGACCGGCCTCCATCGCATCCGGTTTCGGGGCCGTCTCACCTATCGATCCGGGCCGCGCCTGACCATCGAGGGGAGATACGCTCGTGACATTTCACGGCGCAACGCGTCGACGATCTATCCGATAGCGCTCAATACAATTCCTGCACTGTTGGGGCAGGCCGATTATTTCGACTACTACTGGAGCGAGGGAGGGACTCTGCGAGTGGGGTACGCATTCCCGCTGTTTCGAGTAGCGGTGGAAGGCCGGATGGAAAAGCACGACTCGGTCGAGCGGGAGGTGGGACGGTCGTGGCCGTTTTCGAAGCAGTTCCGGCCCAACCCGACGATCAGCGAAGGCCGGTTGCGTTCCTTGAGGGCGACCCTGGCAGCCGGCGACGGCTATGCCCCCTTTCGCTTTCGACCGCTGCGGCGCATCGAGGTGCGGCTTGAACACAGCAGTCCGGGGGTCCTGGGCAGTGATTTCGACTTTACCCGGTTTGAGGTGCTGGTTGACGGCTATTTGAAGACGTTCTTTCCGTCACGCCCGCGCCCCAACGGGCTCGACGTTCGTATCTACGGCGGGACCTTCCGGGGGACGTTACCCGCGCAGCGCTTCGGGGTGCTGGACGGGAGCCTGGGAGCGTTTAGCACTCTTGGTACCTTCCGTTCTGTACGAGAACGGCCCTACGAAGGTGAACGATTCCTGGGCGTGTTCTGGGAGCACGACTTTAGGACGGTGCCGTTCGAAGCGCTCGGCCTGCGGGCGCTCGTGGATCGTGGGACGGGCCTGCGACTTTTCGGGGGCCACGGGCGCACCTGGATCGCCGCCGACCGCCTCGGTGATCTGGCCTTTGTGCCCCGCTATCAGGATCACTTTCATCAGGAACTCGGTGTTTCTCTCACCAACGTCTGGGGTACGCCGCTCCGCCTCGACTTCACGACGCGTCTCGACCGGCCAGGCTTCTATGTTGGCTTCGGCCTGTCACGCCTTTTCTGATGGTGCGGCCCCGTGCGTGATGCGGTGGGCCTAAAGCGGTATGACCCCTGCATACGGGATGCCCGTCAGGTAGGCGATGTCGCGTTTCCAGGTGGTCAGGTCGTCGATGCGGAACTGGTTCAAGTGGTCGTGGCCGCAAGCACGCGCCAGGATCTTCATGAGCGAAACGGTGGCGTCGAGGTAGTTCTTGAGTTGGGTAGCTGAGCGGTCGATGAGGAGGCGGGCACGCAGGTTCTTCCGCTGGGTAGCGATGCCTACGGGGCAGTTGTTCGTATGGCAGGCGCGCATCCCGAGGCAGCCGATAGCCTGGATCGCTGCATTCGAAACGGCGATGCCGTCGGCCCCGAGCGCCAGAGCCTTAACAAAATCCGACTCGGTCCGAAGGCCGCCCGTGATGATGAGCGTGACCTCCCGACGCTCGCTTCGGTCGAGGTGGCGGCGGGCGCGTGCCAGCGCGGCAAGGGTCGGAACGGAGATGTTGTTCTTGAAAATTTCGGGCGCGGCTCCGGTAGCCCCGCCGCGTCCGTCCAGGATGATATAATCGACACCCACGGCGAGGGCGAAGTCGAGGTCGTCCTCGATGTGCTGGGCCGACAGCTTGAACCCGATGGGGATGCCGCCGCCGGCCTCGCGTACCTCGTCGGCCGCCCGGCGAAAATCTTCGACCGTAGCCAGGTCGGGGAACCGTGAGGGGCTGATGGCGGGCGTGCCGGGCGTCAGGTCGCGCACTTCGGCGATTTTACCGATCACCTTGTTGCCGGGCAGGTGACCGCCGGTTCCCGTTTTGGCTCCCTGCCCACCCTTAAAATGAAACGCCTGGACGCGTTGCACCTTGTCGAGGCTCCATCCGAAGCGAGCCGAAGCGAGTTCGTAGAAATACCGGCTGTTGGCTTCTTGTTCGGCGGGAAGCATGCCGCCTTCGCCCGAACAGATGCCGGTGCCGGCCATCTCGGCTCCTCGGGCCAGCGCAACCTTGGCTTCCTCGCTGAGGGCTCCGAAGCTCATATCGCTCACAAAAAGGGGGATCTCCAGGCGAAGGGGTTTCTTGGCGTTGGGGCCGATGATGAGTTCGGTGTGTACGAGAGCATCGTCGGCGAGAGGGCGGCGGGCAAGCTGAGCCGTCAGGATCTGGATGTCGTCCCAGCGGGGGAGTTCGGTCAAGGGCACGCCCATCGCCGAGACCTTGCCGTGGTGGCCCAGGTTGTCGAGCCCGTTCCTGGCGAGTTCCTGGATATACAGGGTGTGAGGTTCCTCCGGCCCTCCGTGGGGATCGGCGTAGAGGCCCAGATACTCGTCGCGCCGGAAGGGCTGGGGGTGGTCCAGTTCCCAGGCGCTGACCTCGTCTTCGTCGACGTACACGGCGTCCTGGTCCAGGTTGATCCATGCGTTGAATTTGTGGAGCGCCTCTTCGTTGTTGTACGCGCTGACGCCGGTGTCGAAGCGATAGTCCCAGTTATGGACGCCGCAGATCAGGTCATTTCCTCGGATGAAACCGTCGGCCATGAGTGCCCCCCGGTGCAGGCATCGACCATAGAGGACGGAGACTTCATCGTCGTACCGGATCACCACCAGATCGACGTTGGCGACCAGGGCATAGGCCGGTGTGCGATCTTCCAGCGTGCTCCAGATTGCTACCTTAACGGCTCGGGTGCTCATCGTTGGGGAGGGATCATCGTGGTTCTTTTCCAGGATAGGTGAATGGGAGGGAACGATCAGTCGGAAAGCGCCAGAAGGCGGCGCGATGTCTCTATGCCGGACCGGATAAACCTGCGGACCCGTTGGGCCTGCGTCTCAGCAGTCCGCGACGCGAGCAGTTCCGACGCCGGGAGGACTGCGCCGACCCACCTTTCCGTATGCCAGAAACCGCCATCCTCCAGTGGTGGAAGTGTCGAGGTATCCGGGGAAGGCCAGGGCAGGATATACCAGTAGAATTCGTCATAGTAGGTATCGCTCGGTGCCAGGCCCACCCCGATGCTTCGGGCTTCTTCCACGTCTGTACCCCGGTCGAACTCAAGGAGCGTGGCGATGTCGAAATGGTGGGGCCAGATGCGGACCGGTGAGGCGTTCGGCGTGGATGCACGCAACGCTTGTAGTACCCGATCTGCGTCAGCAAACCATCGAGAAATTTCTAAAAACGCGTCGGGAGGAACGCGAAAAAACGGGTGGCCCGAAGCAGTCAGGTGGGATGGAGGTTCATGCTCCGGCCGCTCGAGTTCTCGTTCGATACCGGTATGCGCTGCGATAGCCTTCGACAGCCAGGCATATCCGTCGTCGAGGGTATGGCTGTCCAGGCTGAACTGGCTGAGGATATGCCCGTCCGGGTTGAGAAGGAAGAGTCTTAGATCGGCGGGGCGCAGGGCAGCCCGGAAGGAGCGCGTGTTCGACGTTGATTGACTGGCAAAGAGCCCCTGGTCGTCGATCCACTCCAGACTCGTATGGCTCCAGTCGGGTACCGGCTCGATGTAAGAAAAGCCGACCGAGGCGACGATCTGGCTTGCCCAGTGGAGTTGAAGGCGAGCATCTTCGAGAGAGGAGGGCGGCGGCGAACCGAGCAGGTGCCACCGTCGGAGGGTCTGAGGGGTCATATTCATGGGGGCTCGATGGATAGTTGGGGGTGACGAAAAAAGGGTGAAGTACGTTTTGAGAACGCATCCCGCTTCATTCAACAAGATGATAGCGACGGTTCACATTCGTAGTAATGCGCAGCACGCGTTAAATAAGTTGCGGGTCGGCGATGATGTCGATGAGGCTGGGACCGGGGTGAGCGAGGGCGTCGGCCAGGGCCTCGTCGAGGGCTTCCTTGCGGGTGACTCGAATGCCTTGCGCGCCGCACAGACGTGCAAATACGGCAAAATTGGGATTGTGCAGCGACGTTTGCCAGACGTCCCATCGGCCAGCCCGTTGTTCTTTTGAAATCTTACCCAGTTCCGCATTGTTGAGCAGGACGTGGGTGATGTTCATGTCATATTTCACCGCCGTCGTCAACTCGGCCATATACTGCCCGAAGCCGCCGTCGCCGGAAACGGAGATCACCGTACGATTCTTGAAGCGAGGGTCCTCCTCTTGTGTGGCGGCCCAGGCTCCCATCGCTGCCGGGAAGGCGAAGCCAATCGACCCAAGGTAGCCGGACATCAGGATGGATTGCCGCGTGCATTCGAAGTAGCGACCGAACGAGTAGGTGTTGTTTCCCACGTCCACCGCGATGAGGGCGTCGTCGGGCACCTGCCGCGTCATGGCCGCGAAGATCGACGCCGAATTGATACCCTTGCCTCGATCATCGCTCGTCCGTCGTTCTTTCTCTCGACGCCAGATGCCCCAGCGTTCGGCAATCTCGGGTCGCTGGTTGACGGTCTCCGTTTTTCCGGCCATCGCCTCGTGAAGCAGGGCGACGGTCACGCCGATTTCGCCCCACACGGGCACGTCCACGGCATGAAATTTACCCAGCGTCATCGGATCGAAATCCACCTGGATCGTGGGAATCTTGGGCGTAATACCGGTGTGGTTGCTGAAGCTGGCTCCGAGGACGAGGAGCACATCGGCTTCGTTCATGAAATAACTGGCAATGGGGGTACCGCTCCGGCCCAGAACGCCGCAGCCTAGCGGGTGATGATCGGACACCTGCCCCTTGCCTTTGAACGTGGTAATGACCGGGCTGTCGAGGAGATCGGCCAGATCGTGGACGGCGGGCATGTTGAATCGTGCCCCATGGCCCACGATGATGACGGGTCGCTTCGATTGCCGCAGGAGGGCGACGGCTCGTTCCAGGGACGCTTGAGGAGGGGCGATCTGCTGAGGCGTCAGGCGTCCTGCCGGACCGCCAGCTTGAGCACCCTCCGGGACGGGCAGGTTCTGTACTTCGTCCGGGAAGATGAGGTGAGAAACGCCCCGGTGTAGGATGGCGCTCTTGCATGCCAGATTGACGAGTTCGGCGTGTTTGCTCGTGTGGAGCACCGGCTGGCTCCACTGGGCCACCTTGCCGAACGCAGCCTGGAGATCGACTTCCTGGAAGGCACCGGGTCCAAGCACCTGGGTGTCGACCTGTCCGGTGAGGGCAAGGACGGGCGAACGGTCGACGTTGGCGTCCCAGAGCCCCGTTAACAGGTTGGTGGCCCCCGGCCCGGCAATCGCCAGGCAGGCGGCAGGACGCCCGGTGAGCTTGCCGTAGGCCGAGGCGGCAAACGAGGCGGCTCCTTCATGACGGATGCCGATGTAGCGGAGGCGGTCCGCCTCTTCCTGGATTCGCATGGCATCGGCCAGGCCGAGGTTGGAGTGTCCCACCATGCCGAAGACCCAGCGCACCCCCCAGTTGACCATCGTTTCCGCCATCAGATCCGACACGGTGCGCACGTGAGGCGGCACTACCTCGAACCCCACGTAGATCCCGTCGTCGCGCACGTCGATAGGATAGGTGTCCACGCCGTCATCGTAGCCGGGAGCTTTGCCCGTGATCGGGTCGTAATCCCAGCCGTGCCACGGGCAGCGCAGCAAGCCGTTCTCGATAGAGCCTTCGCCGAGCGGGCCGCCCTGGTGCGGGCACCGGTTATCGAGGGCTCCATACTTCCCCTCATGATGAGTCATGCAGACCGTGGTGTGCGCGCAGGTCACCGGCCTGACGCGTCCTTCCGGCAACGCGCCGTGATCGAGCACCTTGTGCCATTCAATGCGGGTCTCGTCTGTTAAATGATTTCCTTCAGTATCGTTCGAGGGATCCATAGAGTAGCCAGGGTGGACGTATTCAATCGTTGATAGAATGTAATAGCTTTGAGTGATCGAATGGGAAGCGCGTGTTACGGTACCGTAAATTATGCCTACTCAGCACGATGGGGAGCAAAAAAAGGTGCTTCATGATCATCATTTCCGCCATGTCAGCCGACCGGGTTATTGGCCGAGGCGACGGGATGCCCTGGCATGTGCCCGAGGAATACCGGCAGTTCTTGCGTTTTATCGAAGGGCAGACCGTACTCATGGGACGACGGTCGTACGAGATATTCAAGGAAGACCTTACCAGCGCTCATAACGTGGTCGTGAGCCGATCCGTACGCGAGCTGCCGGGAGCGGTGGTCTGTTCCAGTTTAGAAGAGGCGATAGAAAGAGCACACGCGTTTGGGAAGACCGTATTTATCGCCGGGGGCGGGGCCGTCTATGCGCAAACCTTGGCCCTGGCCGAAGCGATGTATCTCTCGTACATCAAGGGAGAGTTTGTTGGGGATACGTATTTTCCCGCCTTCGACGAAACGGAATGGAACGTGATGAAGCGGGAAGACCACCCGGCGTTTGAGTTCGTCGTCTACCGCCGTCGGTGACGCTCAATGTCAATACCCTTCCGCAGCGAGCATCTTCACGACGGAACGATAGAACGCCTTCGAATCGAACGAGTGGGAAGACAGTCCCTGGAGGCCGACCTCCTGTGCGTGATCTGCGTCGAGCGTGCCGAGATACTCTCCCCATCGGGCGCTTTCCACCGAGACCATCCCATCATTGACGCCCTCGCGCTGAAAGAGCATGGTATTGGGGATTTTTAAGAAGGGATTGATCGGGATACGGGTGCCTTTGCCCGCCTGCCCGGCGTAAGACCAGTAGCGAATGGCCGGGTGGTCGGGGACGGAAGGATTGAACGAGTCACAAATGTAGGCTGGTGTGAGTTCTTTCACGGCTTGAAGAATGTCGGCGGTCCCGTCGTCCAGGGTGTTTGCGCCCATCCAGTTAGCCAGGTCGGCGGTCCACTGGCGCAGGCGTTCCGGCTGTTTCAGCGCGATCTCGGCAATGGCGGTACCCCGGTGCGGTGAGGAGACGGTGACGAGCGTCGCCACGGCCTCGTGCAATCCAAGGGTGCTGATCAGATAGCGCGCATCGAGGCCGCCCATCGACTGGGCAATCAGGTTGAGCCGCTCGGCCCCGGTCTCTTCCAGGATGTATTCGATACGGTCTTGCCACATGGACGCCCGGACCGGAACGGTGTTGTATGGGGCGACGTTGGGGGCGTAGGCGATCACGCCGTGCCGGCGCAGATCCATCGCCTCGTGGTGCAGGTGTCCGTGTTTGCGGAGACCGGCCAACAGGCCGAAGCCGTGCATAAGGACGACGGGGTACCGCGTACAGATGAGCGGAGGCTGTGGAAACGGTTCGAGACCTACAAAACGCCGCAGGGCGTTATCCCTGAATTTGGCCATGGTTCCTCTACATTAGCCGCCGAAAAACAACGCCACATCTGCGTCGAGGACGAGTCGTTCGAGAGCAAAAATCACCGCCGCCGTGACCATGGGGACCCGGAGGTTGTCGTTGAACGGGCGCGGCATCGCCTCGGCCAGGGCAGCCACCACCACGCTCACCACGCCGATCCAGAACACGATGCCGGAGAAGAGCGCCATGATAGCTACCCCCGTTATCAGGAACGCCATCGAGCCTTCGATGGTGCGCGCACTTCGGCCCCAGTGCAAGGTACCGAAACGCCGTCCGACCAGTGCCGCCGCCGCATCACTGAGCATGAACATCACAAAGGCAGGCACTGCGATCCGAATGGGGAAAAACACCACCAGCAAGGCCGCCGAAAGCAGCACCCACGTCGCGCCGTTTATGATCACGGGGCCGCCGACGGGAGGTTGCTCTTCCCGCCGCATGAGAAACCCGAAATAGCGAAGCACGAAAGCGGAAAACCAGGCCGAGCGGACGCGCAACACGTCGCAAGCAAGTGCCAGGACGGCGAGCGGGATCAGCAGGTACACCGACCACGTCTTGCCCAAAAGCGCCATGCCCAGCGGCACCAAGAGCGCCAGCAGGTGAATTGCCTTTCTCATGACCTCGGCCCGGTACGAAATCGGTTCGTAAACGTCGACGGGCGGGGGTGCAGGTTCTATCTCGGTCATACGTTCCAGGTCTTTGCAGGATCAGCCGTAAAGATAGGGGCGAAAGAGCTACACGCCAAGCCCCCTTTGCTTGCGTTTCTCTCTGTGCTAACTTTGCGGTCGAATCTATGTCTGGGGATGTTTCATGAAACTCGACATTCTCTACCTCGACAATCACCTCCTGGTGGTCAATAAACCGGCAGGGTTGCTGGCCCAGGGGGACGCAACGGGCGACCCGACGGTCCTCACGTTGGGCAAGGCCTATCTCAAGGAGACCTTCGACAAGCCGGGGCGTGTCTATCTCGGCCTCGTGCATCGGCTCGACCGCCCGGCGTCCGGGGTGATGGTGCTGGCTCGCACCTCGAAGGCGGCCCAACGACTGACGGACCAGTTTCGCAATCGGAGTCCGGAGAAGCGCTATATGGCCATTGTCGAGGGGCTGTGTCAGGGATCGGGGTCCTGTGAAGATTATCTGGTGAAAGAACGCCGACAGGTGCGCGTGGTGCCGGCTTCGTATCCACAGGCCAAGCGCGCCGCCATGACGTGGCAGACTGTGGCGACCCGGCGGGACGGGTTGAGCCTGCTCGATATCCGCCTCGAAACGGGACGATCTCACCAGATCCGCATCCAACTGTCGCACCGGGGCTGGCCGCTCCTGGGTGATATAAGGTACGGAGCCGGGCGCGAACTCGACGGTCGAAACCTCGCGCTGCACGCCTACCGCCTCACCATCGAGCATCCTACCAGGCGGGAGTCGATGACCTGGCAGGCGGTGCCCCCGCCGAACTGGCGAAGCCTGTTTGACGAGGCGATAGCGCAGGTATTGACGGCCTGACGTGTACGGCTTGACCCTTTCTATCTCTAAAAAGGAGAGAGATGGGATTAGCCAAAAGTTCAAGGGGTGAGGTGGAGCAACGCCCCTGGAGTACGGTAATAAGCAATACGTTCGTTGTGCCAGTCCTCCATAGCTTGCTCCTCATGACCCCTCGTCAGTTTCTCCGGAAATACCACTACGATACGCGGCTCATCACCGGCACGTATTTCCCGACGAGGCCGCTTCGCGTGGAGCCTGGGGATAAAGTGGGGATCGTGCTTTTCCATCTTGGAGGGCCGAACACCGTGGAGGACATCGCGCCGTTCATTTACAATCGCTTGATGGATCCGGCCTTTATCGATTTTCCGTTCGGGGGCGTGGTACGTCATTGGTATTTTCGCGTGTTTTCGTCGATCCGGGCGAGAGCGGTTGGCAGGCAGTATGAAGTCATCGGGGGGAGTTCGCCGGTCAATCAACTCATCCGTGAACAGGCCGAAAGCCTGGAGACGCTGCTGAATCACGATTATGGACAGAGCCTGGGCGTTGAATTTAGGACGTATCAGGCCCATCGATACTGGCATCCATTCAGCAAGGATGCCGGTGTCAGGATGAAGCAAGATGGCATAAACAAAGTGATGCTGTTGCCGCTCTTTCCGCAGTATTCAAAGACGACGACCGGGTCGGCGCTCCTGTACTGGTGGTTGTTGGAGCAACAGGGGGATATCCCTAAATGGCCCACTACGCTCGTGACCGAATATGCTGTCCATCCGAAATATGTGCAGGCTGTTTGCGAACGGATCGATGAAGCGTTGCAGCGATTCCCAAGGCACCTCCGCAACAACGTACACTTGCTGTTCAGTGCTCATGGAACGCCGATGAAGGAGATGAAGACGAGGCATGATCCCTATGTGTCCCTGATCCACGCCACGGTCGACCGGGTGATGGCGCATCGTCAGCACGACCGTCCGTTCCATATTGCCTTTCAGGGTAAAGAGGGGCCAATGGAATGGCTAACACCCAGTATTCAGGATACGCTGAAGGATCTGGTTGAGGAGGAATCTCCTGCTATCCTGGTTGTGCCGGTAGGGCTTGTCACAGAAAACATAGAGACGTCCTACACGCTGGATATTGAGATACGGGACCAGGCTCGGAAAGCGGGTATTGTTCATTACGAAGTAATGCCTGCACTCAACTGCCACCCGCTGTTCATCGAAGCCCTCTCCGATGTGACGGTCGCTCACCTCGACGCGTCACATCAGATCCGAGAGGTGAACGGTTCGACGCATCCTGCCCACACCGTGGATTAACGACGTAGTTCTTTTCAGGCAGCGTTAACATTGGATCACGGGGTGCCCCTTCCTATCAGTGCGCCTCCCTCGTCGTTGGAACCCACCTACAGCCGATCTTTATCTCGCATGTCTCCATCCGGTCATCTTTTGAAGACGTTCGCCGCCGTTCCTTTTTCGAATCGGGTGCTCGACTTAGGGTGCGGCCATGCGTGCCATACGGTTCCCTTGGCGCAGCTCGGCTTTGAGATCCATGCCTGTACCCTGGAGGATACCACGGTCATGGCTACACGCAAGCGTCTTGCCGATATCATAGGGACTGATGCAGCAAGGAAGCGTGTGAGTCGTGTGATTCGGCTTGATGCGCTCGGATATCCCGATGCTTTTTTTGATTGGGTCGTTGCTTACGATGTGTACGGGAACGATTCTTCAGGTGAGAAGCTTCAGGATGCTCTTGCAGAAGCCCGGCGTGTTCTCAAACCGGGCGGCTGGATCTATGTGGCTGTTCCTGCCTCTCAGGGGAGTGCTGCCCCATCGCCAGGTTCCGGGTTTACTGTCGAGGCGTTACATTCGAAGATGCTTCAGGCTAATTTTGCCCTTGCCGAACAGCCCGAGATATGTCAAAGAAAAGGGCACAGGATGATCGAAGGTATCTACCGTCGTGTCGATGAAGACACACCACTGTAGGCGCAGAGGTGTGTCAGTCCGCTGCAGTGAAGTAGGACTTCAGTTCCTGGAGTGTGGCGTCTGAGGTGGTCATGTCGCGTACGATCCGACCATTATCGAGCACGGCAATCCGTTCGCAAACGTCGGTGACATGGCCGAGATCGTGGCTGGAGATCAGCATGGTGGTGCCGTGTTCCTGCCTGAGTTGATGGAGGTGCTTCTTTAGACGGATCTGTGAGCCGGGGTCCAGGTTGGCGAACGGTTCGTCGAGGATGAGCAGGCGCGGCGACAAGAACATGGCGGCAACGAGGCCGATTTTCTTCTTGTTGCCCATGGAAAGATCTCGAATAAAGGGTTGCGTCCGGCCGAGTGCCTCGTCGGGTAGGAACCCTTGGAAGCGTATCAGTGAGGTGTCAATCTGTGCGGTCGACATTTCATACACATGGCCTGCAAACCGGAAGAATTCATCCGGAGTCAAGAAGTCGAGGAGGAAGGATTCGTCGAGGTACGAGCCTACGTGTGCCTTCCACGAGGTTCCCTGGGCCACGTTTTCGCCCCCGACAAGCGCATATCCCTCATCGGCCTGGATCAAGTCGAGTAGAAGGCGGAGGAAGGTAGTTTTTCCGGCCCCATTATTCCCGACCAGGCCGAGTGCCTCGCCCGCACTGAGATGTAGCGAAGGTACCTGGAGCGCAAAGTGCTCGCCGTAGCGTTTGATGAGATGATGAACGTCAACGGTCATACCGTCAATGTACAGCTTCGTTGTTATGCCATGCATGCAAAAAATCGATAAAATGCCCTCGCGCATTGAGCGCTGCTCCACAGAGTGGCAGACCTGGACAGGTTTTCTCCCGGATGGTTCAAGGGGACAGCCTTCGCCTCGTCTCCCAGGGTCGTTATCGGCTGGAGAAGCGTTCGACTCAAGTGCTGTGAAACGGCTGATGGTCGGCGAGAAAAAGGACTCCCCATAATGAGGTATATTACCCGAGTTGTTACCCTTTTGGGTGGATCGGTGAATCGGGGAGACGACGAATCGAGGAGGGGTTTCCCGCTCGTATATTCGCGATGCACCGTCTCGCCGTCTCCTCGTTTCACACGGCGACCAGAGGGCTCAACGTACGTATCATGAAGGAGTTTAAGGGCGAGCACTGTTTCCCCATGAGCAAGCTTGTCACCATCTCGGATAACCAACGCGCATCGTACCTGTGACGACCCGGTTAAGCCTTTTCTGCAATCGTATCATTGAAGCAGGGTGGCTGGCCGCCCTCGTCGTCGTGCCGCTGTACTTCAACCCGTTTTCAAGTCGAGTCTTTGAACCCGACAAGATCGCCCTGCTTCGGTCGATTGCGGTGATCATGGGATGGGCCTGGGTGATTAAGGCCGGAGAAACATGGCGGATGAGAGGGAAGTGGAAGCGAGGAGCCGAGCAAGCCGCCGACCCTCCTCCACGTTCCCCGGGACACAGGCTTGCGCTGAATCCGATCGTATGGTCGGTCGTACTCCTCCTGGCCTGTTACGTCCTGGCTACGGCATTTTCCATTCTTCCACACATAAGCCTCTGGGGCTATTTTGGACGTCTTCAAGGTCTCTACACGACGGGCGCTTACCTCGTCTTTTTCTTCTCGGTGTTGGCTCTCTTGCGTGCTCATGAGCAAGCGCAACGCCTGATCACGACGGTTATCTTGGTCAGCATCCCGATGGCCCTGTACGGCATTTTGCAGCACTTCGGGGGCGATCCGTTGAATTGGGATCGTCCGGTTGCCGAGCGGGTACAGGCGACCATGGGAAATCCGGTCTTTCTGGCGGCGGCCTTGAGCATGGCGGTTCCCCTGACGCTGTATCGCCTGGCAGAGACCGGGCGCGACCGTCGCGCTTTTCTCCGCCTGGGCGGCTATCTCCTGGTGCTTGGGCTACAGGGAGCCTGCCTCCTGTTTACCCAGAGCAGAGGCCCCGTCTTGGGCCTGGCGGTGGGTTTGCTTTTCGGGGGATTGATATGGACGTTGACGCAGCACAGGTGGCGCTGGGCCAAGAGCATCATAGGACTCAGCATCGCCCTCGCCTCAACGCTAACGATCATAAACCTGCCCGGCACGCCGCCTGCCTTTGTGCAAGAGGTTCCGTTGCTGAGCCGACTTACCCGGATCGCCGACGTAGAAGGGTCTTCCGAGGGGAGAGTACTCATATGGGACGGCGCGATAGACCTTATCACGGCCGATCCGATGAGGATGGTGATAGGCTATGGGCCGGAGACGATTCGTTTCGCGTACTATCCCTATTACTCGTCCGACATCGGCCGCACGCATGGATGGCGAGCTTTTCCGGATCGGATGCACAACGAAACCTACGATGTGTTGGTCACGACCGGCCTCGTGGGTTTCTTGATCTATCTGTTGCTCTTTACCGGCCTCGTGTATTTCAGCTTGATGTGGACGGGGGTACTCCCTTCTTCCAGGCACAGACAGGGGTTTCTTGTTCTGTGGTTTATTGGAAGTACCGGCGGGATTCTGGGGCTTCGCTTTTTCACCCAGACGTGGGCGTATAGCGGGGTAGGGTTGCTCCTCGGGATGTTGGGAGGGCTGTTCCTCTATCTTGCCGGTTATGCCTTTACGACGCCGCGAAGGGAACATCGTGCCGGCGATTCAAGCCCTCGGGCGGGCGGATTACTGATCATTGTGCTTCTTGCGGGGATCCTGGCTCACTTTGTAGAGATCAATGTGGGATTCGCCGTCAGTTCGACACGCCTCTCGTTCTGGATATATACGGCATTCCTCGTCGTCCTCGGCGTGTATGGGGGTAGATCGCTCGGGTTTTCGATCGTGTCCTCCTCTTCGGATGCTAAAAGCCTTGCAGTTGGACGGAAGACCGGGGATAAGGTCTCAGAAAAGAGCGCGGGGAAGGCCAGAAGCGATCCGAAATCGTCCACGGCACGTCGTTTTCCCATGGCGGTCTTGCCGGTGACGAGTCTTGGGGTGGGCCTGATGTTGATGACGCTGGCGTATAGTCTCTTTGCCGATGGCTGGCCGTCTGAGAACGGTTTATTAATAGGAGGGCTCTTTGTAGCAACATGGATGCTGGCCGGGCTGATCCTTGTCCTCGTAGATCAGCCGGCGCATGGAGGGCCTGCTCGTCTGCGCAAACTGGCGATGTATGCAGTCCTGTCCTTACTGCCTCTCGTCTTGTTTTTGACGATCAAGCTGGTCGACGTGGGTGGGGAGAACCTCCATCTACTCTTCTATTATGTCCTTGTGTTTCTTGTCCTGCTGATCGGCGGCGTGCTGATGTATCGAGGGGGAGACGTGTCATGGTCAAAACCTACGTTCATGGGTGTCGTGCTGGCCTTCGTCGGGTTGTTTGTTGCCGGATTGCTCGTCTACAAAACCAATGTTCTGGAAATCCAGGCGAACATGTATCACCGCGCGGCACAGACGGCGTTTCAGCAACGACGATACGATCAGGCCATGATCGAATACCAGCGTGCGCTCGATCTCGATCCCGATCAAGGGCTGTATCAGCTAGAGTACGCGCAGCTATTGGCCACGAAAGCTCATTATAGATCAGAAGACGCCTCGGAGCGCGAACAACTTTTTCAGGCTGCTGAGCGCATCCTGAAGGATGCGGCGGTCCGCAACCCGTACGAACAGTATCATCACGCCGCCCTGGCGGATGTGTACCGCCTCTGGGCCCGGAAAACGACGGAGGCACAGCTCAGGACCGCGCGTTATGAGCAGGCTTTAGACGCCTTTTCGGAGGCAATGCATATCAATGCCGAGAACGTCCTGATTCTGAGGACCTGGGCGGAGTTGTATGCGGAAATGGGAGATCGGGGCCGAGCACTCGACATGTATCGCCGGGTGCTGGCAAGGGATAGCACCGAGGCTTCGGTCTATATGCGGATCGGCGTGTTGTATCGGGCGGGGGAGGAGTGGGAGGACGCTGCGGAGATGTTTGAGGGGGCCCTGCGTCATAGCCGACGACCGTTGCCCGGAGCGCATCAGGCCCTGGTTGGGGTGTATCAGCGGCTGGGTCGCCTTGAGGAGGCGGTCCGGGCCGGCGAACAGGCCGTTCGTCTCAATCCAGGTGTGCCGGCAAACCATGTGGCCCTTATCCGCCTTTACCAGCGCTTGGGGCGGTGCCCTGAGGCATTAGACCGAGTCCGCGCAGCCCTTATGAGGTGGCCTGACGATTCCGGGTTAAAAGCACATGAGGCTGAGATACGGCAACGGTGCGCCGAACAGCCGGACTCAGAGTAGTCGATTCCCGAGGTGCTGGAGCATTGTGAAGCTGAAGAAAGGGATGACCTCGATGGCACGATGGGCTGGCATATCAGCCGTCGAAGGGCTAAGTTCGTGCATAGTGAACGCGGTGGGACAACGTGCGTTGGAAAATCATCAGAGGCTCAGGGTCTGGAACGACTATCCAGGAGCAGGGTCGGATACGCATCTCGCTACATAATCATGAAGGTGCCAAAGGTCTCCGTTATTATTCCCAGTTACAACCATGCGCCTTTCTTGCATCGGCGTATCGAGAGTGTGCTCGATCAGACGTACCAGGATTTTGAAATCATCTATCTTGACGATGCATCCACCGACCACAGTAATGAGGTCTTTTCCGCTTATGCGGGAGATGGGCGCATCAGAGCGTTTTTTAATGAAGTCAATACAGGCATTCCAGGAAAGCAGTGGAACAAGGGTGTCCGGGAGGCACGAGGGGAGTACGTGTGGATTGCAGAATCCGACGATTATGCGGATAAACACTTTCTGGAGATGCTGGTGACTCAGTTGGAGGCGTATCCCACAGCCGGGCTCGTCTATTGCCAGTCGTGGGTCGTGAACGAGCGGGATGAGATCATCGGGTCGTATGATCACCACACCGAAGACTTTGACCGCACACGGTGGAAGCGCAACTTCTTCAACAAGGGCAAGGATGAGTTGACTAACTACTTGCTCTACAAAAACACGATTCCCAATGCCAGTGCCGTCTTGTTCCGAAAGCGGATCTACGAAGAGGCCAGGTACGCAGACGAGTGGGTCCGGTACTGCGGTGATTGGCTGCTATGGGTGAAAATGCTTATGATTTCGGACCTGGTCTTTGTGGCCCGGCCGCTCAACTACCACCGTCGGCATACAGGTTCATTGAGCCAAAACCCGGGGAACAACGTGGCCCTTTCACCCATGGCCCACGACGACGTAGAACTCCCCGACATACCTTTCGAGCACGAGCTGAGACGCTGGCCCGCCAGGATGCGCTATATTCTCGGGCGGAACGCTCTTCGCGCGAATCGGCCAGAGGAAGCCCGCCACTACTTCAAGCAATCGCTACGCCTTCACGTCTTCCCATCGACGCTGCTGTTCTGGATAGTCAGCTTTTTGGGACGGCCCGCGTATCATCGCCTCGATGGGATCAAGAGCCGAATACCGATCTTCGGTCGGTTCACCAGGAAGCTGAACAGGCTTTGGCTGAGCGGGCATCGATTCTTAGCGAAACGGCATAAGCGAAGCCAATCCGGATAGCATGTAGCATCCAGGAAGAGAGCCCGCATACCACCTATGAGAGGGAAGATGGATTTATCCATACAAGAGACGACCAGACACAAGCCTTTTCCCACTATCCATTGGGTCTGGCAATACAGAGAACTCCTACGTAACCTGATCGTCAGGGATCTCAAGCTTCAGTACCGAGGGGCGTTCCTCGGGGTCGTGTGGTCTTTGTTAAGTCCGGTGCTTCTCGTCCTCGTCTATATCGTGGCATTCAACGTCGTGCTCCGTTTCAGATTGGCCCATTATCCGCTATGGTTGTTGACCGGTCTACTCCACTGGCAGTTTTTTGCCGGTGCGACAATCGCCTCTTCCAATACGCTGATCAATAATGCCCCCCTCATCCATAACATTCACTTTCCAAGGTTTATCCTCCCGCTGGCGGTGGTCGGTGCCCGCGGGATCCATCTATTGCTTGCCATGGCCGCATACTTCTTGCTCTTTATCCCCATGGGAGGGCATCTGTGGAGCGGTATGCTACTCTATCCTATCGTGTTATTGCTCCAGGTCCTCTTCGTGATCGGGATGACCCTATGTGTGTCCATTTTGACCCTGCATTTCCGAGACCTTAAGCATCTCTTAGAAGTCGGCATCCCTATGCTGTTCTGGCTAACCCCGATCATATATAATTTCTCTCAGATTCCTGAATGGGCTCATCTCTGGTTTCGGCTAAACCCGATGGTGTCATATGTGATCTCTTATCAGGATATTTTATATCTCAATCAGGTCCCGAGCATCGGTAACTGGGGATTCATGGTGCTTTTTGCATTCGGCTCATTAGGGCTGGGCAGTTATCTCTTTTGGCGCTGGAGATCCAACATGGAGGATTATTTATGAGCCTTCCGAGAATTGAACTCCGCCAGGTGGGGAAGCAATTTACGATTCGTCGGAACGCGACGGCTACCTTAAAGGACGGCGTAATTCGGCTGTTGTCGAGGCGTCGTTTCAGAACCGACGACGAGACGTTCTGGGCACTCAAAGATATCAACGTCACGGTTTCCGAGGGCGAAGTAGTGGGCATCCTCGGCCCCAATGGAGCCGGAAAAAGTACGCTGCTTCGCATCGTAGCCCAGACGATGAGACCCACGTGTGGGGAGGTGGCGGTCAGAGGAAGAGTTACACCGTTGCTTAGCTTCGGACTCGGTTTTCATCCGGAGTTGACTGGGAGAGAAAACATATATCACAACACGTCCTTTTATGGGCTAACCCGGGCGAAAACAAACGAGATAATCGATCCCATCGTTGCCTTCTCCGAACTCGAACGATTTATCGACTCACCGGTTAAGAACTACTCCACCGGCATGAGGATGCGGTTGGGCTTTTCCATCGCCGTACATCTCGATCTGGATATCCTGGTGATCGATGAAGTGCTGTCCGTCGGAGACAAAGCGTTTCACGGGAAATCTTCAGCCAAGATGTTAGAGTTGATCAAGAGTGGAAAAACAGTTTTGTTGACCTCCCATAACCTTATGTTGATCAAACAGTTGTGTCACAAGGTGTATCTCTTGAACCATGGTATCATAGAAGCGGAGGGTGAACCGGAGCACGTGATCCAGGTCTATCAAGATGGAGGATCAAAAAAACCCCAATACCCTGAGCAGGTGACGTATGCCCTATAGCTTGGATTCTTCTTTCGTGTATGCTCACGACAAAACGAAATAAACACAGAGGCGTGGTACGAAGGGGGGCAGGGTGGATCGTTCCTCTGCTTCTCATCTCGGCCTGCCGGATGGATGAAGCCTCATCGCTACCATCAG
>JBHHWM010000075.1:0-18284 GCA_046756545.1 Rhodothermales bacterium | reverse complement strand
CGGTACCGGGTCGGCGATTTCATGCGCATGCCCGGCGACGGCAACTAGACCGCCAAGGTGTCCAAGATGTTCAGCGTTTTCCTTCACGTCATACCGGATCTTCTCCCGCAGGAGATGGGCATGGGCGACTGTCCGCCCAACGCGATGTTCGACTGCGCACAGGAGATCTTCCGGCAGGCGACCGAGCTCTGGATCGACCGCGCCCTTGGGACGGCACAGACGCTCTTCGTAAGCCTGGCGCTCCTGGAGATTGTCGTGACGGGCTGGGTCTATATGACGAACAAAAAAGGCAACGACGTGAGCGATCTCCTGGGGCAGTTTGCGCTGAAGCTCGGTCTGCTGGCTTTCGTCCTGGGGCTGCTCTCGACCTACCACCACTGGCTGCCCCTGGTCACCACGACCTTCGGCGACAGCGCCATCTACATAGGAGGGAACGAGGTCGAGCAGCTCTCCCCGACGCACCTGGTCAACATCGGCCTGAGCATCTTCCTGCGCGCCATGAAAGCGATTGGGCTGACCGCTGACTTCCTCACGTTTCTGGCCTGGGTGCCGGCCCTGGTCATCCTGCTGTGTTTCGTGGCGCTGGGCGCACACCTCTTGATCACACTCGTGGAGAGCTACATCGTCGTGACCGGGGGGATCCTGTTCGTGGGCTTCATGGCCTTTCGCGGGACGGCACCGCTGGGGGAGGGCTACTTCCAGTACATCGTCTACGTGGGCGTCAAGCTCTTCTTCATTATCCTGATTGCCAGTGTCGCTGCTGCCATTGGTGACGACATGGTGGCCATCTTGCAGGAGTACGACAACATCTGGCTGGAGGTCTTCCGCAGGCTGTTCGAACTCGACCCTGCCGGGGCCGGGGAAGCGATCACCTCGCGCCTCGGTTTTCTGTGGTCGATGGCCGCTGTGTCGATCCTCCTGGCCGGGCTGGGGCTATTCATGCCGGGTCGTATCGCCGAGCGGCTTAGCCGGAACATGACGTTCAACTTCAAGGCCGTCTTACAGAAGCTGTAAGCAACTTCACCACAGATCGCGATGGACCTCCTGAAAAGAATCAAGCTCCCCGGAAGAGGCCGTGCAAGATCGGAGCACACAGGCATTGATGCGGATGGGTCAGTGACGAACGGGCGGGCACCCACGTCCGGCCATCCTTACCTGCAGGGGCGCTACGAGTTCGAGCAGGTCTTTGGTGATCTGGCCCGGCGGCGTCGCACGTGGCAGATTGTGGCAATGCTGGCTCTCATCCTCAGCCTCGTTCTCGGGGTCGGTTTCGCAGGGCTTGCCCGCACGCAGAGGATTGTGCCCTACGTGGTCGAACTCGACCGGCTGGGCGAGACGCGCTCTGTGGGAAAACTGGCGCTCGAAGAGATCCCGGAGCGTGCCATGATTGCGGCCTTGCGCCGGTTCATCCACAACGCCCGGACGATTCCCACGGACGCCCGCCTGCTCAACGCCCGTCTTAATGAGGCCCGCACATACGCGATGGGGCAGGCGCTGGACGCCTTCGTCACGGCAGTGCGTGAAGAGAGCCTGGCCATGGAGCAGATGCTCAAACGGGGCGACGCGCGCTACGTGGAGGAAATAAGCAGCATCCTGTCCGTGCCGGGTAGTCCAAATTCTTACCGTGTGACGTGGAAGGAACGGACAGACAGCCAGGAGGGAAACGAGGTCAACGCGTACGAGGGCTACTTCACGCTCCGTATTGTGCCGCCTGGAACCGAAGAAGAGATCCTTGCGAACCCCTTCGGTATCTACGTCGTCGACTACACCTGGTCGCGTCTCAACAGCATCCCAGCACCCGAAGAGTAGCCATGCACTCGGCCTGGGTATCACTCCACCTATAGCTCCAATTTCGAGGCGGAGCCTGAATAAACGATCCCCATTCCGTATCAATAATCATCGTCATCGTCATCATCGTCATCATCGTCATCATCGTCATCATCGTCATCGTCGCCTGAAGTGAACTTCAAGAGCGAAGCAAGCTTAGTTCCAAATTCGTCGTGACCGCTGGTAAGGTATAGATCGCCACCGATCACGCCGGTGATGCCCGCAATCGTTTCAAACGGCATCGGAGCCTCTGTGCTCCATGAATCGGTGCCTGGATCATAAACGTAGGTAGTGGTGAAGAATACCGGCCCGCCGTCGTGCCCCCCCACAACGTAAAGCTTGCCATCGACTACTCCGCCCCGACCCTCGCGAACCGGTATTGGCAGCGACGTCACTGTAGTCCAGGTGTCCGTGGCCGGGTCATACACTTCGAGCGCGCCAAGTGGGACCTGGTTGGGGAGTGTGTCATCCGCGCCGCCTGCCACATAGATCTTGCCGTCGATCACACCCGCCACGCTGCAGCACCGCGCAGTCGGCATCGGCGACACCGAACTCCAGGTGTCACTCGCCGGATCGTAAACGTCTACTGAGCCGAGCGGCGCACTGCTGTTACTTGTACCTCCGATTACATAGAGCAAATCGTTTACAGCTACGGCGACAGCCGATGACCGGGCGGTTGGCATTGACGGCAAACTCGTCCAACTGTCCGTGGTTGCGTCATAGACTTCGAAGATCGTGGACGATATGTTCGCATCGAAGGCATGACCGCCTGCAAGATAGATCTTCTGGCCGATGACTGCGGCGGCGGGCCCAGTCCGGGCGCTGGGGATTGGTGCGACGATGGACCACTGGTCAGTGGCCGGATCATAGACTTCGGAGGTGAACACCCGCGAGCAAGTGATCGGTCCGCACCCTGCCGTCACAAAAAGCTTTCCGTCGATCACACCTCCTCCCGCACTTTGCCGGCCCACGGCCATTGGCGCAAGCTGGATCCAGGTACCGAGATTCGACGGATCGCTCTCGTCATCATCTTCCTCGTCGTCTTCCTCGTCATCGTCGTCGTCCGATTTGTGAAGTGAGGATTCGCCTGCTGTATACGCTGGGGTTACTTCGGGTGCTGTAGGGATTTCTATGCTCTCACAGCCAGGCAGCAGAACGAACCCTAAGAGAAAGAGGGCTACGAGCAGGTAAGTCAGTGATTTCTTCATGGCTGTACCTTCCTTATGGTTTGTGTGAATCGCTATATGTGGAGGAATTGTGCTGCTACCGTTCGTTGATGGTCTCCTCCATTTCCGCCTCGGTCGGATTTGTGTACTGCATCGAGTAGATTGGGCTGGTGGGCTCAGGCTGCTTCTGCACCGCCGCAGATTTTGCGTCTTACTTAGCACCATCCCCATCCGAATTATCCCGAGAGTGCGAATGAACAGCGGAACCGTTAATAGCCGAGCACACCTCGCCTGCGAAGCACAATGTCAACACCTGGCCTGCTGACGACTCGTCTTCATAAACTTGAAACAAACAGAGTCGGACACTTGCACGACAAAAAGCTCCCGGGAAGCGACATGTCGGATACGCTGAGACTTTGTCTGATTTACGAAGGGAGCTGCCAGTCAAATGATAGTTGGAAGAGCAGATACAACCAGCCAGAATTGAAAGCGGAAGAGCTACAGGAAAACCTCATTTATTCTTGTACGCTGAAGGCGAAACGCCGTAGGCTTCCCGGAATTTGGTGCTGAAATGATTCGGATTCCGGAAGCCCACCTTAGCAGCGACCTCATTTATCCGGCTGTCTGGCTCCTCAAGTAACTCAGCGGCATGGGCAAGCCGGATCTGCATTATGTAGGCACCAGGGCTACACCCACTCGCTTCTTTCATTCGACGTTGAAGCTGTCTTGGGCTGTATCCCATTTCGCCAGCAAATTGTTCTACACTAAAACCCGGGGTGCCCAAGAAAGCCTCGACAACCCCCTTCGCCTTCTCAAGAAATGCCCGTTCTGTAGATTGCTCCGAGTTGTGGTTTAGCCCAGGAGGCTGCCATTCGCTAAACTGTCTCACCCACTGAAGCATCTGCCCAGCTTCTTTCTCGATGGCCGCGATATACCTGTCGAGCCGTTCAGCACCTTCTGAATCTTTCCTATACTCTGTTTGCATGCTTCCGAGTAGGCCCTGAATACCGATTACATGCCTCTCCAGGTTGTCAGCCAGAGTCTGTACTCTGCGCGTTTGATCAAGGCTACGCTCGACATCTATCCTGACGGCTTTCCCAAGCTGGCGTCTCCGCTGATAGTACGATACCACGACAAGGCATGTAGTCAGTACCAGTCCTGCACCCAAAATCCATAAAACCCAGGGACCGAATCGGTAGAAGAGATAAAGGCGGTTTCTCACCAACCGGAATGTATATATCCGGCCATTCGCACCGTGACCGAACAAAAGGGGCAGCCTGCCGACACTCTGGCGAATGACGCCTTCAAAATGGCCTTTTGGATAGAAAGCTTTCACGCGAAGCCGGGGATCAAGGAGTGCCTCCCCATCACTTAACCACACAGCAATCTCCGGCACAAGATCGCCATCGCTGTCCGGAAACGTTCTTATGTGCTTGGCAGAATCGGCCAATCGGTGCGACTTTATCAGTTTCAACCCGCCATCGAAGAGCAGCAGTTCGCCGGATGCCCCGAGGACCACAATTTCATCTCGTGCGTCCCGGTCCAGGTCCGCAACTGCGACATCTTTCAAGGGTCCCGTGAGCGTGTGCTTCCGGTCGATACGACCGGTTGCATCCAGTAAGTACAGCTCTCCAGGTTGGTTGCTGGGTGATCTGTGAGTGTCCTTGAAACCCAGAAACGGATGGGACCCCTCCTCGCCGAAATTGCCGCGGCGCAGATGCATATCGGTCCATACATCACCAATCTCTTGCTTCCATAGCACGCGAGGTGGATCCAGGTCGAAAACGCCGAGATAGGACTGCCGGTCGTTCATGCCATTTGCCTCGGCCCCGTTGTTCGACGAACTCGTCGCGAACAGGATTTCGGGGCGGCTATCCTCGTCATAATTGCCCAGGAAGGCGCTGTGGAGGCCGGGAGGAGCAACAAGGTTATGGATACTTGGATTCGCTCCGATGATGCAGCGGCCCAGGGATTGGCCATCGGGAAGCGAATGGATCAGAACGCCTCTGGGCAGGTGGGCAAGGCCCGTAGAGATGATCGTGAGGAGTTCATCGCGTCCGTCGGCGTTTACATCCGCCAGCAAAAAAACCCGGACATGTGGATCCCAGGGTATAAGTCCGCCTTTTTCTGATCGCGGCTTGCCTTCCGTCAAGAAAAAACGGTTTAGTTCCTGTCCCTTGTTATCGATAACGCTGACGAAGAGGGAATCGTTCAGCACGAAGGGTGCGAGGATTTCCGGCAGGTCGTCGCCGTCCACGTCCAGGGCGTACAGCATCTTCAGGGGGGCCGGGTAGTTGACCTGATCGATGGGCTTGCCCTCTTGCGTTTCCAGGTGGAGGGCTGCCCATGGTTCGGAGGGTCGGTTGTCGATGATCGCGATTTCATCGCGTCCGTCACCGTCCATGTCGACTGGAAACAGGTTGAGAGCATACTCTGCAACTTGCTCCATCCTGTATGGGAGCTTATCCAGCTCGAGCGTGTCTGGTCCGGATGAGCAGGCTGAGAGACAGAGACCGAGGAAGGCGGCGAGGCAGTAGTGAAAAGGGCAGATTCGCATCGGGATACGATGTTTCACAGAAGAGAAGATGATAGCGCTCGGGCAAAAACTGGTGCTATAGACGGCCTAGCGCTCTTTACGTCTACACAATGATTGTCATAAGTACCGAACGCTTCTCTACTATGTCAATAGGCATGTCGATGCGAGATTCTGTTACCGCCATCCATTCGAAAACGTCGTTTTAAAAATGGATCTCGGCCAACAGGATTTTGTTTGCAGCCGCTTTGCTGTTGCCCATCGGAATTTGTTCAAATCGTAGGATGTGCAGCTAGGGCTTTACCCGTACGAAGGTTAACATATACGGGCAAACCGTCATTCTCGGAATCATCCTTTTGCACTCTAATTGCCTGATCGCGTTGTCTACATATTTGCTGCATGCTTCATCCTCCTTGGCTTGGCCACCGCTCCTGCATGGGCACAGCAGCCGGCCCCTGAACGGGTCATCGACATCACGGGCTCCTTAGAGGGAGCCATCGAGATGCAAGTCCAGCAGTTCAAGCAAGGCGGCCGGCCCGAAGTGCTGCGCCTCTCCGACGTGCTCATCTACCCGCTCGGTGTCTACCAGCCCGTCCTCACCTGTACTGTCCTGCGTGCCTGCATCATCGAGCTACAACCCGGGGAGACGCTCATCAGCCTCGTCGCCGGAGACGACCAGCGCTGGCTCATCGACCACACCGTCACCGGGCACGGCGGTGATACGCCCCTGGTGACCGTCAAGCCGACCGACCACAACGTCACGACCAACCTCGTCATCTCCACCGACAGGCGGGTCTACCACGTCACGCTCGACAGCCCGCCGCGCCAGCGCAGGGAGACTGCGTATAACCCGCTCGACCACTACACGCGGCACATCAAGTTCTACTATCCCGCCGAAAGCGTGCGGCGCATCACACAGCGAGAGGATCTCATGCGTCGGCAGCAGCAGCACCTCATCACGAAAGCCGGACCCGGCCTGGGGCTCACTGAGCTGAGCTACAACTACGGCTGGCGTCGCAAGAAAGGCTTTTCCTGGGAACCCGTCACGGTCTTCGACGATGGGGAGCGAGTCTACATCAAGCTGCCCCGGGAGGCTACGAAGTATGAACAGCCGCTGCTGGTGATGGAGCGAGACGGTGAAGATCAGATCGTCAACTACCTCGTGCGCGATGATTTTTACATCGTCGACCGGCTTTTCAGTCGCGCCCGCCTGGTCTTAAGCCGGACCAAACGGACAGGGCTCTTTCGAAGAAAGCGACAGGTGCAGGAGGAACTCCACATCTTCCCCCTGCCACGATAGATCCACACACGACGGACCAAACTACCAATGCACGTGATGCCGAAGATCCCGCTCAAGGATGTCAAGGAACCCGACCAGGATGTCGGTGCAGGCGACTTCGTCGATCCGAATCCGCCGCAGAGCAAACGCCTGGCGCGCAAGAACGTCATTGCACTCGCCCTGACGGTTGTGGGTGTGCTGCTGGTGCTTTTCTTCAGCAGCAGGCGTGGCCCGTCGCGGCAAAACGAGGTGAGCGTGCGGTCCGAGCCGGGGTATGTCGGTCGGGCACCCATCGAGATCGGAGCGTCCGACGACGATCAGGAGGTGCCGCCTCCACAACCGTCACCGTGGGCTACATCGCCGTACGCGGAGACTACCCCAGCTGGCGAGTCCGAGGCTGACCCACGGCAGCAGCGCTACGAACAGGCACTCCGTTCCCGGCCTGTGCTGAATGTCGTTAGCGTGGCGAGCCGCAACGCCCTGGAGAATGAGCCGAGAGCAGACGTACTCGATCTCGAGGCAGCAGCCGGTGAGCAGCATTTACCAGGAGGCCGTTCTTTCCACAGGGCATCGTCGTCGGGGCAGGGCACCACGCCCATCCGCCTGGTTGAACTCAGTGACTACACCGTCGCCGAGGCCACCGTCGTCGAGGCGGCACTCGTGACGGGCATCAACTCGGATCGGCCCGGTCCCGTCGTCGCCAGGGTCATCCGCCCCGTCTACGACAGCAAGAACATGCACCACCTGCTCATTCCTGCCGGGACCCAGCTCGTAGGTGCGCTGGAACAGGCCCTCGAAGGCCAGGACCGGCGGGTGGTCCTGGCATGGACGCGCATGATCTTCCCGGATGGACGCTCGCTCGATCTGCCGGGTTTTCCTGCTATTGAGACGAACGGAGAGGGGGGACTCAAGGACAGGGTCAACCTGCACATGGCGAGCCTCTTTGGCCGGGCAGCTCTGATTGCTCTACTCGGCGGAGCCACCACTTATGCGTCTTCGCAGGCGAATGGTCGCAGCGCCGTCGGCCCCGGCACGTTCCTGGGTGCAGCGTTGGGACTCGAACTCTCCCGCGTGGCTACGACGATGCTCCAGCAGGGTCTGCGTCGGAGACCCACAGTGACGATTCGTCCGGGCTACCGTTTTCTCGTCTATGTGGCGCACGATCTCCCCTTTGAGCAGCCATACGTGGAGATGCCCTCACCGCCTCGCTTTGCCGTTCCCACTTTCTGACGCCGTCTATCGAACGATCATCCATACCAGATGGCTGCGAAGGAAGAGCAGGCGGATTTGTATGGCCAGCGCGCGCCGGTCAACCTCAGCATTTACGGGTACCTCTTTACCTTCGGTGCCGGCGTCTTCGTAGCCCTGACCCTGGGGGCCTCCGTGCTATCTCTGCTCTGGGGAACGCCACCTGCACGGCCTCTCCTCGATCTTCGCTCGTTGAGGTTTCTCCTGTGGGGCGGTGCGTTGGCGCACCTGGCGGCGCTGGCTTTCAGTCATCGCAACGAACGTTTGCAACGTCTGAGAGGCTTATTGATTGCAGCTACGCTCGTGTTGGTGCTGCTGAGCGTAACGCCCTTGTTTAGTCCGCATCACCTCGTCGTTGGCCTTGCCCGCTCACTCGAAGCCGAACGGACGAAGGATATGCTGCTGGCTGTCATCAGCCTAGTCGCGGGTGTCGGACTAACCGGGACAGCCGTGCACAGCCTCCTTGAGATACTTCGCTTCAAGAGTACGGCCACGCACGGCTCAACCATGTGGGGCGATGGGGTGGCCCTCAAGAAACAAAAGGCAGGGCTGCTTTTGGGCTGGCACGACGGCCAGATGCTCCGCTACGGCGGCGACGGGCACCTCTTGACGGTGGCGGCCACGCGCAGCGGCAAAGGCGTCGGCGCGATCATCCCCAACCTGCTGAGCTACCCCGGCTCCATCGTCGTCAGCGATCCGAAGGGCGAAAACTACTACGTGACGGCGCGCTACCGGCGCGAGACGCTCGGCCAGGAGGTCGTCGCCCTCGATCCATTCAACCTGACACGGCGCGTGAACCTGGCCTCCTTCGCCTTCAATCCGCTGGACCTCATTGACCTGGATTCCCAGGATTACGTGGAGACGGCCATGATGATGGCCGACATGATGGTCGTACAGCGCGGTATGACGCATGAGCCGCACTGGGACATAGAGGCCAAGGCGCTTCTCTACGCGCTCATCCTCTATGTGAGGAGTCTGCCTGACAAGGCCCGTCGCCACCTTATCGAGATGCGGCGTCTCCTCACGCAGCGTCCCGACGAACTGGAGAAGACGCTGGCCCGGATGCTGGAGAGTCCCATCGACCAGGTCCGCGAAGGGGCCGGGCGCATCCTGCAGAAGGCCGACAAGGAACGCAGCGGCGTCTTCTCGACGGCGCAGAGCCACACGCACTTCCTCTCCAGCCCCCGCATGGCTGGCGTGCTCACCGCGACGGGCTTCGACATACAGGGTCTGCTGCGCGGCGAGTTGAGCCTGTACCTGGTGCTGCCGCGCGAGCACCTGAGCCCCTTCGCCCCGTGGCTGCGCCTGATGATTTCGTGCTGCTACTACACTTGCACGCACAACGCCTTGCAACGGGGGCGAATCGACCAGCGGGTCTTGTTTCTGCTGGATGAGTTTGCCAACCTCGGCTACATGGCCAACATAAAGGAAGCCGTCTCGCTCGGGGGTGGGTACGGCCTGACGCTGTGGCTGATCCTGCAAGACCTGGCGCAACTCCGCCGCGAGTACCGAGACGAGTGGGAGAGCTTCGTGGCCAACAGCGACGTGATCCAGGCGTTTGCCATTCAAGACCCGTTCACGAGTGAGAAGATCTCGAAGATGCTCGGGGAGACGACGGTATGGCAACGACGGGTGCGGGGACAGAGCCGGCGAGAGGGAGGCCGCTTCATCAGAGACTACGAAGAGCGGAGCCGCCATCTGCTGCGCGGGGACGAACTGCGTCGCTTGCATCCGAGGCGCCAGTTGCTGTTGGTGCGTCCCTACCAGCCGGTCCTTGCTGATAAGATCATCTACTTCGAAGATCCCTTCTTGACGGGGCGCTTCGACGCCAATCCGTACATCACGCCGATTCCGGCTCCGAGTTGAGGCTATCTGATTCCTTGCAAGTAATCTTTGTGCCGACGTTTTGCTTCCTGTCGCCTCCCCTCGCAAGGCGTCACTGGAGACAGCGACCGTTGCTCTGCCCGCTATCACGCTATCCTGATCGTAACGACATTCCCCGTTCGTAGCAAAATCGCAGATCTTTCTTGTTCAAATCGTAGGATCTTGGGCATGCGTAACCGGGCATTTTCTGACTAAACTGCCGAGGTCAGAATCAAGCAAGACCCGAACGACACACGAAGCCCATGAGTCTGGAAGACAGACCGGTCGTAGAGCCGAATGACAGCGCAGCACGCCGCCCTCTTTCCTACAAGTGGCTATTCGTAAGCGCCGTAGTCGTGGCGCTCGCCCTCGTCAGCTTCTCCCGGTTCGGTGCGCGCACGCCACGACCGCAAGAGGGGGCCGTCTACGTCAGGGCTGGTCTCGACTCTACGCAGGTCGCGCCCGCCGTGCTCAGCGACACCACGGCCTCATCGAGCCCGGTGGCTCGCCGCCTCGTCCTGGACCTCTTGACCCGGGATCTTCGTGTGCAGGTCGATCACGTCGGGTCCTGCGGCGACATCCTTGATCGCTACCTGCGGCAGAACGAGGGTCTGGTTAGCACCATTGCAGACCCCCTGGACCGCGAGTTTCGCACCGTCCGTCCCGTTCTCTTGGCCGGCCGCATGATGGACGAGTGCTTCTCCTACACGGTGACCTATGACGTACCGCTGAAAAGACCCATGCGCTGGAAGAACAGTCTTCTCGCGCAGGTGCCGCTGCGTTTGTCGCTCATTCACCCGATAGGGGACTTCCAGCATTTCCGGAAGGAAAAACCAGGTGCCTGAGATGTTTTTCCTCCGCCGATATCCCGTCTGCTTCCCCACCCATCCACCAAATCCTGCACTCAAGATGCACTTTTTGCTACGACGGTGTTTGCTCATGCTCGGCCTAGTCTTCGTCTTGGCCCGACCACAGGCCGCACGGGCGCAGCACTTCGACCAGCTTACGCGCCCCATCGCCTCCATCACCTCTAGGACACTCATCGACACGATCCTTGATGAACTGCTCATCCTTGCACCGGATTCGGCCCGCGTGACGCGGATCGACGTCGTAGATCTTACCGCCAACGGGTACGGTCCCGATGACGTGCTCATCCTCTACCCCGCGCTCGAGACCTACCTCCTGCGGGGCGATGTGCCGGCGCACGTCCAGGCGATCATGAAGCAGTGGGAGCTTGAGGCGGACTACCGCCTGGATGCTTCCCTGGCCGAAAGCCGCCGGGTCGAAGATGAGGCCCACCGAAGGCGGAGCGCCGCCGACGCCCTCTCCGGTGCGGTGATCGCTGTCCTTGGCCGCTACTACCACGCCCCGGATATCGACCTGCGCCTCTCTCGTGACCAAACAGGCCTTCGCCTGGAGATGTGGAATTTCGATCCGGCGGCCATGCAGTACGTGCCGCCTCCAGACGGCCCGGAGTGCGTGCCTTCCGAGCCGCCTGTGCCCACACTGGCCTTCAAGCAGCAGTTCCGGTTCAGGCAGCCTCGCTTCATTCTCGCTTTTCGAGACCCTGGGGCTTGCGTGGTCACGGTCTTAAGCGGCGGCAAGATGCAGACCCGTCCCTGCACGCCCTGATGGCTCCCTACACATCCTCAGTTTGCCTGCCGAAGGGCGTACGCGCCTATCTCACGCCAAACCACAAACCAACCACAACCCTACACACACTGCATGAAAAACAGAACGCTATTCCTCGTCCTGACCCTGCTATTGGCGGCCAATGTGAGCTTCGCCCAGAGCGGTTCCATTGATGCCAACATTGAGCTCCAGGATGCACCGGCCGCGTGCACCTTCAACACCACGGGGAGCGACCTCGACTTCGGCGGCATCTACAAGCCGACCGGTAGTGGGACGAATGATGCCGTCATGGATGCCGTGACCGGTACGCTCACGCTACAAGGCAGCGGAGGTGGAAGCACGTTTGGCACCAGCCAGGTGGGCAACTTCAGCCTGGGTGGCACCAACACGTCCACCTTCACCGTAGACATCACTTACCCTGCTACGCTATCGAGTGGCTCGGGCACCGTTCCCTACAGCGGGACGTGGGCACAGTCGACGGCACCGGCCTCCGGCTTCGCTCTCGTAACAGGTACTACGTACAACGGTACCGGTCCGGGCGTGGGACCCTTCACGCACTATTTCCGCGTGGGCGGGACCGCCAATGGCATCGCCAGCGCTACGCCCAACGGTGTCTACACAGGTACCGTTAACATCTCCGGCTCGTGCAACTAGCCTCCTGCCTCCCCCCTGATGCCCCGTGCTGCCCGTCTTTCAGGGGCGGCAGCACGGGGCGGGGGACGGGTAAGGACCTCACCCCTACCGCGATATCCATGAAGCAAACTGCTCTGTATCGTCTCTCACTCTTCGCCGCCTGTCTGCTCCTGTTGGGCCATGTGCTCGATGCACGGGCACAGGCCAGCGACAATACGACCCTGGACGTGGACATCGACCTGGTCAGTCCACCCCCGTCGTGCGGTTTCACCATCCAGGCTAACCTCAACTACGGCACGGCCGAGAAGCCCACCTCGGGCAGCGGGTCGGTCACCATCAGTGCCACGACTGGCTCCCGCAGCAGCAGTAACACGACGGTCTCTGGATCCTCCAACGTGGGCCAGGTGCGCCTGAGCGGGAGCAACGTCTCGTCCTACACGGTCACGAGGACCTTTCCGAGCACGCTGACCCGAAGTGGAGGCGGTAGCCTGTCCTACAGCGGAGCCTGGGCACAGTCGGCCAGTTCGAGCAGCGGCTACTCGACGATCTCGGGCTCCAGCTACAATGGCAGCGCCGGTGGGAGCGGCTCTTCCTTCAACCGTTACTTCCGGTTCGGCGGCACCACCAGCGGCATAGGCACGAGCGATCCAGATGGTAACTACGACAACACCATCTCGGCAAGCGCCACCTGCAACTGAAGCACCCGGCCCAAGTCCCATGACATACACTCGTCTTTGCCGACTCCTTGTGGTTTTCCTGATTGGGGGATTATCCCTAGTCGCTCATGCCCAGGAAGCCGAACGGTCGTTCGGCGATGCGCATTTGGACATGCAGGTGGAGGTTCTGCCGGCTGCCTTGCGGGTCACCGTGACCTCGTCAGAACTCGACTTCGCGCAGCAGCAGGCAGGTGTCGGGGATGTGCTGCTTGATCCGGTGACCGGGGAGATCTCCACCAAAGTCGCCGGGGCACACCGCCTCGGTGAGGTGCGGCTCACCGGCCCGGCCGGAAGCGCCTACGGGATTATGGTGACTCCCACGCCCTCGCTCAAACGCAGCCCACCACCGGCGCAGACATCAGATCGGTCGGATCAGGTCCTCCTTAGTTATCGCTTGCGCTGGGCCAGTGCCGATGGGTGCAGCCCTACGGGATTTCGAGAAATCCTCGGTGTGCGCAGTGCTGAGGGCTCGCTTGGCGACGGCGGCTGCACCGTGCTGCGTTTCGGCGGCCTGATCGGACTCTTTGATGTTCCGGGAGGGCGCTACCGGGGCAGCCTGCACGTGAGCATCTTCGCCCTCTGACAGGCAAAGCCTGTCCCCGAGACACGAACGCAGTGACTGACCGAAGGTAAATCGGGGAGGCAGTCGGGGTATCACTCAGCGTTTCCTTTCTCACTCACAGCCAAATCGAAGACGTGTCCATGGACAACTGCACCCTTACAAGATGTAGACATGCCCGTATGGGCCTGCTTCTCTGCGGCTTCCTGCTGTCAGCTATCAGCGCCCAGGCGCAAGATTCGGACGACGGCCAGATTCCCCTTCGGGTCGAGATCCTGGCTCCCGATGATAATTGCCAACTCTTGCTCGGCAGCGAAGGAAGCATTGGCTTCGGGCAGCTTGCGCAGCCCACGGGCACGGGAACCGCCGGCCGGACGCTCGACCCTGTCAGTGCTACGGGAGGTTCGGCGGGGACCACACTGGCAGAGATGATCCTCCTGACGAGCGCCCCCCGGGCTTTCACCTTGACGGTAAGTGCTCCGGCAGACCTGGCGCGCACTGGCGGCACCGGCCTGATCGACTACGCGCTGCTCTGGGCCGAGCGGGCCTCTGATGGGGACCCTTACGAAGGCGTGCCGACGACGTCCTACTCCGGCAGCACCGGCGATGACGGCGAGCACGCCTTCCGCTTCGGCGGCACCATCAGTGGCATCGACGCTGCGACCGCGCCCGGCGTCTACGCCGCCCAGATGAACGTCAGTGTGACCTGTAACTAAAGAAACTGAATATGACTACTCGAAACCAACGGCTTTTGTTACGGAGGGTCTCCTCCGTCGTACTCCTTCTGGCTTTCCTGACCGGGATAGGAGGTGCACGGCATGCGGCAGGACAGGTGAGCCTCAGCGTGACGCCTGCCTATGCCTACATCACAGAGCAGGAGCCGCACGGCTCCTTTGTGCTCCGCAACGACGGCACGGAGCGCGTGGAGGTTGTCGTGAGCGCTCGGTACGGTGTCATCGAGTCTGACGCCGGGGGCGCGGCGACCCACGTTACGCTCCGCGAGGGCGGCCTGATGGGCGACCTCACGCGTCACCTCACCGTATTCCCGGATCGGCTCATCATCGAGCCCGGCGAGGAGCGGTTCGTGCGCTACATGGTGAAGAGCCCCGAGGGGCTCTCCCATGGCGGCCACATCGCGTTGATGCACTACCAGATGCAAGAGCGCCACAGCGTGCGCGAGAACCAGGTGCCGGCAATAGCTACCGGCCTGAATATCGTCTACAACTTAGTGGCGCCCATTGTCCTTGTCAAAGGCGAAGGAGCCGCCCTGCTCAGCGCCGAGGTGCTCTCCTTTGAGGGTGGTTCCATCAGCCTACTCATGACGAACCGGGGAGCTTTCCCGTTCGTGGGCGGCATCACGGCCACCACCTGGCGCGAGGGCGAAGAGGTCACCCTGGGACGTGCGGAGAGCGCGATCTATACCCGGCGCCGTGTGGAGATTCCTCTATCAAGGGTACCGACAGGGGGGAAGGTGCTCCTTCAATTCGACACCTCTTACGGCAGCATCCCCTCGGAGGTGAGTCGCCATTTCGCCGTCCCTGCCCCCATCGAGATTGAGCTTTAGCACCATATGTTCGACTACAGACGCATCTACGTCGCAGCACTCATCCTGGCAGTAGGGGCTCTGCTACCCATGGCAGCATTGGCCCAGCAGGTCCGGGAGGGAGAAGTCGTCCTTCAGGAGGTGCCCCTGGCCCTCGAAGCGCCCGGCTACTACCGGTACGTCAGCGCCTACCACGACGGCGAATCTTTCTATGTCGATGTTGTGGAACTCTTCCGGCTGCTCGGCTTCGAGATCAGGCATGTGCCCCCGGTCGTAGAAGCGCTCGACGCCTCCCGGACCTACACGATCAACTTCGCCGATGGAACGGCCCGGCGCACTGCGTCGCCTACCGCCCATATCTCGCTCGCTGGTGAATACATCGTCGGTGCCGGTCGGTACTACGTCACGATAGCCGGGCTCACTGCCCTGTTCGAGGCGGACATCTACTTCGAAGAGGAGCGCCTGAGCCTACGGCTCTCCACAGCAGCCGACAAATTCAACGTCGGCGCTTTGCGAAAGCATCCCCGCCTTCTCGGACAGGCTCCGGGTCCGCTGCGTTTTGGCCGCACCCGTCACCTCCTGGGTGGGGTGATCGCGAACTATCAGGTTTCGCGGCACCAGGTAGGCAGTCAGCCGGGCCTCTACCAGGGCAGCCTTTCCTTTACAGGCAGCCTGCTTGGTGGCTCCATCAGTGGTGATATCCAGATGCTCAGGCGGCAAGGGATGCGCCGCCCTGGGAGGGTATCCCCTGCCGCGCTGAGCTACCTGTTCGACCGGCCGGGTTCCGGGCTTCTGACCCGCTTTGAGGTAGGTCGCTTTGGACAGTCCTACTGGAGCGCTCCAGAGCCTTTCGAAGCTGTGCGCTTGTCCAACCTTCCACTTACGAGCCGATACCTGCAACGCGAGTCCAGCTTCAGTGGGCAGGCCGAGCCGCATGCCCTGGTCGAAGCTGTCGTCTCCGGCGTCGTCGTGGACCGCGCAGAGGCCGACGCAGCGGGGCGCTATCAGATAGTCGTTCCAACCTTTTATGGGTCTACCGAGGCTATCGTGCGCACCAGGCCGCTGGGCGGGGCGACCCCACGCGAGGAGCGCCGTTTTCTCTTTACGACGAGTGAGCTGGCAGAGCCCGGTCGCTTTTACTACGATGCTTATCTCGGACGCACGCAGCAGACGCATCGACGTGTCGGGCTCGTTCATCTCCAGTACGGTGTGCTGCCGAGGCTCTCGGCCAGTGTGGCCGGCATCTACTACGGCGACGTGGCGCGCGCGCGTGTCGGGGTGGCCTTCAGCCCACTCTCCTTCGGCGTCGTAAGCGCCGACATTGATCTGCCCTCGGGCCGCTTGCGGGGCGACGTGAAGGCGTGGCACAGCCGGCTGAGCCTGGAAGCCACCTATGAGCGCGGCCCCAAACCGTCGATCCTCTCTACAGGGAAGCATCTCTTCCAATCTCAGCTAACCGCATCGTGGGGGCGACTCAGCGGCTTCGTGGGCATCTCCTTTACCGAAGGATTTCAGGGGTGGACCCACAGGCGCATCAGCCCTGCCCTTAGCTATTACAGCAAGCGGGGGATCTCGGCAAGCGCCCAGCTTACCGCGCAGCGCCTGTCCACAGACGACGGCACCTCGGCAGACGGATATACCTACCGGGCCTCGCTCGGCAAGACGTTTTTCCTGCCTGAAGGAAGTAGCCGCCTTTCGCTCTTCGCGCGTGGTAGGGGGCGCCAGGCTGTGGGGCAGAGCGGCGTTGAAGGCTTCCTTTCCTGGAAGAGCGTCTCGCTGGGTTTCTCGGCCGGCTACAACTTTCACGCACAGGATTTCACGGGCGCACTCACGCTCCGTCTGGATACACCCTTTAGTGGGTTTAGCTCACGGGGCAGCTACAGCGGGTCTATGGTGTCGCACGAAGAGACCCTCTACGGGAGTATTGAGTTGGGCCGGCAGCCACGGCTCACCCGGAACTCGCTTCAGAGAAGCAGCGCGGTCATTCGCGTCTTTGAGGACCTGAGCGGCGACGGGCACTACCAGGTAGGCGAACCTCTCCGGCCCGAGGTCCAGGTGCAGCTCTACCAGGCAGGGCTCAAACGACAGCCGAGCGGAACATTGCGCGCCGGCTTCTTGCAGCCCTTCGCCACCTACCAGGTCGAGGTCATCGAGCGCTCGATCCGCGATCCTTTGCTTGTGCCGACGACCGGGTACACTTTCAGCTTCATCGCCGACCCCGGACGCACCAGGCGTATCGACATCCCTCTGCAGCGTCTTCCCGTCGTTATCGGGTACGTTCGGGGGTTGGAGATCGCCCCCCCGCGTTTGCGTCTACTCGTCTTCCAAGGGGATGAGCAGGTTGAGGCCACCGACCTCTACCGCGACGGCGGCTTTACGCTTCGCCTGCCTCCCGGCCGGTACTACGCCTGGTCGATGTGCTCACGGGGCTCATGTTCACATCCGCCCGGCAGTTCATCACTGTTCAACCAGGCAGCCCGGAGCCGCTCGTGGTGGAGTTGACCATTACAGGGTCTGGAGCACGGCAAACCGGGCCGGGGCAACAGCGATGAATGACAGTCCTCGCATCAAGCTGTGCGGTATCTGGGAGTGCAAGGGTTCTATACCGAGGCAAGCCTCCGGGTATACGACCATCAAAAAAATCACAGTACCCGAACGCGACTATAGGATGAGACGATCAAGGATTTTAAGTAGCATGCTCCAGCTTTTGCTGGTCAGTGGCATGGCCCTCTGCGCGCCGGAGGCCGTGGCTCAGAGCGGGATGATCTTCCCGAACGCGAGCGGAAATCTGGGCACCCATCCTTCCACTGTTACATCTATAACGCAGCATCCCGTCACCTGCGTGGTCAGCCCCACACCCACAGGCGGAACTTCGCGGTGTGCGCATCTCACTGTTACCATTACCGATCCTCCGCCACCGTCTGGCGATGCCGGCGTTCGCCTGCAACCTTCCGGGGCGTCACCAGGGCTGACCTACTCGCTGTGGTGGGCCATGCGGCGGTGTGACGGCGGGTCCTGGACCACCTACACCACGACGGCACGGGTCAACTGGAGTATCATCCAACCCGGCGACGAATGCAGGGAAATACAGATCGGAGGCACCGTCGGCGTGTCGGCTCCACCGGGCGGCGGGTTCAGCGTCCTGGTAGAGTTGCTCTTCCAGAATACCGTCGTGGACACGTACGAGTCGCTCTCTTCGGTTGCTATTCAAACGCCGGTCACCTGCCAGGTGAACGCCTCCAGTAGTGCGATAGACTTTGGCGATGCGGTAGCCAACACGTCGGG
>JBHHWM010000074.1:0-18605 GCA_046756545.1 Rhodothermales bacterium | reverse complement strand
AAGGTTGTGCCGGGGCGAGGCCGACACTCAGGAACGGAAGGATCATACCGACGAGGACCAGGCTGCGGGGTCGCATGAGAACGTAGCGTACCAGGTTATTCCGGGGAGGCTCCCCCCTAAGATAACCCACGTTGTGCCCCCCTTGGGTTGAATCGACGAATCGGGGATACGACGAACTGAAGAGGGGTTTCCCACTGGTTTGTTCGTCGATTCATCGTCTCACCGTCTCCTCGATTCCATGTTGCAACCAGCGTGCACACGTGGGTTAAGATAACAAAGCGCGCCCTCGCGAAGATAACGTCTTTGCCGGGAGTCATTCCTGGCCTTTGGCACGAGCCGAGTCGGAAGGCTGGACGGTGATCGAATCCAGGGCCGACTCGGGCAGGCGTCCCTGTTCGAAGAATTGTTGTTCTCGGATTTCGTTCACCCGGCGCTGCGCGTAGCGTTGCATCTGCGTCAGTTGGTCTTCCTCCACCTGTTCGAGGAAACGCTGATACTGTTCGAGCGCCGTGGCTTTGTCGGCGTAGTATTCGTCGTAGAGCGCGGCGAGGTGGAAGAGCACCTCCGTACGGTCGGGTTGCAGGTTCAACGAGAGGCGATAGGACTGGATGGCTTCGCCGTGTTGATCCATCTGATCATACGTGTTGCCTATGCGCGCATGGATGTCGGAGAGTAACCCATCTCCGAGAAGGTCGGCGGCATAGTTCAGGTAGGTGAGCGCGTCGTCGTAGTGCTGCCCTTGTTGATAGGCCATGCCCAGGTAGAATGCCGTCATGGCATCCTGGTCATCCAGGTCGAAGGATTGCTGAAGCGCTGTGCGTGCCGAGTCGAAGTCTCCGAGCAGATAGTAGCTCGCTCCGAGTTTGCTCAGGTCGAGGGCCAGCGTGTCGGGGCTGTATTGAAGCGCGTAGCCGAAGGCTTCGACGGCCAGTTCGTACGTTTCCTCCTTTAAAGCAATCTCGCCGCTCCGTCGCCACAGGGCAGCATGGCGAGGGCGTTCGTTCAGGGCACGATCCAGCACGCGCCTGGCCGACGTGTAATACTCGATGTCGTAATACACCTTCGTCAGGGCCAGCACCACCTTGATGTTGCACAGGTTCAGGGCATGGGCGCGTTCGTAGTGGATGATCGCCTGGTCGGTCGAGTCTAACCGGGCGTAGGCGGTGCCGAGCTGGGCATGCAGGTAGCTGTTTTCAGTGTCGTCTTTGAGCAATCGCTCGTAGATGGCAGCCACCTCATCCCAGGCCTGTCGGTCGGAGAGGAGCCGGGCCAGATTGGCCGCGACGGTATGGTTGGTCGAGTCCTGGCGGTAGGCAGCCCGGTAGCGGGCCTCGGCTTCGTCGGGATGACCCAGGCGTTCCAGGCTGCGCCCCCACTCGGTCAGCACGGCGATCTTAGACGTGTCGGCACGCTCGAAGGCGGCCACCGCCCGGTCGTATTGCAGCAGGGCCTGGTAGCACCGCCCCAGCAAGTAGGCTCCTTCCGCCGAGAGCGCTTCGGGTGCGACGGTTTCCAGGCCGGCAGCAGCGGCGGTGTAGTCTCCCCGGGCCACCTGGATCTGTGCGGTGCGTAAGGCCGCAGGAGACTGGGCACGTGCGGGGGGCGTCAGGCCGAGAGACAGCAGGAGCAGGAGGCCGGCGAAACGTCGTGATAAGGTCATGTTCGATGCGTTTTAGATGAAGACTTTTGCCGTGGATTTCAGTCGAGCAAGGCGGCATGGAGCAGGGGGGCGTCGGCTGCCGGATAATGCCTTCAGAAATCGTTCTATTTCCCACATACAGACTGATTTTTGTCGTCCAAGTTGCTCTTGGGTCGGGAACAGAGATGAATCCGCATACATAGAGTGCCCGAGAGAAATATATTATTAGCAACAACTAGCTTATAAATAAGACTTTATGATAAAATAATGATGGTAATTATCATTAAGATGTCGTATTTTAACATGCTTTAATACAGCCACCATAGTTGTGCTATGGTGTAGTGCGGGAGGGAGGTTGCATGCCTGCTTGCCGCGCTGTTAAAGCACGCATCTTGTCAGGACCTTTTGTTGAACAAATCCAAGGCGTATGGAGCCCCAAAACGACCGCATCATCCCTATTAACATTGAGGAGGAAATGAAATCCTCCTACATCGACTATTCGATGTCGGTGATTGTGAGCCGGGCCTTACCGGATGTTCGTGATGGCTTGAAGCCGGTTCACCGTCGGGTGCTTTATGGTATGAGCGAGCTGGGCCTTTCGGCAGGGACCCCGTACAAGAAAAGCGCGCGTATCGTCGGGGAGGTGCTGGGCAAGTATCACCCCCACGGCGACTCGGCGGTCTACGACACGATGGTGCGTATGGCGCAGGACTTTTCGCTGCGCTATCCCCTGGTTGACGGGCAGGGCAACTTTGGTTCGATTGACGGTGATTCGGCGGCGGCGATGCGGTATACCGAAGCGCGCATGACCCGCCTGGCCGAGGAAATGCTCCGCGACCTCGACAAGGATACCGTCGATTTTCAGGATAACTTTGACGGTTCGTTGCAAGAGCCGACGGTGATGCCGGCCGCCGTGCCGGGCTTGCTCGTCAACGGCGGCGACGGCATCGCCGTCGGGATGGCAACGAAGATTCCGCCGCACAACCTGGGCGAAGTCGTCGATGCCACGGTGGCGTACATCGACCATCCGGACATCGAGACGAAGGAGTTGATGGAGCACCTGCCCGGTCCGGACTTTCCGACCGGCGGTATTATTTACGGCCATGCAGGGGTGCAGGCCGCCTATCACACGGGACGGGGGCGCGTGGTGATGCGAGCTCGCATGGCGGAGGAAGAAATTCGGCCGGGCCGCCTGGCTCTTGTGATCAGCGAAATCCCGTATCAGGTCAACAAGAGTTCGCTGATCGAGAAGATCGCCCAACTGGTGCGCGATAAGAGGATCGACGGCATCAGCGACCTGCGCGACGAAAGCGACCGCGACGGCATGCGCATCGTCGTCGAGTTGAAAAAAGACGCGGTGCCGCTGGTGGTGCAGAACCAGCTCTACAAGTTCTCGCAGTGCCAGCAGACCTTCGGCGTCAACATGGTGGCCCTGGTCAACGGACGCCCGCGTACGCTCACGCTCAGGGACGCGATTCGCCACTACGTCGATCACCGGCACGTGGTCGTCACGCGGCGCACCCGGTATCAGTTGCGTAAGGCCGAAGCGCGCGCTCACATCCTCGAAGGGCTCACCATCGCCCTCGATCACCTCGACGCCGTCATCACCATCATTCGGCATTCGGATGACACGGACGAGGCCCGGGAAAACCTGATGCGGGGGGTCTATCCGGCGAAGCTGACACCGGAACAACGGGATCGCCTGGGCCTGCCCGCGCGTGCGCCGGGCGAGACCGACCACGGGCGCGAATCGTGGCTCTCCGAAGCCCAGGCCGACGCCATCCTGGCGCTGCGCCTGAGCCGCCTGACCGGGCTGGAACAGCAGAAGATCGAAGCCGAATACCGTACGATTCTGCAAGAGATCGAGCGGCTGAAAAGCATCCTCGGCAACCAGCAGCTTCGCCTGCAGATCATCAAAGACGAACTGCTCGATCTGAAGCATCGATATGCCGATGAGCGCCGCACCGAAATCGACTATATGGGCGGCGGCGATATCATCATCGAAGACCTGATCGAGGATGAACAGGTCGTGGTTACCATCTCGCACCAGGGCCTGATCAAACGGACGAGCACGACTGAGTATCGCAAGCAGGGCCGAGGTGGTGTGGGCATGCGCGGCGGCGGCCTCCGCGACGACGACTACCTGGTGCATCTGTTTACGTCTCGAAATCACGATTATCTGCTTTTCTTCACCGACCACGGCCAGTGCTACTGGCTGCGCGTCTTCGAAATCCCGGAAGGCAGCCGCACCAGCAAGGGCCGGTCCATCCGCAACCTGATTCAGATTGCCCCGGAAGACCGGGTGCGCGCCGTGCTGGCTGTCAGCAAAGCCGATTTCAGGGATCAGGAGTTCCTCAACCATCACTATGTGTTGATGACCACGCGGAAGGGGCTGGTCAAAAAGACGGCGCTGGAAGCGTTCAGTCGCCCTCGTATCGACGGTATCATCGCCCTCTCGGTCGTCGATGGAGACGAACTGCTGGAGGCCCACCTCACCAGCGGTGATTCTCATGTGCTGGTGGCCTCATCGGGTGGCCGGGCGGTGCATTTCCACGAGAGCCACGCCCGTCCGATGGGCCGCAACACGCGTGGCGTGCGAGGGATCACGCTGGGAGAGGACGAGCAGGTGGTCGGCATGATCACGATAGAGGGGCACGAAGAACGCTCGGTGTTGGCTATCAGCGCCATGGGCTACGGCAAGCGCACCCCGCTCGGTGACTATCCGGAGCACGGCCGGGGCGGCAAAGGGGTGCTGACGATGAAGACGACCCCGCGCACCGGGCCGCTCGTCTCGATTAAGGGCGTGGAACCGACCGACGACCTGATGATCGTCACGGAAAACGGCATCCTGATACGCACGCACGTGGACGGCATCAGCACCATGGGGCGCAACACCCAGGGCGTTCGGTTGATCAACCTGAAGGAGGGCGATGCCATCGCCGACGTGACCCGCTTGGTCGGCGAAGAAGAAGAGGAAACCGGCCCGGCTGTTACCAACGGGAGCGTCCTGGAAAAGCCCACCGCAGACGCGGCCTGACGGATACACGCGGCTCCGCTTCGTTATTTCAGCAACATCATCGACTTCACGGCGCTGAATTGCTCGCCTGTGACCCGGTACATGTAGAGGCCGCTGGGCAGATGACGGGCGTCGAACGTGAAGCCATGCGGTTGATCGGCATCCAACAGGCCGTCGTGAAGGAGCGCTACCCGACGTCCGGTCACATCAAAGACTTCGACTGTGACATGCTGCACCGAGGTCACTGTCAGCGTAAACTGCGTTTCCGGGTTGAAGGGGTTTGGATAGGCGTCCGAGAGCGCGTAGGCTTCGGGTAGATCGACGAAGACCTCCACTTCCGGGCTGTATTCAAACGTGCCGTCGTAATCGACTTGTTTGAGGCGGAAGACGTATCGTCCCGGATCGATGTCGCGGATCTGGTAGCGATAGTCCCGGGGTTCGAGGGTGGTTCCATGCCCCTCCACGAAACCGACGGGTTCGAAGACCCCGTCGTAGTAACGGTGTTGCACTTCGAACCCGGCGTTGTTGGTCTCGCTGGCCGTGCGCCAGGACAGCGTGACGAGGTCGCCGTCGAGCACCGCACTGAAGTGAGACAGTTCCACCGGAAGCCCCGCGCTCTGGCACGATTCCTGGGCCGCCCGCTGGCCCCAGCGTCCGTCCTCCGGCGGGGTGCCGCTGCCACGGGTCTGGGCGTATTGGTTGAAGATCCAGAAAAAGTCCGTATCCGTAAAATCGAGGACGACGCCGGAGTAATCTCCCCAGCGATTTCGTGATCCGCCGAACGTGCGCTGGTAAGAGTCGTCGCCGACACGCACCGTCTGGGTGGAGCCGGCGGTGCCGGCCGGGCCGGAAGTGCCCAACACGTCGATGACGGCGTAGTAGGCTCCGGCGGCCAGGCTGGAGCTTGAGGCCGCAAACCCGAGCAGCGCACAATCGTCATTGACGGAAATGCTGGGCGAATAGGTGTAGGTCCCGGTTCCCAGGTCTTCTGCGCCGACGTCGCCTTGATTGGTAATGGGGGGCGACGAATTTGCCGGTGCCGCGGCCAGGGTGGCTGTGTTCATCTGGAACCAGTGGGCGGTGGCCTGGTCGGTCCCGCCCTCGTTGATTGTGGTGGTCGTGGTCACAAAGAGGTTCCCGTTGCGCCATTCGGCATCGTAGGTTCGATTGCCGACGGTGTCCAGGTCGAGGAGAGAGGGTTGCGGGGCGTCCGCGACGCTGCAGAAGGAAGTGCTGCAGATCGCTCCCAGGGCGGGAAACCAGCCGGTGAAGCTGGCCCCCGCTCCTCCCAGCGGGTTGTCGATGCGGATGATGTGGAGAAATTGAGGAGTACCTGCGGGTGCGGAGGAACAGCCGGAGAACGCCGTCAGCCACGTTCCAATCGTGCCGCCGGGGTCGGAATGGACGTGGGCCGGTTGCAAGGTAAAGGTGCAACTACTGACACCGCTGGCGGTGCCGGGGTCGTAGAGATTAAGATCGGTGGCCGGGTTAAACGTGCCCGCATACAGGGCCGCCTTGTCGATGGTGTACAGGCGCGACCCCAGAGAAGCTGAAATGGGGGCGAAGGCAAAGTGATTACAGGACACGTAAATCGCCTCTTCATCAACCGCAAAGCCGGGATAATCACACCAGTAATCGCGACTGGGAGAGGTGGTGGTAATTTTGCTGTCTATCGAAACGGCGGTCCACGTGCCCACGGGGGTGCCGACCGGAGAGGCTGCCAGGAGGATTCTCGATTCGTTGCCGGTGCTCGGGTTGGTCCCGGCTTCTACCTGCTCCAGGGTGACCACGAGGTAGCGATTGGTAAACTGGTCGTAGATCGCCTTGGGGTCGAACGTGAATGTAGGGGAGCCGAAGAAGGTCTGAAGACTTTGAAGGAAGACATTCGCACCGGCCTTGGTATAGGCCCCGATAGCCACGTTGTTGACGGCGATGACGTGGTTGGGCCCCACGGTGCCGTGCGGGTCGGGCGGAATAAAGCGGAAGCCCGTGAGCGTCGCGTTGTCGTCGAAGTCCTGCGTGTCAAATCCAAAGATGGGAGGGGAAGCCGACGGTATCGAAGCCGCAGCAGGATCTACCAGGGGAGCCATTACAGCCGGTTCTGGAGACGCCGTTCCGGGAAAAGCAGTATGCTTGGGAAGCTTTTCGCCATCCGCGAGGCCCGGCAACGTCGCTGCGTTCGTGAGTGCTTCCTGTGAAGGCTGGACGAGGAAAAACTGCGGCTGCGCTGCGTTTCCCAGGTCGTAGTTGTTCACCCAGGTTACTCTGAGCGGCCCGGACGGCACGGTAGGACTTCCCACCTTTTCGGATCGGGGTTGGGCCTGTGCCGTAAGGGCAAGCAAAAGAAGGGGGAAGAGCCAGATTCCGCGAAACCACGCGTGTTGTCGGGTTCTTTTCAACAGAGGTTCCGGCCCGTCCTTGCTAGCCGGGCGTCGTTTCGGGACACTCATAGTCGGCGATGGTTGTGCTACATTGGGTACGAAGACCACTCAGACCCAAACGGCAGGATGAGATGACGCACACTATCAAGACGGACCTTCTGCGTATTCTTTGAACGGGGGCCGGTTCATTCCTTCTGTGTCCCTTCCGGCACGACGCAGAGACCTATCTTTCTGCAGACAAGCTCATTCTCTGGGCACTACCTGCTTTTCTTAGCATCGACGCTGTTGAAGCAGGATTAAATGAGGACCTTTCGCTGATCAGATAATAAGATAAGCATTAGCGCGGAATTAGCGCTGTAACAATGAATCTACGGGGTGTAGAGAGGAAGCAATCAGCCTTATCGGATGCCGGTGTCGAAGAGGAGCGTGACCTGCGTGAAGTGATGGGCCTGCACGGTCACTTCCTTAACCTGGATACGCGGATTTATAATCGGGGCGGAGGCATCGGGTATGATCTTGTAGATACCCGGAAGGAGCGAGACCTTGAAATAGCCGTCGTCGTCGCTCTGAAAAGTCGTTACGCGTTCTTCCTGATTGTCGAACACCTCGAAGGTGGCACGGAACGGCTTATCCGGGCAGGGCCGGCCTTCGATGACGACGGGGCATTGCGGCCCGGCCAGCACGCGCCCTTCGAGGCCGGCATCGAGCGCGTCGTCGGTGCGGTTCAACAACTCGCAGGAGGCGACGAACGTGCCCAGCACCGTGAGCAGCAGCAGGTAGCGAAGCAGGGGCGACATAGCTGATCTTGAGAACGGCCTTTCGATGGATGGACGCTTGAAGGCAAGAGAATCCATTTTCTCTGGTACACCGTTCGTCGTGTCAGAACCTATGTGTGTTCTCGATGCGCCGCCTCCGGGCTGAAGGCCGGGACGCACACCGCCCAGTATTCGACCTCTTCGTCGAAGGGGTTGCTGTAGCGGATCCGCTCGCCGGCTTCGACCAACCCCGTCTCGCCTGCCTCGACGTCCAGCGTGCCGCCGGGGTGTTCCACGCGCATTGTGCCTCGTATCACGATGGTCACCTCGTCGAAGTCGGGTTGCTGCGTGGGCTCGCTCCAGCCCGGCGGGGCCACCATGTGCGCCACACTCACCGACGCCGTGCCGGTGTTGACCCGTCCCACGTATTCATCGATGCGTTTGCCGCCCGGCACGGGGATACGGGCGGGATGCGTGATTATTTGAACCATGCGCTGGGGAGTGGTTCATTGTTCGTGGTTTGTAAAACCGACCTCGTCGATCCTCTATCCGTGGTTTCCCCGGTTGGTGGCATCCCTCGGCAAGACGATTTTGAAAATCGGCATTACGGGTGCCTGGAGAGGGAGGGAGCCGCTTCTGGACATGGCACGCCATGTCCTTGCCTCCTCTCCTCGATTCTCCGTTTCCCCATTCAGCCGTCCGTCAGTGCGTCGTGCAGCCCGGTCTTGTCGTGGGGCTTGTAGGCTTTCTCGATGGCCTGGATGCTGTTTGTAAGCAAGGCAAGGCCCTGGTCGATTTCGTCGTTCGTGATGGTCAGCGGCGAGCGGAAGCGGATGGACTGCTGCCCGCAGCCCAGGATCACGAGCCCTTCGTCGTAGCAGCGTTGAAGGACCCGGTTGCGGAACTCCGTGTTGGGCAGGTCGAAGGCGCACATCAGGCCGCGCCCGCGCACGTTGCGCATGGAGGGGCGGGAGGCCTGCATCTCGTGGAGCCGGTTCAGCAGGTGCGCGCCCACCGACGCCGCCTGCTCAAGCAGGTGGTCTTCTTCAATGATCTCCAGCGTGCGGTCGAAGCGGACCATGTCGACGAGGTTGCCGCCCCAGGTCGAATTGATGCGGCTGGGCACCTGGAAGACGTGGTCGTCTACCTCGTCGAGCCGCGGCCCGGCCAGGATGCCGCACACCTGCGTTTTCTTGCCGAAGGCGATGATGTCGGGTTCGACGCCGAGCGCCTGATGCGCCCAGAACGACCCGGTGATGCCGACGCCGCACTGTACCTCGTCGAAGATGAGCAGCGCATCGTTTTCCAGGGAGAGGTCCTTGAGCGCTTGCAGGAACTCCGGACGGAAGTGGTTGTCGCCGCCCTCGCCCTGGATCGTCTCGATGATGATGCAGGCGATGTGGTCTTTGCGTTCGTGGAAATAGTGCTTGGCCTGCGTCAACGACAGCTTTTCGCGTTTTTCGAGGTCTTCCAGGTGCGCTTCGAGCGGGAACTCGATTTTTGGATTCAGCAGGCGCGGCCAGTCGAACGTCGGGAAGTGCATCGTTTTGCGCGGGTCGGCCGTGTTGGTGAGCGAGAGCGTATACCCGCTGCGCCCGTGGAAGGCCTGGTCGAAGTGCAGCACCTGGTGGCCCATCTCGCGCCGATAGCCCTTCTGGAAATTCTTGCGCACCTTCCAGTCGAACGCCGTCTTCAGCGCGTTCTCGACCGCGAGGGCCCCGCCGGAGATGAAGAAAGCGTAGGGCAGATAATCCGGCATGGCGATGCGTCCGAAGGTTTTCAGGAAGCGCGCCATGTGTATGGTTCGGACGTCCGAGTTGGTAATCTTGTTCAGCGCGGCCTCCCTCAAACGTTCCATGAACGAGGCGTCGTTGACCATCTTGGGATGGTTCATGCCCAGGGCGCTGGATGCATAAAAGCCGAAGAAGTCGAGCAGTTTGCGGCCGCTCATCTGGTCGTAGAGTTCGATGCCACGGCTCTTGCTCATGTCGAGCACCATCGGCATCATGCCGCGGGCGTTCGTGTGTTGGAGAAAGATATTTTCAACCTCCTGGGGCCGTATCGCATTCACGGAAACTGCTTCCATAGACGTGCTCTTTTTACCTGCGTGAATAGGAAGGGAAACGCTGCCTGCGTGTCTCAGTTCTGTTCTATGGTCGCATCCCCGGACGCTCTCTCCGGCAAGGGACCATAGCGTTGGTCGCCACCTCGCAATGTGCTACGAGATAGATCATGGTAAAGATATTGAACCGCGACGTGCGACGCTCGAAATTAACGATCCTAACTAGAATTTCGGAAACAGGTCCGGTGCGTGCAACGGATCATTCCCTCGCCAGACGGGTTGCCTTGTCCGGGCAGGCAGAAGGGAGCGGATGGGAGACCGGACATCAGACCGACGGAGCCCTGAGACCCCGATTCTGCCGGAGCCCGTCAGCACAATCATGTAGGCAGGATTATATGGTACCCGAAGACAAACGCCCTCGTCCGTTTCAGCCCGGCGAGATCACCCTGCGGCGGGCCCGCAAGGAGACGCTGCTTCCAGCGGGCGACGGCGACCCCGGATTACTGGAACTCCCCGTCGTCGAGGCGTCGCAGGTGGCCAACGAGCGCGGCAAGCGCCCGGGCTGGCTGCGCGTGAAGCTGCCCTACGGCGAGACCTATAAAGGCGTTGTCAACGTCATCGAAGAACACAAGCTGCACACCGTGTGCCAGAGCGCCCGCTGCCCGAACATGGGGGAATGCTGGACGGCGGGCACGGCCACGTTCATGATTCTGGGCAACGTGTGCACGCGTTCGTGCGGCTTTTGCGCCGTGTTGACGGGCCGCCCCGATCCGGGCCTCGACTGGGACGAGCCGCGCCGCGTGGCCGAGGCCGTCCGCCTGATGAACCTCCGGCATGCCGTCGTCACGTCGGTCAACCGCGACGAGCGCGAGGACGGCGGGGCTCCCATCTTTGCCGAGACGATCCGCCTGATCCGTGAAGAACAACCCGGCTGCACCGTCGAAGTGCTGATTCCTGATTTTCGGGGCATCTGGGAGGCGCTACAGGTCGTGCTCGACGCGCGCCCCGACATCCTGGGGCACAACGTGGAAACGGTGCCGCGCCTCTCCCGCCGCGTTCGCCCGCAAGCCGACTATCAGCGCTCGCTCGACGTGCTCCAGATCGCCGGGGAACAGGGTCTGCGCACCAAGAGCGGCCTCATGGTGGGCCTGGGCGAAACGCAGGACGAGGTGACCGCCGTGATGGACGACTTCGCCGGGATCGGACTGAAGGTGATGACCATCGGCCAGTACCTCCAGCCCACGCGGATGCACCTGCCCGTCGAAGAGTTTGTACATCCCGACGTGTTCCGCCGGTACAAAGAAGTAGGCGAAGCCAAGGGCATCGAACACGTCGAGAGCGGGCCGCTGGTACGTTCATCCTATCACGCCGAACGCCACGTGTGAGGGCGGTTATTACGTGTCAACCGGACGCCCCGGCTCGGAGCGAGCGCGCGGCGTTGTTTTTGCAGTCGTAGGTTGCGTGGTCGTTACAGGCCCAGCGACCACCCCTCGCGGTAGTCGCGCTTGACGAACTGGTTGGCCGGTTCGTAGTTGGTGATGCGCATGTTTTCGCCGTCCCAGAGGAGCTTCTTGCGGCCGGTGTACCGCGTTCGGTCTTCGCCGGACTCCGGATCCTTGAACGTCTCCGTGATGCGGTAGCTGCGGATGGCGAGGTTGCCCATCAGCACCATCTCGGTCAGCGGGCCTGCATAGTCGAAGTTGGACGTGGCGGCGGGGCCGCCTTTGCACGCTTCGACCCAGTTCTGCTGGTGCCCGTCGTCGTTGCCCTCGATGCGGGGTAGTACCTGGGGCGGTTCTTCGAAATCCTCCATCAACGCGGTCGGTAGCAGGGTCGGGTTTTTGCCGTAGGTGCCGCACATGATCTTGCCCTTGCTGCCGACGAAGAGGCACCCTCCGCCCCCGTCGCCCATCACTTCGTCGTCTTTGAGTTCGTCGGGGCGGCGGGGCAAGAGGCCGCCGTCGTGCCAGGTGACGTGGACGGGCGGCATGCCTTCGCGCGCCGGGTAGTCGAAGTGGATAATCGAGGAGTTGGGTGCGCTGCCCTCGTTAGGAACGACGCGCCAGTCTTTGGTGAAGATGGAGGTGCTGGCCTCCACGCTGTCGGGGTAGCCCAGTTTCAGCGCTTTGAAGATCGGATCGATGATATGGCAGGCCATGTCGCCCAGAGCGCCGGTGCCGAAGTCCCACCAGCCACGCCAGCTAAAGGGCAGGTAGGCCGGGTTGTAAGGACGCCGGGGTGCCGTTCCCAGCCACAGATCCCAGTCCAGGGTGTCGGGCACCGGCGGAGTCTCGGTAGGCCGGACGAGGCCCTGCGGCCAGACGGGGCGGTTGGTCCAGGCGTGGGCCTCGCGCACTTCGCCGATGACCCCGGACCAGATCCACTCGCAGATCCGGCGGATGCCTTCGCCGGAGTTGCCCTGGTTGCCCATCTGCGTGGCGACGCCGTAGTGCCGGGCCGCCTGGGTGAGCATGCGGGCTTCGTAGACGTCGTGCGCCATCGGCTTTTCGACGTAGACGTGTTTGCCGAGCTGCATGGCTGCCATCGCGACGACGGCGTGGGTGTGATCCGGGGTGGCGACCATCACGGCGTCGATGCTGTCTTTCATCTCGTCCAGCATCACGCGGAAGTCTTTGTATCGCTTCGCCCTGGGATGTTCTGCATAGGTGTCGGCGGCCTGTGTGTCGTCCACGTCGCAGAGGGCTACGATGTTTTCGAGGGTGTTGCCGGTGTCTCTGTCGAGGTTGCTGGCGCGGCGTAGGATGCCCCGTCCGCGCCCGCCCACGCCCACGCCGGCAATATTGAGCCGGTCGCTGGGGGCCCGGTATCCCGGTCCTCCGAGGACGTAGCGTGGAACAATCATAATGCCGCTCGTAGCCAGCGCGGTGTTGGCCAGAAACGTGCGCCGTGATACACCGGAGGTTCCGATGTTGTTGGGGTGCTTGGGTTTTTTCATAACACGGTTCGGTTAAAGGGATCGAACGCATACTGCTGGGAGCCTCTACAGTATAAGCATGCCGGAGGACGCCCGTACGAATTTCAGGGTTGAAAGAACAAAAAGGAAGAGGAGCGTACGTTCGGGTTTTTATTTCTTGTGGAGAACGCGTAACAATGCGCCTGCTCCGCTCGTGTAGTCTACACGAACGATCTCTTTTCACCCAGGCTTCAGAACGATGCGGCTCTTTACGATGTTGTCCGGCTTGTTCCTTGTTGGTGCGCTCATCACCACGACGGCACAGGCCCAACACGAAAAAACGCTCCGTTTCACCGAAAAGCTCGACGAAAACGGCACCCTCGCCGTCGGCAACCACAAGGGGAGTATCACCGTCACCACGTGGGAACGCAAGGAGGTGGAGGTAGCCGTGCGCGTCGTGGCTGACGGCGATGAGGAGATGGTGGAGGGCACAGAAGTGAACGTCTACCGATCCGGGCGCACGCTCCATCTGGAGACGGACTACGAGAATGCCCGGCGGTCGCAGAAGAAACTCTTCGGGTTGATCTCGACGGATGGGTACAGCAGTCCGTTCGTGCACTACGAGATTCAGATGCCGCGTACCGCGCGTCTCGACATCGACGATCATAAGTCGGATATTCACGTGGCCGATCTCGACGCCGATCTGCGCATCGACACGCACAAAGGCGTCGTCGAGGTAGACAATCTCGACGGGGCGCTCCGTCTCGACACGCACAAAGGCACCGTGCGCGTGCGCTTCAGCCATCTGGCCGGAAGCAGCACCATCGAGACCTACAAGGGCGACGTGACGCTGATGTTGCCGCCCGATGCCGGTTTCGATCTCTACGCCGACCTGGGGCGTCGCGGGGATCTGGACACCGATTTTTCGTTGCGCGGGGTGCGTCACTGGGACGACGAGGCCTATCGCGCCACGGTCAACGGCGGCGGCCCTCGCCTGCGCCTGGACACCTACAAGGGGTCGATTGCCCTGCGCACACGGTAGGCTGCTGCCGTCAGGAAGGAAAGGGATTCACGAAGGTTCAACGGTTCCGGTGGGACCGGAACGTCCGTTTTTCCGTATGTTAGAGCCGACCGGTGCACATCCTGCGCCGGTCGCTTCATTTTGCTGCTCCTCATCATTCTCGATAGACCACCATGGCTGTTGAACGTACGCTGACCATTCTCAAGCCCGACTGTGTTCGTAAGCACCTCATTGGCGAAGTCACGCGCCGGATTCAGGAGGCCGGGTTTTCCATTCGCGCCATGAAGCTGGTGAAGCTGACGAAGGAGGAGGCCGAAGGCTTCTATGCGGTGCACCGGGGCCGTCCCTTCTTCGAAGAATTGACCACGTTTATGTCGAGCGGGGCGTGTGTGCCCATGGTGCTCGAAAAGGACAACGCCATTGCCGACTTCCGCGCGCTCATCGGGGCCACGGATCCTGCCGAAGCCGCCGAAGGTACCATCCGCCGCGACTTCGCCGACTCGAAGGGCCAGAACATCGTCCACGGCTCCGACTCGGTCGAAAACGGGAAGATCGAGTCCGCCTATTTTTTCCCTGAGCACGAGATCGTTGCGAACGGCTGCTAGGGTTGACGGCCGGGCGTTGGCTACCTGAGGAGGCAGAACACCACGATGCCACGCAATGCAAGCATGCGTCTGTTACTTTTCCTGCTGGTCGCGACGTTTCTGCCGCGTTGCAGCCCGTCGGCTTCGGAGAGGCCTGCTTCGACCCCCGACACGACGCGCGTCGGAGAGGTCAAAACCGGGGCGCAGGTGCTGGCCGAGGACGGCTTTCGCCTCCTGGACGGGATGCGCGTCGGCCTGATCGTCAACCACACGGCCCGCGTCGATACGTCCCACCTGGTCGACGTCGTCCACGCGGCACCGAACGTGGAACTGGTGGCGCTGTTTGGGCCGGAGCACGGCCTTCGCGGCACCGCCGACGCCGGCGAAAAGGTGGCCGACGGACGCGACGACCGCACCGGCGCGCCCGTCTACAGCCTCTATGGTTCGGCGCGCAAGCCCACGCCTGAGATGCTGGACGGGGTCGATGCGCTGGTTTTCGACATTCAGGATATCGGGGCGCGGTTCTACACCTTCATCTCGACGATGGGGCTGAGCATGCAGGCGGCTGCCGACGCCGGCATCCCTTTCGTCGTGCTCGACCGGCCCAATCCCCTCGGTGGGGCTTACGTTTCCGGCTTCGTTCTGGAGCCCGAACATACCTCGTTCGTTGGGCAGTATGCCGTTCCGGTCGTGCACGGTATGACGGTGGGCGAACTGGCCCGGATGATCCAGGGCGAGCGCCTGCTGCCGGGCCTGGACGGCTTGCAGCTACACGTCGTCTCGATGGAAGGGTGGGAGCGCGCGATGCAATGGCCGGATACGGGCCTGCCGTGGATCAAGACCAGCCCCAACATCCCCGATTTCGAGACGGCGCTGGTCTATCCGGGGGCCTGCTTCTTCGAGGCGACGGCGGCCAGCGAGGGGCGGGGCACCGAGACGCCCTTCTCGCTTCTGGGCGCTCCCTGGGCCGACGGAGCGGCGTTGGCCGACACGCTCAACGCGCGGGCGCTGCCGGGCGTTCGTTTTGAGACGGCACGCTTTACGCCGCGTGCTATCGCGAGCATGGCGTCCCATCCGAAGCTCGAAGGCGAAGCCCTGCAGGGTATCCGCTACGTGGTCACCGATGCGCGCGCATTTCAATCCGTCGAAACGGGCATGCACGTCTTACACGCGTTCTACCACCAGGCCCTTGCCGCGCACCAGGCCGCATTTATGGCTCGGGAAGACTGGTTGACCCGGTTGGCGGGCACAGAACGGCTCGGCAGGATGCTGGAAGAGGGAGCATCGCCCGAAGCCGTCATTGCGGCATGGCAGGCCGAAGTGGCGACGTTTAACCAGCGACGCGCGGCGTACCTGCTCTACTGATCGGCGCAGGTCGCCACGGATCCGGAAGCGGTGCCTTTTACTTGAGCAAGGTGACCGTCTGGCTGGCGCTGAAATGCTCGCCTACCGCGCGGATCAGGTAGACGCCGCTCGGCAGCACGCCGGCCTCGAACAGGATCGAGCGCGTCGAGGCGGCTTGCAGTGTTTCGTCGAGCAAAAGGGCTACACGCCGCCCCATCATGTCGTAGGCGGCCACCTGCACATGCTGGGTCTGCGCCACGGAGAGCGAGAACTGCGTCTGCGGGTTGAAGGGGTTCGGGTATGCTGCCGCCAGGGTATACGCTGTGGGGGCTTCGGCCATCATCGCAGATTCCAGGCCGGACGCGAGACGGGCGAGCGAAGCGCCCGACGCCGTGTTGGGTTGTCCCGGCGAGGCGACCAGCGTCGCCGTACTCGCCGTGGTCATTAGCGATGCGGAGGCAGTGTTGATAAAGCCCATCGAGCCCGATCCCGGAGCATCCCCGGTCGAGCGCGTCGTCCGATCCGTGGGGCAAATAGGCGTGTTCGTTTGCTTCGACTTTTTCTTCTTCTTCTTCTTCTTTTTAACGGTGCCCGGCGTCTCATACTGGTAGTCAAAGACGGCATTGCCGAACTCGTCTTTCAGCACCAGCAGGCCGCTCCCGTCGGGAAGCAGGTCGATGCTGGGGCGGGAGGGCAGCCGGGTAAAGCTACCGACCCCACCGACGTCCTGGAACAGTTGGTTTCGAGCTGCTGCCTGGAGCCCGACGCCGCCGATGACAAAGAAGCCGGTGCCCTCGAAGTCATCCTCGACCGTAAACGGTTGGAGGGTATGCGAAGAGCGTAGCATTGCCGTACCTCCGAAGCAGGAGTAGACGTCGAGCGTGTAGCCGTCGAGGCTGGTGCCGGCGGGGGCGGCGATCTCAACGAATTCGTCCACCTCTCGATAGTAGAGCGTATGGGCGTCGGCGTTGACCTCGTTAATCCAGGGAGACGGGGCGCTTTCTCCCAGCGAGGGCAGGGAGGTCATGCCCGTTCCATCGGGGTCGAGGTAGTCGGAGAGGCGCTGCCCGGGCGTTCCAATATTCCAGCTATAGGAAAGCTTGGGAAAAATGATGCGGGGCGCGTTGTCGTCGCCGCCGGGGCCGGTGCAGGCGTTGGGGTTAAACATAATCGCGCTGCGGACGAGCCCGATCAGTTGATGCCGTTCGTTGAACAACGGAGATCCGGACGAGCCGATTTCAATCGAGCCATGGTCGAACGTGGCGTCCCAATAATAGGACCCCAGGCTCTTGATCGGATCGTTGTCGATGGTGATTTTCTTGATGTCGCTGCGGGGATGCCCGACCACGACCCCCATCGACGGCGTGTGATCTTCTATCGACCATCCGGCATAGGTGACGTTATAGGAATCGGGGATCGGCTCTGCGAGTTCGAGCAAGGCATAGTCGGCAGCGCCTCCCTGGGCCGCCCGGACCACGGCGCCTTGAAGGGTCAGCGACGGCGGGGTGTCGAGGGGGTCGGCGCACGTCGAACTCTGAAAGTTGAAGTAGAACGTCCAGTTGAGCACGTCGCCCGCCAAAGGTCTGCCGCAATGGTGCGCGGTCAATATGTAGGGCGTTCCATCCTGCCGTGTGTTGTTGACGAGCACTCCGGTGCAGCCGGTACTGATGTGGACGGTGGCGTCGATCACGTCGGTCCATTCGGCTCCTTCGGAGCAGGCCACATTGATGCTACACGACAGGGACGTCGGAGTGTAGGCATTTGCCGGGTTCCAGAGTCCGGGTGTTTCGCCCAGCATAGGCTGCGTGCCTTCGGTTACCGTAGCCTCGATGGGAAAAGGGAAGACGGATGACTGGGCGCGTGAAGCAGGTGGGTGCGCGCTGCTGATCAAAAAAAATAAAAGAACGAAATACGGCAGAGATTTCCCGTACAACATGGCAGATACTTCTTCTCAGGTGGAGAAAGCCAACGAATGTTGTACTGGGGCGCGAACAGTACACGGATAGTCTTAGCCGGTATATCGTTAGGCCGGTCCGTAACATAAATCGAAAAGACGCCACCCCGGCAGGGTGATCTGAGCCGGGAAAAGGCCGGGTGTCGAGGGGAGGCCGGAACGTTCCGAGAGGAGAGTAGGCATGCGGCAGATGCCGGAAAAGAACGGTGTTTCCGGGGTGGATCTGTGCGTTTCCGCCGGAGGGCGGCGAGGACTGAATCAGGAGGATTCGGTCTTTTGCTTCGGACGCCAGAGGATGGCGTAGATGATTTCCAGGTAGCCGCCGAGAATCAGGAGAGGAGCCACGTAGAGCGAGATGGTGCCGTCCACTTCGTTTTCGAGGCGCATCGTCGCATACCCGATGACGATGGCCAGCACCCCGAGCAGAAGCAGCATGTAATTCTGGCGCGTGAAGATCATGGAGGGGCTGCCTTTGCGAGAGCGTCGCGGGCTGGTCGACGCGCTTTTTTTAGCCGAGGGGCGGCGGCTTTTCGAAGACTTCTTCGAAGAGGGTTTGGCCATGACGGTCTGGAATGCAAGAAGGATGGGTGCGCAACAATAGAAGCAGCCTGCTTCGTACACCGTTGCTGCAAACCGGGGATCGGGGACGAGGTTCCAGGCGTTGCTTCGGTCGGCGAATCCATCATTCACGGGATCGAAGGGGTCGCCAGATCGTGCAACAACGACGCCAGGACCAATACCAATAGATAGTTGGATGGTCCGTCGCTGCATGGAGGAGGAGGCTCCGACGGGTATGACGATTTCCACGCGCAGGCATGACGCTTCTTCGCAACGAATCGGGATGATCTTGATCCTTGTATTATGGATCATTCTCGGTTTTCACGGAGGGACGCAGGCTCCGGAATTGCTCCGGGAGAAGCTGGACAAGATTGTGG
>JBHHWM010000073.1:0-18640 GCA_046756545.1 Rhodothermales bacterium | reverse complement strand
CATGCTGATGCTTGCCGCCCTCTGCTCGGCTGCCCGGTCCAGCCTGGCCCAACCAGTAGACGACTCCACGCTGGTCTGGTTATCCCCCGTGCGGCTTGATTTCGACCGTCCTCTCTACGACCACTGTCTCACCCTGCGCGATGGCAATCTCTACGGTGTCAGTCTCGTCTACGCCGATTCGCTTCGCCCGAGTGGACTCGTGGCCCATCGCAACCTGGACTCGTTTCACTTTGTCGAAGAGCCCGTCATACGCAAATCCAACACGCACACTCGCTGCTGGGTTGAGCCTCCCGGCACGCTCTACGTCGTCTGGGGAGAAAACAGGCTCGGAGAGGAAGAGGCTCCCCTGGACCACATCTACACGCGCCATTTCGATTTCGAGAGGCAGGTGTGGTCTCCGCGTGAAATGATCTATGAAAATGAGCCGTTCCGATGGCATAGTAACGCTACCTCGATGGTACGCGGCGATCAAGGACGAGCCGTAATTGCGTTCAGCGACGAGGGCCGTATGCTCCTTCTGAACCGGGATGATGAGGGAAAATGGAACGTGATGAAAACGGAGTTGCAAACGCGGTATCCTGCCCTCGGACGTGCGCCGAACGGGCACGTGTGCGATGCCTTCATTTCATTTCCTCACACATACATCAAAGCCATCACCTCGTCGGATGAATCCAGCGTGCTCTTCATGTGCGCCGATGACGACGGGCACCTGTGGAAGGAACCGGTACTGGTGAGCCTGTCCGCCGACGATCAACCGGCCCACGGACTCTTCATGGGAGTTGCGCCACAGGGCCGCATTCACCTGATGTGGGCCAAGAAGTTGGATCGAACCGGAGATTTTTTCTCGGACGATGAGTACTGGCACGCCTATTCCGATGATGGGGGACGGCAATGGAGCGAGCCGAGTCGGATTCCGATTCCGGAGGAGGTGTGGCTCCGATCCAGCGAGCGTCTGGTGGTGTTGCCGAATGGGACCGTTCACTTTTTCTTCGATGGGATCCGACAACGTCCGGACCCTCCCCATCTACGCCTGACGATGTATCACATGTGGTGGGACGGAATGCATTGGACGGAGCCGCTTCCGATGGTTCGGGGGCTATGGAGTCTCGATCCGACACCGGTATTGGATGCCTCGGGCCGGATGCTGTTGCTGTGGACGCAGCAGGAAGAGGGAGCGTCCGAGGGGCCGCTCACCGGCTGGGCGACCTTAGGTCCGGGCACGTTCTACACGGTCTTGCAGGTAGAATAGGTATGCCCGCGAAGGACCTGGTAGAGAAGTTCACCCCGTATCCTGGTTGCGAGGCGGGACCGGTTCCTCGTAGAATTGTTCGAACTCCTCCGGCGACAGGCGGAACGCATCGTCGTTGAGCAGGTCGGCGAGGCGGTTGCCGAGCGCTGCTGCCTTGTCGAACGCTCGCGCCTGTGCATAGGAAAGCTGTATATGCTGTACCCGCTGTATCGCCTGCTGGAGTTGTTGCCTGTCGCCAGCGAGCTGGACCTCTTGCAGGGCATACGGCTCTGCATAGCGCCATAACTCGATGACGCGTTCTTCCGCGCCGAGGGCCCGGTAGGTCTGGGTGAGGGGATAGGCTTCGTAGAACGTCAGGGGAATGGTGTCGGGCGGAACGTCGTCGAGGAACGCGTCGAGTAGTTGACGGGCTTCCTGCGGTCGGCCTGCTTCGGCGAGGGTGGCCGCCGTGAGGGTGTAGGTGTTGCGATAGGCGTTCCCGGCCAGGCCCCGGCTCGACGGGTCGTAGTAGACGCCGGGATCATCCAGCCGCGACAGCTTGAACTTCGAGAGGCGATCCAGCATGATGTCGGGTACGATACGTCCGAAGGGTTCCTCGTGCCGGATGGGGACGACGCGGTAGGCCAGCCCCTCGCGCTGGAAATAGGGTTGCAGGTCGAGCTGGTTGGACGGGGCGGTGGTGGACGCAAAGTAGATGGGGCGCTGCCATCCCTGCTGCGCGTTGCCGGCCAGGATGTCGAGCACGACCCGGTCGACCGGATAGAGTACCCGGAACTCACCCATAGGACGCCCCTGTAACGTCCAGCGCATCGGGTTCTCGAAGCCGCTCGTGTCTTCTACCGAGATTTGCATTTCCGTTTTTTCCACCAGCCGGTCCAGGTCGACCGGGAGGCTCACGGTGGCGGGTTCCCACAGGCCGCCCTGGAACGCGTCGAGTTCTTCGTCGGTGAGGGTTATGGGGAGCGGTGCGGCGTCGTAGGCCCATTGGTCGCGGAGTTGCCGGGGATACCACGGGGCGTTGAGCAATGAAAGGTTGACCACGCGCACGTCGCGACGGATGCCCTCGACTTCCTGCAAATACCACAGCGGATACGTGTCGTTGTCGCCCTCGGTGAAGAGGATGGCGTTCTCATCCAGGCTCATCAGCATGTTGTGGGCGAACTCACGGGCCAGAAGCCGCCCGGACCGGTCGTGGTCGTCGTAGTTCTGGAGGAGCACCCACAGCGGCACCGCAGCGAACAGCACCACGGCGAGCGTCGCACCGATGATGGATGCCGGGATGTTGGATGGAGCCGGCGAACGGCGATGCCGCATCCACCGTCGGCACGATACGATTCCCCCTCGCAAGAGGCCCACTGCTCCCAGGCCGATCCACAGGCTGAAGGCAAAGTAGCTGGCCACGTAGATGTAGTCGCGCTCGCGGGGGGTACGGGGCACTTCGTTCAGGTAGAGGACCAGCCCGACGCCGGTGGCGAGAAAGAGCAGCAGCACCGCCAGGGCGCGTCGCCCGTCGCGCTTGAAGTGAAAGCCCATGCCCAGAAGGCCGAGAAGAAGGGGGAGGGCAAAGTAGGCATTGCGGCTGGCCGATTCGCTGGGGGTGGCGTAGACATAGGTGTCCGTTTCTCGCTTCGAGAGGCCGGTGATCCAGCCTGCGTCTTGTTCGTCCTTGGCGCGTCCGGAGAAATTCCACAAAAAATAGCGCGCATACATGTGGCCGAGTTGATACCGCCAGAAATACGCCGCGTCCGACGGATAGCGGGCATAGCGGGCCAGGTGCACCGGGTCGTTGAAATTACGGCGCGGAAAGAGCACGACGTTTCGGTCCGGGTCCAGCGTGCCGGTGCGATTGTCGAACGTGCCGCTGTTCGTCAGAGGACGCAGGCCGTATTGCTCACGCTTGAGGTAGGGGACGAGGGCTTCGGTCGTCTCGGGATCGTTCAGGTCGATGGGGGGATCGGCAGCACTGCGAATAGGGATGAGGGCGTAGGCCGAATAGCCTGCGAGCAGCGCTGTGAGGCACAGCAACGCGAGGTTGACGCGTGCCCGGCCGTGCCGCTGCGTGTAGAACAACCCGGCGATGAGCAGGCTCAATAAGCCGAACATAAACAGGATGGGCGCGCCCGATTGCTCGGCCCACTCGGGCAGCCAGATCACCACGCCGGGATAGATGACGGCGAAGAAAAAAACGGAGACGATGCCCGCTGCCGTCAGGCCGAACACGCGTTTTTTAAAGGGCCAGTCCGGCTTCTCGATGCGCGTGAAATAGAAGATGAGGGCAATGAAAAAATAGGCCAAGAGCACCATCAGGTGCACGCCGATAGCCAGGCCGAACACGTAGGCGATCAGCACGAGGTACCGGTCGCTTTTCCACCCGATGTTCTTTCCTGCGGCTGCCTCGTTCTGCACATGCGTGCTCCATACCAGGCTGAGCCAGACGGCCAGCGCCGTGAAGAACATCGACAGGGCGTAGACCTCGGCTTCGACTGCGTTGAACCAGAACGAATCCGTCACGGCAAGTGTGCAGGCCCCGAGGACCCCGCCTGCCGTTGCCGTCCAGAAGGCCGAGGATTCCGCGCGTTGCTGTCTGTGCCAGCGCGTGGCGAATTGTATGATGATGAGATACGTCAGCAAGACGGTGAGCGCACCGGCGAGCACCGAAAGCCCGTTGACGGCGAGGGCGACCTGCCCGGCAGGCACGAACATCGAGAACAGGCGGCCCAGCAGCATGTAGACCGGCGAGCCGGGCGGGTGCATCACCTGTAATCCGTAGGCACTGGCAATAAACTCGCCCGAGTCCCACAGCGACGTCGTCGGGGCGACGGTCGATGCATACAAGGTGAGCGCATAGAGAAAAACCCCGGCAGCGGCGAGGCGATGGATGCGCTTCTGGTGCATGGGTCTATGAGGGTTGAGAGGCCTCATCATTCATCCATGATGATGAAAAAACGCGACACGTTGCGTGATATTGCCCGGCGGTTCTGCTGGATCGTTCGTTGAAGCGAGGCCGTTAGTGCACCCAATCCGTCCGGGTGTTGTCGAGGAGGGTTTGCATCAGGTCTTGGCTTACCTCGCCGTAGTCGAGCGCAAAGGCCCGTTGGCCGTTTTTATGAAAGATCCAGGTTGTGGGCGTCCAGGTAAGTGCGTAGCCGAGGAAGGTGTTGCGCCGGTTGGCTTTTCGGTCGCTGGGGCCGAAGTCCGGCTGTGCCAGTTTGTGGACGCGGTCCGGGATGCCGTACTTTTTGAGGCGGCTCCGGTCCAGTTCGCCGTCGTTGAAGACGGTAACAAAGATGAAGTTCACCTCTTCGTTTTGTTCGATCAACTCATACCAGAGGCCCTGCCGAAATTCCGACACTGAGTTGTGGCACCAGGGAGCCCAGAAATGCACCACGTGGACGCCGTCTTCGGCGAGAAGTTGTTGAACGCGTTGCTCCGTCTCGGTGAACGCGTCGGAGATGTCTGCCGCCTGGGGCGGTGCCGAAAGAGCAGCAGGTAGGACGTCGGCGGATGGCTCCATCTCATGTTCAGCACGCGGCTGAGCGCATCCGGCCATAACGAAAACCAGGGCAAGAGGGATGATGAATCGACGCATATGGCTGTTGGAAAGGTGGTAGTGAGCGGCAGGCAGGGTTCGTTCTCCATACCGATGAATTCACCCGTTTGCTCCTCCGACGACGAGAACGATCTCGCCCCGGATAGTGGACCGGGCTTCGTAGTGAGCGCGCAGCGCCGCCAGGGTATCCCGGCGCACCTCCTCGAATTTCTTGGTCACCTCCCGGGCCACGGCTGCCGGACGCTCCGGCCCAAACGTCTCTTCGAACTGGGTCAGCGCTTTCACCAGCCGGTGGGGCGACTCGTAGAAGACCATGGTGCGTGTCTCGTCGGCGAGGGCCAGGAGGCGCTTGCGGCGGCCCTTTTTGGTCGGGAGAAACCCTTCGAAGACAAAGCGGTCGCAGGGAAGCCCGCTGGCCGTCAGAGCCGGGACGAAGGCGGTTGCCCCCGGCAGTGCCACGACGGGAAGGTCGTGACGCGCGCATTCGCGAACCAGGTAAAAACCGGGATCCGAGATGCCCGGCGAACCGGCGTCCGTGATCAGGGCCACCGTCTGGCCGGTTTGCATACGCTCGACAAGCCGGGGCGCTTTCCGTCGTTCGTTGTGGTCGTGATAGCTCGTGCGCGGCGTGTCGATGTTGTAATGAGCCAGCAGGACGCCCGAAGTGCGCGTGTCCTCGCAGGCAATCAGGTCGGCTTCCTTCAGCACGCGCAGGGCGCGTAGCGTAATGTCTTCGAGGTTGCCCACCGGTGTCGGCACGAGGTACAGCATGCCCCTTTTGATTTTGGATTGCAGATTAACACCTTTTGTTCAAACACCCGTAGGGGCGAGCCCTCGTGGTCGCCCCTACCTTGTCATCACCGATGCCTGGAAAAAAAACGACGCAGGCGTCGGCGCAACGGAGTGGTTGCGCGTAGGTCGAATCCTACATAGGCGATCAGCCACAGCCCGATCATGGTCATGATGATGTTGGCGATCCACATGCCGACCCAGGGCGTGAGGTAGCCACGGTCGGCCAGCTTCTCGCCCTGCACCAGGGTAATCCAGTACAGGAGGAAAATACCGAGCGCCAGCGCGCCGACGGTGCCCAGCCCGCCGCGCCGGATACTCAGCCCCAGCGGGGCTCCGATCAGCATGAAGATGAGGCACGCCAGGGCAATCGAAAACTTTTTGTGGATTTCCACCCGGTTCCGCGCAGCGCGTAGCGTGTTGCCTTTAATCGTGCGTTCGATGTCGTTGATCCGAGTGCGGCTTTTGCGGGCCTGCTCCAGGGCCAGGTCGTAGACCCGGATGCGGTCCTGCATCCCGAGGCCGACCAGCGCGGCGCGTTGCACCGGGGGGGGCATCGCGGTGTCCGTCACGGCAGGATCGGCCAGCGCAGGCGGTTGATCGGTCAATGCCGGTTGCCAGCTTGAGTCGGCGGTCAGCACCAGGACGGTGTGCAGCAGCTTGGTTCGCTCCTCATGGATGTTTGCCTCCAGCGAATCGACGAAGCGGATCATCTGGGTGGTCGGCGTGGTGCGGTCGGAACGATAGCCTTCGCGGGGGTTGCTCCGCTCGAACACAAATTCGGACAGGTCGAGGCGGAGGCGGTAGCGCTGGAAGCGGAGGACCTCGTAGCGTTCCTTCGTATCGACGCCGCTCACTTGCAGCAAGCGGTGCATCTCGCCGTTTTCCAGCACCAGGTCGACCGACGTGCCCAGGGGTTCGAGCCAGCCACGCTCCGCCTTGATGGTGGCGGGACGGCGGGCACCTTCGGTGTTGTCGAGGACGGTGATATTGATTAGCTCCTTCGAGGTCGGCGGTTGCTCCTGCACCAGGATGCCGTAGGAGGTGAGGCCGTCGTAGAAGACGCCCGGCTGGAGTTCGAAGTCCGGTCGTTTACTATGAATATCTTGCCACAGGTTCCGCGCGCGGAAGTTCGCTTCGGGCAGCACCACATTGTTGAAGTACATCATAGAGGCCGTCAGCGCCACGCCGGCAATCAAGGACGGCCAGAGGAGTTGCATCAGGGAGATGCCCGAGTTTTTGATCACCAGGTAGGCGCGCGACTCGGCCAGCCTCCCGAAGACCAGCAGCGACGACAATAACGCCGACATGGGCACCGCCAGCACCACCATGTAGGCCAGGTTGTAGATCACCAGTTCGACGATGAGCAGCAGGGGCAGCCCGCGCCCGGCGATGTCCGGCAGGTACCGAATCAGAAACTGCATCAACAGCAGAAACAAAAGGATCCCCAGCCAGCCCAGAAACGGACCCGGCAAGGCGCGAAGGACCATGCGATGCAGCAGTTTCATGGTTGCGTCCTGTCGAAGGATGCCTTTCTCAACGTCAGCAGCGTGATTTCCGGGCGGATACCCAGGCGCAGCGGCGGACCGACCGTGCCGAGGCCCCGGTTTACATAGAGGAACTGCCGGTCCGGACCGTTGGCGCGAGGCTCGGCATACAACCCCGCCCAGCGGGGATAGGCGACGCGAGCCAGGCTGTAGCGTAGCGGTCCCCACTCGAAGCCGATCTGCCCCCCGTGCGTATGGCCGCAGAGCGTCAGGTCGATGTCCGGGTGGTTGGGCCGGACGTGTGTATCCCAGAAGGTCGGCGTGTGGGTCAGCAAGATACGTATTTCATCGGTATCCGGGCTGGAGGCAAGGCCGTCGAGGGCGCGAGGCAGGTCGGCGAAGTTCTGGTAGAAGCCCGTATTGTCCGTGCCGATGAGGTGAAGCCGCGCTCCGTCGATGTCGAGCGTGCGGTGCGCGTTGACCAGCACGTCGACCGAGGCGTTGCGGACCTGGCGGATGACGTCGCCGGTCTGGGCATAGTGGTCGTGGTTGCCGAGGCAGCCGTAGATGCCGAGGTCGGCACGGAGGCGACGCAAGGCCGGGAGGACGAGCGACAACTCCGCCGCGTTGCCGTTCACGAAATCGCCCGTAATGGTGATGAGGTCGGGGCGCATCGCGTGGACGATAGAGACGGCCTCGTCCATGGGGCGCTCGCTGAAAAGGGATCCGGCGTGGAGATCGGAAAGCTGCGCAATGGTGAGCCCGTCGAAGGCGCGGGGCAGCCCGGCGATAGGCACGTCGATGCGATAGACGGCGAAGTCGTAGAGCGTGCGGAAGACGCTGTAGCCCACCAGCACAAACGGAACCGACGCGGCGCTCCACCCAATCTGTTGCAAAAACCGACGCCGGGGGAGCCGTTTTACGTCGGTCAGGTCGAGCGAAGCTTCGGATGCTGCCGGCATCGTATGGGCCTGCGGTGTGCCCTGTAGACGCCGCTGAAACCATTCAAAGAGCCACCCGACGAAGCGCGCTCCGTCCTTGATGGACAGCACCAGCGCAATGGGCACTTTGGGGCCGTAATAGATGATCCAGAAGCCGAAAAAGAGCGCGCGGGCCAGCTTCGGCTCCACCTCCCACCATCTCGAAAACAAAAAATACAGCGGCATGGTGAACGGCATCACGAACAGCGTCATCCGGTAGAGCGGGAGCGTCCGGCGGAGCCCGCTCCGAGGCCCGTCTTGCACGAAACGGCGCCAGTTGCGGAAGATGTAGTAGTCGAGCGCGAGGGGAACGCAGATGGCGAACAGTGCCAGCACGATAAAACGCATGAAAACCTCTCCCTGAACGTCGATAGTGCGTTCCGTGTACGGAAAACACAGGACGTTGTTCTTGGTGGCCTTCGGGTTTCTCTGGGAAGGGAAGGACGCCTTCTCTGGATGAAACAAAGACGTGTGTGTTCCGCATACCTCCTCCATCAGGCCGCTCTCGATATCCCCCACGACTTGACCCGGTGTTTTCCCATGCGCGCGCTACGTACGCTTGTGTTGCTCCTCTGCCTTGCTGCCTTCACTGATGTTGAACGTAGCGTGGCTCAGAGTCTTGATGTTCCGGTCGAAGGCTACGGCCTCAGCATCGGAGATTCGCCGTGGGTGAACGGCCTGCGGATCAATTTCAGAGATCGAAATCTGAGGCGGGTCAACGGCGTAAACCTGACGATATGGACCCCCCGAAGCCCGGCCTCCGGCACGGTCAACGGGGTGGCGCTGGGCGTGCCCATGACCGGCGCTCGTCGGATCCGTGGACTGGCCGTAGGGATCATCGGGGCCGGGGCTGACGAAACCATTACCGGCGTGGCGCTGGGACCCGTCGGCGTCGGCAGCGGGCGAAGCATCGAAGGGCTGGGCATCGGGGGCATCGGCATCGGCGCGGGAGGCGACCTGATCGGCGTAGGGATTGGCGGCCTGGGGGCCGGAGCCGGGGCTGATGTGACGGGTATCATGGTGGGCGGCCTGGGCGTCGGTGCGGGAGATGATATCACGGGCATCATGATTGGCGGTCTGGGTGTGGGTGGAGGAGGTGATGTCCTCGGGCTGGGCATCGGCGGGTTGGGCGTCGGTGCCGGGGGCAGCGTAACGGGCGTGGCGTTCGGCGGTCTGGGAGTGGGCGGCGGCGGCGACATGACGGGCCTGATGGTAGGCGGTCTGGGAGTGGGCGGCGGTGGAACCATGCAGGGCCTGTTCGTCGGCGGTGTGGGTGTGGGCGGGCCGAAGATTGTAGGCGCTGTGCTGGCCGGAGCCGTAGCCGGGGGCGAGCGGATCACCGGCGGCGTCATTGCACCGGCCTATTTCCAGATTACCGAAGAAGGACGGTTGACGGGATTCTCGCTGAGCGCCTTCAACCACATCAAAGGCGAGCAAAACGGCTTCACGCTGGGCCTTCTCAACTATGCCCGGTATCTGAACGGTGTGCAGGTCGGGCTTCTCAATTTTGCCGGCAACAAGCGCCACGGATTGCGGTGGCTGCCCTTCATCAACTGGCACTTCGACTAGCCCGCGACGGGGCACCAGGGAGCTTCGATGCGAGCCGGGCGTTCGAAGGGGCGTGATGTATCGATGAACAACCGACCTCCCTCTTGTCCTTATGACCCTCACGTCGTTTTCCTTCAATCCCTTTCAAACCAACTGCTACATCTGCCATGATGAGGGCGAGGCCGTGCTCATCGATCCCGGTTGCCTCACGGAGCAAGAACAACAGGTCGTCGTCGAGTATCTGGAAGAGCACGACCTGACCCTCCGCCACCTGCTCCTGACGCACGCCCACATCGACCACATTTTCGGCTGTGCTTTTTTCGCCGAAAAGTACGGGCAATCGTTCTTGATGCACCGCGCCGACGTGCCGTTCATCCAGCGGTCGCAAGAGCAGGCGCTGCTTTTCGGCCTGACGCTGGAGCCGCCGCCGATCCCCGAGCGCTTCCTGGACGAAGGCGACACCATCCGGTTCGGCTCGGTCACGTGGGAGGTGCTCCTCACGCCCGGCCACTCGCCCGGTTCTATCTGCTTTTACGACGCCGAGCAGGGCCTTGTCATTTCGGGGGACGTGTTGTTCATGGGGTCCATCGGAAGGACCGACCTGCCCGGCGGCTCGCTCTCCGTGTTGATGCAGTCGATTTTCCAGCAACTCGTGCCGCTGGGCGACGAGACGGTCGTTTATCCCGGTCATGGTCCGTCTACCACGATAGGCCGCGAGCGTCAAACGAATCCGTTTCTGGTCGGCGCGTTCCCGCACGCCTAGCAACCCGTTCGGCTCAGGCGCTCCGTCCGCGCATGCTGTCCAGCGTAGCCGGTTCGGTGTGGGCCAGGATCCGTTGGACCGAGGTGTGGACCAGGTCGCCCATCGTCCGGCTGTTTTCGAAGCGCTCGTCTCCATAGTGTGCTGCGAGTTGTGAGCGCAACCGGGCCACGTACTCGTCGGATGAAATATGGCCCTCGCGCATGACGTGTATCAGTTCGTCGAACCGTCCGTGCGAGACGCGCATCCGGTTGGCGATGAGGGCGCGTTCTTCTTTCTGGTACTGCACCCGGTTTTCGGGAGCCAGGCAATCGAGGCTGGCGTGGATGAACGGAATGTTCTGGGGGTAGAACTGGGGGAGATAGACCTGCTTGCGCCAGTGGTGGCTCTGCTGATCGAAGTCGATAGGGCGCATCAAGTAGTGCCACTTCTCGAAGTCGCGCCGGACGTCGATGACGAAGTTGCCGGCGTGCATGTCGCCCAGCAGGCGTACGAAGCAGCGCTCGTTGAACTTGACGAATTCCTTGGCCAGCCGGACCTGATCGAAGCGGTTCTGGGGCATGTCTTCCTGGATGAACGTCTCCGCCGGAATGCCGATGATATGCTCTTCGATGAGTGTATCACCCATGATGAAGTAGTTGATGCGGCTGGGAGAAAGGATGTGCTCCAACTCCAGCCCGTAGATCCGGTTGGCGTCGATTCGCTTGACGTAGAAGTAGTCAAAGTTTTCGTTGAGGGCGTTGACGATGCGTATGCGGAACGGGAGCGTGTTGCCGTAGAGGCACAAGTCCACCCGGTCGATGTAGAGGTCTTTGACGGCGGAGAGGTCGCCGTCGGCCTTCAGGATGGCATAGACGAAGCGAAGCTGGTCGTGGATCTCGCGCTGCTCGGTATGCGCGTAAAAGACCGTGGACCAGAGGGTGTCGTGGCCCTGCTCGTTGTAGAGGGAGATGGAGTTGTCGAAGCGCAGCAAATCTTTGTACCGCACTCCCTGCTTGCGCAGGCGTCCGTACCGATCCAGATAGCCCCGAAAGGAGTCACTGATCGGATAGATCTCCTTTTTTCGGCTGATCGGATTCCCCACTATGGGGGGGCGTTCCAGGGCCTGTAGTTTTTTTTCGTACGCTCTCATGGAGGTGGGACGTTATAGGCGGGAGGCTCGGCCTCATCGGTCGTTGGCCGCCTGTTGTACCACCGTGTTCCGCCTTAAGGTTCTGGTGTTCGGTGTACGATCCTTATGAAGGCCCGACCGGCTGCACGTTTTCCGAGACAATGTGAGATCCTGAGAAGCGGAAGCCTCGCTGATGGAGGTGTAGCGCGAGCCCGGCATAAATCAGCGCACCGGTTAGCGCCGCGTCGAACGTACTGGCAAAGAAACTTGTCAGGGAATTCATGATGGAGAAGGTATCAAACCTGAACAGGTCCATCACCTCGATGCCCAGGATGACCGGGAGGATGCAGAGTGCAGGCCCCAGCATGAGGCTCCACACTCTCGGCCCCCAGAGTCGTACCGCCAGGACCAGCCCGGCCATGAACATAGCGGACCAGAAGAAACCGGAGAGTATGGACCAGACATCAAAGGGCGGCATAAATAGCATGTCGCTGGATATCAGGCTCATGACGGTGCGGAACCCTATCCCCATCAGCGCAATGAACGCGCCCCAGGCCAGAGGCAATAGCCATTCTCGCCGGATCGCGTAACTCAGGATGACGAACACGGCCGCCTCGATGATAAGCAGTGGAAGTCGTGTGACAAGGTAGATGAGCGGGGGAAAGGAAAAGCTGTATCCACCCAGTATAGCATAGATGAGGGGGATGATAAACAGAGAGAGCACGGAAGCCAGTAAGAAGCCCACCCCGACGAGTACATTGATGCCGTAGCGGTCGAGGTCGAAGAGCAGCGCATAGCGGCGGATCGGCAGCGATGCCCCTGCCTCCTGCTCGGCCAGGCGTTCGTCTCCGAGGCCGGCCTCCAGCTTCTCCAGCGTTCGGCGGATGGCCCAGCCGGTGCAGACCAGGTTGATGTAGACCAGGGCCGCGAACAGGAAGAGCGAGAGAACGATCCCGAAGACCGGAGCCAGCGCTTCACCCACTTGCATGAGCAACAGCACCACCAGCGTCATGGGGATAGCCAGCGCGAGCACCAGGCCGAACCACGCCGCAACGTGAATCGCCAGATTGCGCCAGAAGATGGCCCAGCCGATGAATCGTTTTATGTCCAGGTTCAGGCGCCGCCGGATGGTTCGTTTGCCCACCCAGTCATAGAGAAAGATGTCGACGGGAAGGGAGAGCACAACCCAGAGGAACTGGAGATACAAGATGTCTTCCTGGGACGAAGGAGACGACTGGCCGACGACGAAGGGAATGAAGATCAGAAACCAGAGCACGAGGACGGCCGGGATGGCGACCAACGCAAACCGCCAGATGAAGGACCAGCCCAGGGAGGCGTTGTCTCTGGTGAAGAACGAGGTTTTCAACCATGTGAACGGGTTTGACGAAGCCGAAGAGGACGGTGCGGGGGCTTCCTGTTCGATGGGTGGCGTTTCCATAATAGCACCTTCATTGGATAGATTCGTATCACCGGCAAAGCGGTGGTGCAGGATACTGTGAGGGTAGGTGGGACCGCCGTGCAGAAATGCCGTGAGGGTACAGAGGCGATTCCGTATTTTGGAGAGAAGGCACCCCTCATGTATAAGCAACATTGCCATTTTCTTCAACGGGGAAGGTCAATGCCGGGATAAACAGGGCAAAAAAAGAAACGCCTTGTGCGAGCCCTCGTTCTTGGGGTACACCGGGTCGATACATGGTCGTTGGATGGGATGAAAAAACTCAAGATCGGCAGCATTGCAAAAATCGGGATCTACCTCCACTGGACGTTTACGTTGCTGGTGGGCGGGATCTTTGTGTTCTACCTCTACCAGGGGAGTTCCGTGTCGGCGGCCCTGATCGGGGTGGGCCTGGTGCTCGCGCTGTTCACCTGTGTGGTGCTCCACGAACTGGGCCATGCCCTGACGGCGCTCCACTACGGCGTGGCGACCCGCGACATTACGATCTATCCCATCGGTGGGGTGGCACGTCTGGAGCGCATCCCCGAGGAGCCGGTGAAAGAGTTCTGGATCGCCCTGGCCGGTCCGGCCGTCAACGCCGCCATTGCAGCGGTGCTGTTCATTGCGCTCTATGCCCTGGGCGATTCGCTCTCGCCCATCGTCCTGTTGCAGCCCGACGGTGGGTCTTTTTGGGCGACGCTCATGTGGCTGAATGTGATCCTCGTCGGGTTCAACCTGCTCCCGGCCTTTCCGATGGACGGCGGGCGCATCCTGCGGGCTCTGCTGGCGACTCGCCTCGACTATGCGAAGGCGTCGCACATTGCCGCCAACATCGGGCAGGCGATGGCCGTGTTGTTCGGAGTGATTGGCTTTCTGGTATTGAATCCGTTTCTGATCGTTATTGCCCTGTTCGTCTATTTCGGAGCGCGGCAAGAATCGCAGCAGGCGCTGATGCGGGCCGTCACGCGGGGCGTGCCTGTGCGGCAGGTTATGCTCACCCGTTTCGGCACGTTGTCACCCTCCGACACCCTCGATGTAGCCGTGGATGAATTGCTCTCGGGGTCCGACCAGGATTTTCCGGTGGCCGACGACGGACGCGTGGTAGGGGTGCTCACGCGCAGGCAGTTGATGAAGGCGCTGGCAGAGCAGGGCCGTGAAGCGCGCATCAGCGATATCATCGAACCGGAGTGTTTTACCGTCGAAGACACGATGCTGCTCGAAGACGCCTTTGCGCGGATGAACGCGGCGCAATGCTCGACGGTGCCCGTGGTGCGTGGCGGGCGGCTCGTCGGGTTGTTGACGCTCGAAAACGTGGGCGAGTTGATGATGGTGGCTGCCGCCCTGGGCCGGGCCGGCAGGTCGGGCGATGTGGAATCTGTGCTGGCTGCGCACGGTGCCGGCGGCACCTCGTAACGCAGCGCTCAAAGCCCACGTGTGTTCAGGGGGGCTTTTCGTGATAGATTGACCGTGTGCCCGGCCTCGAACGTTGAAGGCGGTTTCTGCGTGAAGTAGTTTACGTCAGTCGATCTTATGATTTCTCCCTGAGTTATGGCACGTCGCACCAAGATTATCGCCACGCTGGGTCCTGCTTCGTCGGAGCCGGAATCTATCCGGGCCCTCGTCGCAGCGGGGATCGATGTGGCCCGCCTCAATTTTTCGCACGGCAGCCACGAGGCCCATCGTCGTGTCATCGAATACGTTCGAGAGGCGGCGGTGCAGGAAGGGCGCTCCGTCTCCATTCTACAGGATCTTCAAGGGCCGAAGATTCGCGTGGGTGTTATGCGAAACGGTGGCGTGCTGCTGTGCACCGGGCAGCGCGTGGTGCTTACGTCCGACCCGTTACCCGAGAGCACCAGCGAGCAGGTCTACGTCAACTACGCCACGCTGACCCAGGATGTCGACCCCGGCGGCCGTATTCTCATCGATGACGGATTGCTGGAACTGGAGGTGCTCGAAACACGCCGAAACGAGGTGCTGGCCGAAGTGATCGTAGGCGGGCCGCTGCGCTCGCGCAAAGGCGTCAATCTGCCCAATATCCGCACCTCCACGCCGTCGTTGACCCAGAAGGATCTCGACGACCTGGCCTTCGGCCTGTCGATGGATGTAGACCTCATTGCCCTTTCGTTCGTCCGTGATGAGGCTGACGTAGCCGACCTGGTCCGGCGGGTACGGGCCTCAGGCAGGCACATCGATGTCATCGCCAAGATCGAAAAGCCCGAGGCGGTGCAACGGATCGACTCCATTCTTCACAAGGCCGACGGCATCATGGTGGCGCGCGGCGACCTGGGCATCGAGATGCCGATGGAGCAGGTGCCCGGTGCGCAAAAAATGATCATCCAGAAATGCCTGAGGGCGGCCAAGCCCGTCATCACGGCCACGCAGATGCTCGAAAGCATGATCGACAACCCTCGCCCAACGCGCGCCGAAGCCAGCGACGTAGCCAATGCAGTGCTCGACGGCAGCGATGCGGTCATGCTCTCCGGCGAGACGGCCGTGGGGAAGCATCCGGTCCGCGTCGTCGAGGCGATGGCGCACATCATCGAAGAAGCCGAACGGCACTGGAGTGACCTTGGCATGAAGCTCGACGTCCAGCCGGAAGGCGACAATGTGACCGAGTCGATCAGCTATTCGGCGTGCGAGTTGGCCGAGCACGTCGGGGCGGTTGCCATTGCTTGCCTTACCAATTCCGGGGCTACCGCCCGGGCCATCGCACGGCACCGGCCTCCTATGCCCCTCTACGCCTTCACCGACGAGGAGCGCGTGGTGGGGCAGTTAGGCGTTCTCTGGGGAACAAAAGCCTTTTTCATTCCTTTCCAAGGCAACTCGGATGAGGGGGTGCGGATCGTGCACCAGACGCTGCTGGAGCACCGCCTCGTCCAGCCTGGCGATGTGGTTGTTATTACAGCCGGTATGCCCTTGCCTCAAAAAGGTCGCACGAACATGATGCACGTCAGCAGAATCTAGCGAAGGTCGAGGTGTGGATGGGAGATTGATACCACGCACTACATACGGTTCGCCCGTTCGGGTGTATACAAGGGGAGAGGATGGTTGCTCTCTCTGAGACGGCCCGGAACGTTTGACCCCCTTTTTCGACAGTCGCCATGCGTCGTAGCCTCTTTTTGTTTGCTTTTCTTTTCTTCGTGGCCGGGTGCGGCCAAAGCTCGTTTGTCGGAAAACGCCTCGACAACTTTACGGCCTATTACAATACGTTCTACAACGCGGAGCACGCGTTTGAGGAAGGGGTGCGTGCTATCGAGACCGGGGCCGAGAACCAGCCTGTCGATCAGAATGTCTACCTGCCGGTCTTCGGCAGTTCGGATCGTCCGATTCAGGGAAAAACCTTCGAGTCGGCTATCAAGAAGAGTGCCGATGTGTTGCGCAAGCATCCCCAGTCGAAATGGGTAGACGATGCGCTGTTGCTCATCGGCAAGGCCCGGTTCTATACGGGAGATTACGTTGGGGCCGAAGAGAAATTCCGGGAGGTCATGACGCTGGATTCGCGCCTGGGCGATGAAGCGCATTTCTGGCTGGCACGCACGCTCATTGTCAGCGATCAATACGAGGCGGCGGCAGATCACCTCCAGGAGAGCCTGAACCGGGAATCCCTGTCGAAACGGTGGGAGCCGATGTTTCACCTGGCGCTGGGCGAGATGTATGTGCAACGAAGCGCCTGGGAAGACGCCACTGCCGAGCTGGAAGCGGGGCTGGAGAGTGTAAAGGACAACGCCGTCGCCGCGCGCGCACAATTTTTACTGGGGCAAGTCTACGAATCTCTGGGGCGCTATGCCGAGGCGGTTGCCTCCTACGAACGGGTCGTCCGCTATAATCCTTTTTATGAACTCTCGTATGCGGCCCAGGTCAGCGCCATACGCGTCGAAGGGCTCTACGGAGATACCGACGCCGCTCTGCGCATGCTGCGTCGTATGGAACGCGACGACAAGAACTACGCGAACCGGGCTGAACTGGCCTATCTGCGTGGACGGATCTATCAGGCGGCAGGTCATGCCGACGATGCCCTCGATACCTACTACGAAGTGCTCTACGACTCCGATGCCAATATTACACCGGTGAGAGGGCGTGTGCACTATGCGCTGGGCGAGCTCTATCGCGACCTCTACGTAGATTATTCCCTGGCTGCGGCTCATTTCGACACCGCCGCCGTTGCCTTGCAGGGGACCTCGGGGCGGGGAGGACGGCGCGTCGGGAACGTCCCCGGAACGGCCCGGCAACAAGCCTTCGCGCCTTCCGCCATCACGGATGGGAATGAGCAACAACGGACCTTCCGCAGTTTTGCCGACGTGATGGATCAGACCAGCCGGATGGATTCGCTGCTATACCTGGGAAGCCTCGACGAGGAAGCGTTTGAGGCGCGTGTGTTGGAACTGCGCCAAGAGGAAGCGGAACGGCTCGCAGAAGAACAAGCGAGGATGGAGCGTCTCCGTGCCGAACGACAGTTCCAGAACGCCGGCAACTTTAATCAGCGTGGGAGGAACAACCGGGGCGAATCCAAGCAAACCGGCAGTTCCCAGCGGGAAGACAACAGCGCCGGTTTTCTCTTCCATCGGGATCAGGCGCGTGTGCAGGAAGGGCGGGCCGACTTTACCCTCCGCTGGGGGGATCGTCCCCTTGTGCCTAACTGGCGACGCGCAGCAGCGCTCTCGAACCTGACCGGCGAAGAGGCCGAAGGGGGTGGGGGGGTCCCTGCGGACGAGAATCTCGACCTTCCCGGAGCCGGGTTGCCCGAGATTGATATTGCCTCTGTTCCTCGCGATTCGCTTAGCCGCCGGCAGATGAGGGCAGACCGTGCGGTGGCTCGCTACGAACTGGCCAACGTGCTTTTCCTCTCCATGAACCGCCCCGATTCGGCCGCCGTCTGGTATCGTATGGTGATCGAAGAGGATGGCGACGAGCCGGTGGCCCAGCGGGCCTATTACGCGCTGGCCGAAGTGCAGCGTGCCCTCGGCGATACGCTCTCCGCCCGGCGGCTCTATCAGACCATTCTCGATACCTATCCGGATTCCGACTTCGCCGGGCGCGCCCGCGAACGCCTGGGATTGCCCGAAACGATAGTGATTTCCGACTCGCTCGTGCTGGCCGAAGAAGCCTACGACCGGGCCTATGGTGCCTGGCGGAGTGCCGCCTACGAACAGTCGTTGAACGAGATGGTCGATATGGCGATTCGCTATTCACAGACCGACGTGGCTCCCCGCGCGCTCTTTGCGGCCGGTTCCATCTACATGGAATGGGCCACACGAGACAGCCTCTCGTTGTTCGACCCCCTGCCGCTGGCTATCCCCGACTCGGTAATCCAGGCGAGCCTCCTGTTTCAGCCGCCGCCTGTTCCCATACAACAACAGGCAAGAGGAAACATCCCGCCCAGGCGAGGCACTACGCAGGAGCTACAGGCCGGTCTGCCTCCCGGCAAGGTGATCGATGTTTCTGAGGACCGGCAAGGGCTGCCTCCCGGCAAGGTGATCGACACGCCGACCGAACAGGACGATCTGCCGCCCGGCAACGTGATTGGTCCGGCCCCCGCAGGGGTGGATTCGCTGGCTGCCGACAGTCTGGCCCAGACCGAAGAGATCATCGCGGATTCACTCGCGGGGCCCGAGAAGGCCCATCTCGAAACCCTCTATACGGCGTTGAGGGCCTGGTATCCCCGTTCGCTTCAGGCACCGCAAGCCGGGCGTATCCTGAATGTGCTGAAAGAACGACAGGCCGAGATCCAGGC
>JBHHWM010000072.1:0-18663 GCA_046756545.1 Rhodothermales bacterium | reverse complement strand
TCTACCGGGTCGATCAGGACCTCACGCACTTGATCCACGAGGTCCGTCAGTACCACCTGCAACGCACGGTTCGCCTCGGCATTGCGGTGCCGGTATGGCCGAACGGGCACAACGTCCACCTCGCGCCCGCGACCTACAAAACCGTGGCCGGATCTCTCTTCGCCTTCATCCAACAAGCGCTCGACGCCGGGCTTACACCCACCTTCGATTGCGGCTTCCCGGCCTGTTTCTTCAATGAAACGCAACGCGCTTTTCTGGCCGAGAACAGCATCGATTTTGCGTCGAACTGCGGCGTCATCCCCGACATCGGGCCGGGCTACACGGCGATCCCCTGTTTCCCGCTGGCCTCCTTCGCACAACCGGTTTCACCCGCCTCCCGGTGGCCCGCCTTGCGCGAGCACTTCCACACCGCTCTTGACCAGGCCGAAATAGCGTACCTCTTCCCAGAATGCAGCGACTGCGAGGCGCGAAAGGATCAAACCTGCAACGCGGGATGCGCCGCGCTTCGGTTGAGGTCGCATCGTCCCTTCCGACCGACGCGGCGACCTCTCAATCCGCTTGAAACAGCCCTTGATCAACGGAGACCCTGAAGGGGGTAGCTGCTGGTTTGTATCTTTCCCATATGAAGCAAACCGAGTACTTCAGACGCCGCGTGCTCCTGCAGCGACCCTATATCAAACTCGCCTGGTGCGAGCAAACCGTTCGGGATCCGGAATTCATGGAGACGCAGCCCGATGGTCGTATCTGTCATTGGCGCTTCGTCGAAGAACTTGGCAAATACTTACGCGTGATAACGCTTGAAGACGGCGAGACACTCCACAATGCGTTTCCTGATCGGAGCTTTAACCCAGAATAGCCATGCGATTCGAATACTTCCCAGAGACTGATACGCTCTACATAGAGCTACAAGCAGGACCGGGTGCCGATGCCCGAGAAGTAGCTCCGAATATCGTTCTCGATTTCAATGCGGCGGGCGAGGTGATTGGCATCGAGATTGAACATGCGAGTGAACGCACGGATCTGAAGAACTTCCAACTGGCTTCCTTTCCAATCGACGCGGCGACCTCTCAAGCCGCCTGAAACAGCCCTTGACCAACGGAGACCCTGAAGGGGGTAGCTGCTGGTTTGTATCTTTCCCATATGAAGCAAACCGAGTACTTCAGACGCCGCGTGCTCCTGCAGCGACCCTATATCAAACTCGCCTGGTGCGAGCAAACCGTTCGGGATCCGGAATTCATGGAGACGCAGCCCGATGGTCGTATCTGTCATTGGCGCTTCGTCGAAGAACTTGGCAAATACTTACGCGTGATAACGCTTGAAGACGGCGAGACACTCCACAATGCGTTTCCTGATCGGAGCTTTAACCCAGAATAGCCATGCGATTCGAATACTTCCCAGAGACTGATACGCTCTACATAGAGCTACAAGCAGGACCGGGTGCCGATGCCCGAGAAGTAGCTCCGAATATCGTTCTCGATTTCAATGCGGCGGGCGAGGTGATTGGCATCGAGATTGAACATGCGAGTGAACGCACGGATCTGAAGAACTTCCAACTGGCTTCCTTTCCAATCGACGCGGCGACCTCTCAAGCCGCCTGAAACAGCCCTTGACCAACGGAGACCCTGAAGGGGGTAGCCCAGCTATTCCGCCAGGGCCGCCGCCCGGAACAGCCCGTCGGCAGATTGCAGGATCTTGCCGCGCAGCCGGGGCGAGAGATCCGGGTGATCGGCAAGGAACCGGCGAACCGTCCGGGCCGCCGACGCCGACCGGTGCCCGCCGAGCGTCGCGTCGAGCCAGCGCTTCGGAAAGAAAATGTCGCCGGTACGTTGGATCTCTTCCACCAGTTCGAGGCTGGGGAGGATATAGGTCTCCGACGCCGAAGCGCGAAGCGGGTGATGCAGGTATCGCACCGCCTGCAGCACCCAGGGCTCATGCGCCCGATTCGCCTCGTCTTTCAGGCTTTCGAAAAAAGCACCCCGCACGGACGGATCCGGCGAAAGCGCAGGCCGCACAAACGCAAAGCGGGCCTTCCGATCCGGATTGGTGATGCGCGCGGCCTGCGCCTCCAGTACGTCCTCTGCCCCGGGCACACCGCGCACGGCCAGCGCCAGAGCCAGCGCCGTATAATCCCGCTCCGAGAAGGTCAATCCCTCGACGGCCCGTTCCCGGTCCCAGACGGCACGGAGCGTTGCCAGAGCATCCTCGGTCAGGGCGACGGAGCGAAAGGCGTTGAAGAAGGCGGCTTTCTGCGTCGGCGAGGCCGCCTGCTCCAGCAAGCTCCAGCACAGCGTTTCGAGGTGCTGCGCCCGGCGGTCGCGGGCTTCCGGCGGGATGAAGCGCCAGTAGGCTCCCGTCAGGTAGTTCAGGATACGCTGGACGTTCAGTTCGTCGGGTTCAGCAGGCAGCGCCTTTACCGCCAGGTCCAACAGCGCTTCCGGATCGACCTGCCCGTCGAGCATGGCTTCCCAGAGGGACACCCAGGCGATCCCGCGCACCGTGGGGTCGGCCACGTCGGGCAGGTGCTCCAACAGGTAGGTACGGCTGGCCGGGTCCAGTTCAAAAAGACCGTAGCCCACCCCGCTTCCATTGGCCAGCATGAAGTCCGGCGGTTCCAGCCCGGCCGCTTCCGGCACGTCCGTCGCGGCGCGGTCCAGCTTGACCGGGATGCGCCGGAGGGTATCGGGATAGGCCAGCAGCACGTCCAGTTGTTGCGTCCACAAGCGCCCCCGGTCGTGGGGGTCCGACTGCGTAAGCCGGAGCGACGCGATGCGCCCCTGGTCGTCGTAAGCGATCTCGGTGCGGACGGTCGGGCGTCCGGGTTCCTCCACCCACACCCGGCTCCATGCCGTCAAGTCCTCCTCCGAAAGGCCGTCGAGAATCTCGATCAGATCGGGCCAGGTGGCGTTGGCAAACCGGAAGCGATCCAGGTACGCCCGCAGGCCGTCTCGGAACGTGTCCTCCCCGACGAGGATTTCCAGGTGCTTCATCACGATGGGGGCTTTCTGGTAGATGATGGCCCCGTAGAGCGTGCCCGCCATCTGAAGGTTTTCCAGTTCTTGCCGGATAGGGTTCGCGCCTTCGGTCCGATCCACGCCATACGCCGCCGGGTAGTGCGCCAGCAAAAACCGCAGATCGTGGTTTACGTCCGGGAATGCCGGGTTGACGATTTTGGCCGCCATAAAGTTGGCAAACACCTCTTTGGTCCACACGTCGTCGAACCAGTTCATCGTCACCAGGTCGCCGAACCACATGTGGGCCGTCTCATGCGCGATCAGGCTGGCGCGTCCGAGGTACTGGTTCTGCGTCGCCGACTCGTCGAGCATCAAGCCGGCCTGCCGGTACAGGATGGCACCGGGATGCTCCATGCCGCCGTACTGAAACGACGGAATCAACACAAAATCGAACGTATCGAAGGGATAGAGAATGCCTGTGTAGTCTTCCAGCCAGTCGAGCGCTGCCGCGTGCAGGTCGAAGATGGCATCGCGGTTGCGGGCTACTTTGTCGGCGTCCGTCTCGCGGTGATACATGGTCATGCGCCGCCCGCCCCGCTCGGCGGTTTCCGTCTCAAACCGGCCCGCCGCGAAGGAAAACAGATAGGTGCTGATCGGCTTCGTCTCGGCGAAGCGATAGGTAGCGCCAGTCTCCGTGGCCTCATGCTCCAGCAAGGGACCGTTGGCTACGGCCTTCCACGTCGGCGGCGTGTGGAGGGTAAGACGGTACCGCGCCTTCAGGTTGGGCTGGTCGAAACAAGGAAACGCAAAGGAAGCGCGGTCGGGCACGAACAGCGTATACAGGAATTCCGGATTGCGGTTGAGCGAGCTTTCGCCCGCCGTGAACTCCACGGTGATCGCGTTCTCGCCCACCTGCAAGGCCGACGCCGGGATCACGATGTGCCCACTGGTCACGTCGAAATCGACCGGCTCTCCGCCCGCCCGCACCGCCTCTACCTTTTCGGCAGGCTGGTTGAAGTCGAGCACCAGCGGCAGGCGGTCGTCGCGTAGCTGGAAGTGCAGCGTTTCCACACCCCGTATCGGTTCCTCCAGCGCCTCGGGGATGGTGAAGGCCACCTCGTAGCGCAGGTCGGAGAGCGTCCGGGCGCGATGCTGCGCCAGGTCCCACGACACACCGGGTACGACTTCGGGTGCCGTGTCCGTGGGCCGGCAGCCTATGAAGGGGAGCACAAGCACGATCACGATCAGGGAGTAAAAACGAGGCATATCATCGCGGTAATGGACGCAAGAAACAACGAGCATGACACCACGGAAAAGTATACATTGCGACACCCCACGAAGCAAAGACCGCCCGCGTCTTTCTTCGGCCTGCACGCGCCCCAAAAGCACAGGGGCGATGCAATCAGCATGCATCACCCCTCTCCCTTCCCCCAGACCCGGGGGGCATACGCTGCCGGAACCCGGCAGCGCAGGAGTCTTCACGAATCGGCGTGCTATTTTAGGTCGGCCAATACGCCCTCGATGCGATCCTTGTTGGCGGTGTCGCCCTCGGGCAGTTTGTCGAGCGCCATCTGGTAATACTTCCGCGCGTTCTCGGTATCACCCATGTTGGCGTAGCATTCCGCAAGGCTGTCGTGCGGGTTCCAGGAATCGGGGTGGCGCTCAACGTTGAGCGTGAAAATCTCCAGCGCCTTGTCCATCTGATTCTGGGCCATAAGCTGGTAGCCATAGGCGTTGAGCTGGTTTTCGGTGGCCATCGGCACGGCCTCGTCCATCACTGCGATGCCCTCGTCGATGTTGCCCATCTGGGCCAGCAACCCGGCCTTGATGCTCAACGTATTGAACGCCTTATTCTGGGCAATGGCCGTCTCGGCCCACTGGAGCGCCTCTTCATGGTTCGTGTTGTTCTGCAGGGCAAAGTTGGCGGCTTGCGCGTAGCCTTGCCAGCTAAAGCCTCCCCGCGACCGCAGTTCGTCCCGCATGGAGGCCAGCACCACCTCGTGATAGTTATCGACGGCGACTTTGAAGGGTACTTTCACCTCTTCCCACAGGAGGGCAATCGTTGCGCTGCCGGCATCGTCCTGGTCCATGAATTCATAGACCAGCCGTTCCTGAAAGGATCCCTTTTCCGGCGCTACCGTCACACGCAGCGCATCCTCCGCTTCGTCGTAAAAGAAGCTGCCCCACGAGGTCGAATTCCGGCTGAACACTACCACCCACTCGTCCTCGCCGGGAATCATATGCAGGCCGTAGGTACCCGCATGCAGTTTCTCTCCCTCAATCAGCACGTCGTGTTCGAAGCTGATGGTGGTGTTTTCATTGGCCCCGGCACGCCAGGGAAACGGATTGCCGGATCCGAAACCCGGAAACGGCGACGCCAGGCCGTCGGGCACAACGCCCCCCCAGATCTTCCGCCCCTTTACGCCGGGGCGGCAATACTTGATCGTGATGTCCGTCAGACCGAGTTGTTCGGAGACGGTGGCGTAGGGACTCACCACCGGCGTGGTTACTTGTGCCGCGACGGGTTCTGCCGCCAGCCAGGCTACGGCCATTACCAAGATCCATGCGCTGAAGATGCTGCCAAGCTTTTTCATGATGATCCTCCCTTGTCCTGAGATGTAAGGTGGCAGGGCATCCGCCACCCCGTGCCGGGGATCGAACCCTTGTCGACCCTTCGCACGAGTGCGCGCGTGGGAACACCCTGGTGGTATCACAACGATAGCCCCTGAGAGAGTGCAGCACCCTCTCACCGGGTGTAAAAAACTTCGCATGAAGAACGGGGGGTAAACCGGACAAAGGAGTGGAAAAAAAGGACATGAGAACGATTGCAGGGCTTTTTCAGACATTGAACAGCCCGGACCTGAAGCGCGACGCGAACGCCGAGGCTCGCCCTGTAAAGAACTCTATGCCTTCCGGCACGTATGGCTGGATAGCGCCTCTCCGCCCCCCCGAATCCCTATCCTCCTAACACGCGGTAACACAGCGGTCCGCAGCAGCCCCGGTTGCGCGGTCCTGCCGCCCTATCGAAAGCAACCCGATGACCACAACGCCCCCCGTCTCCGCCGACTTCCCGTACACGTCCCGCTTCATCGACGTGCATGGCTCAACGATCCACTATATCGACGAAGGTGACGGCGACCCGATCCTGTTTTTACACGGGCAACCCACGTCTTCGTACCTGTGGCGCAACATCATCCCTCACGTACGCACGTCGGGCCGCGCCGTCGCGCCGGACCTCATCGGCTTCGGAAAGTCCGACAAGCCGGACATCGAGTACCGATTCTTCGATCACGTGAAGTACGTGGACGGCTTCATCGAGGCGTTGGGGCTGCAAAACATCACCCTGGTGATTCACGACTGGGGCTCCGCGCTCGGCTTTTACTATGCCCTGCGCAACACGCACAACGTCAAAGGCCTCGCATTCATGGAAGCGATCCTCTCGCCGATTCCAAGCTGGGATGCGTTTCCCCCAGACTTCCAGCAGATCTTCAAGGCCTTCCGCACCCCGGACGTAGGATGGGACCTGATCGTCAACAAGAACATGTTCGTTGAGCAAATCCTGCCGGGGGCCGTTATCCGCGACCTCACGACGGACGAAATGAACCGGTACCGGGAGCCGTTCATCGACCCGGCGAGCCGCACCCCGGTATGGCGCTGGCCCAACGAGCTGCCCATCGAAGGCGAACCGGCGGATGTCGCGGAGGTCGTGGGCGCGTACAATGCGTGGCTACAAACGACGGACCTCCCCAAGCTCCTGTTCTATGCCACGCCGGGCGCTATCCTCCCGGCACCGCTGGTAGCCTGGTGCCGCGATCACCTGAAGAACCTGCACACCGTGGACATCGGACCGGGCATTCATTACCTCCAGGAGGACAACCCGCACCGGATCGGCGCAGAGCTGGCCGCATGGTATCGCGCCCTGTGATTAGTACGGCATCGACTGCGAAGCATGCGCGAGAACCAGGAAGCGGATAGCCCCCCTGTTCGCCCCAACGCGTATCGGCAGGGCCGATGTGGATGGAAGGACGCATGGTTTCGCTGAGGTTTCACTGGCTCATGAAGCGGCAAATGGCGTTATTGTATCTTCTTCGCCGGCTATCGCGTTCACCCTTCTCGTTAGTAAACATGCGGGACGATATCCTCCTATCGCGTCCCATGGGTTGTCTGCTGCTTGTGCTCAGCCTGGCCTTGCCGACACGACTGTATGCTCAGCCGCATACGATACGATTTGATCGGATCTCCCTCGAACAGGGCCTCTCTCAAAGCGCCGTGTATGCCATCGCGCAGGATCACTACGGGTTTATGTGGTTCGGCACGCGAAACGGGCTGAACAAGTATGACGGCTATCGCTTTACCGTCTATCAACACGAGCACGCCTCAAGCTCTATCTCGCACGACGATATCCGGTCGATCTTCGAGGGCCCATCCGGGGTGCTCTGGATTGCCACCTTTGGAGGCGGCTTCAACCGCTATGACCCGGCCACCGATACCTTCACCCACTACCGGCACGACCCCGACGACCCCAACAGCCTCAGCGACAACAACATCCGGTTCCTGTCGATGGATCGCAACGGCACGCTCTGGATCGGCACCGAAACAAGCGGCCTCGATCGCTTCGACCCCGCCACAAACACCTTCACCCACTACCGACACGACTCCGACAATCCCAACAGCCTCAGCGACGACCATATCCGATCTCTCTTGGTGGCTCGTAACGGCACGCTCTGGATCGGCACCGACGGCGGCGGGCTCAACCGCTTCGATCCGGCTACCGGCACGTTCACCCATTACCGACACGATTCGAAGAACCCGAATAGTCCCAGCAGCAACGACATTCACGCCATCTACGAGGATGAGGCAGGAATGCTCTGGGTGGTCGCCTACGGCGGCGGCCTCGACCGCTTCGACCCCGCCACCGATACCTTCACCCACTACCGGCACGATCCACACAACCCCAACAGCCTCAACAATAACCAGGTCCTCTCCATTGCCCCGGACCGCGCGGGGATGCTCTGGATCGGCACGGAGGGAGGAGGACTCAACCGCTTCGACCCCGCCACCGATACCTTCACCCACTACCGGCATGACCTCGCCGACCCCTTCAGCCTCAGCGACGACCGCGTTCATGCTATCTACGAGGATCGTTCGGGGATCCTCTGGTTCGGGACACGCGCCGGGCTCAGCCGGTTCGATCCTCGAACGGAGGTGTTCGGAGGATACCGCCCCCAGCTCGGCGACCCGAACAGCCTCATCGATCATCGCGTCCGATCCATTTACGAAGATCGCGACGGGGTGCTCTGGGTGGGCACCGCCGACGGGCTCAGCCGCCTGGATCGCCGCACCGGCACGGCGCGCCACTACCGCCATGATCCGAATGACCCCGCCAGCCTGAGCCACAGCCATGTCAGCGCCATCTGTGAGACCCGCAACAGGACGCTCTGGTTCGGCACGACGGACGCCGGCCTCAACCGCTTCGACCGGGCGACGGAACGCTTCATCCGCTACCAGCACGATCCCAACGATCCGAACAGCCTGAGCCACGACGACATCTTGTTTATCCACGAAGACCGCGCGGGGATGCTCTGGATCGGCACCTGGGGCGGCGGCCTCAACCGCTTCGACCCGGCCACCGACACCTTTACCCACTACCGATACGATCCGAACAACCTCTACGGCCTGAAGGATGACAGGGTCTTCACGATGCTCGAAGATCCGTCCGGCATGTTCTGGATCGGCACCTGGGCCAACGGACTCCAGCGCTTCGACCCCTCTACCGACACGTTCGTTCAGTATATGCACGACGAAGCCGACCCCACCAGCCTGAGCCACAACTGGATCCGCGCGCTCTATCAGGATCCGGCGGGTACGCTCTGGATCGGCACCGACGGCGGCGGGCTCAACAAGCTCCTCGCTTCGACAGCCGACGGACAAACGGTTTCCTTCAGCCATTACACCCGGCAAGAAGGATTGCCCAGCAACAACATCTACGGCATCCTCCCAGATGATGATGGGCACCTCTGGCTCAGCACCACCAACGGCCTGTCCCGGTTCAATCCTGAAACAGAAACGTTCACGAATTACGACGCGACCGACGGCCTGCAAGGCAACGAATTCAACCTTCATTCGGCATATCGTGACGCACAGGGCGAACTCTTCTTCGGCGGCAACAACGGCTTGAATACTTTCTTCCCCGCCGACATTCAGCTATCCGCTTCTTCCGCTCCCATCGTGCTGACCGCCGTCACCATCATCAACAACAAAGGCCCTCGTGAACAATCAGATCCGACGCTCGACGCCCTCGAACTCTCACACAGGGACAAAGTGGTATCCTTCGAATTTGCCATCCTGAACTATGCTGCTCCCCGGAGGAACCACTATACCTATACGCTGGAAGGTTTCAGCGATGAGTGGGTGGACCTGGGCACGAAACGGGATGTCACGTTCACCAATCTGGACCCGGGCGACTATGTGCTGCGTGTGCGCGGCAGAAGCGACACCGGGGGGCAGCATGAGCAAGAAATGTCGATCCGGCTCAGCGTGGCACCGCCCTTCTGGGGCACCTGGTGGTTTCGATCGTTGAGCGTGATGGCCGGGATGGCCCTGCTGGTAAGCATCTACCAGATACGTATGCGGGGAGTTCAGGAACACAACAGGGTCCTCCAGGCCGAAATCGACGTGCGCCGGCGCGTGGAGAAAGCGTTGCGCCACAGCGAAGAGCGCTTCGACCTGGCCGTGCAGGGATCCAGCGACGGCCTCTGGGATTGGCCCGATGTCCGGCAAGACGCCGTCTGGTTATCGCCCCGGTACTACGCCTTGCTCGGCTACGAAAACGGAGGCTTCGAAGCCACCCGCACGGCCTTTACTGAATTCTTGCATCCGGACGACAGAGAACGAACCACCGAAGCCGTGCGCGCGCACCTGGAAGATCACGAACCCTACGACATAGAATATCGACTTCGGACGAAGACGGGACGCTATCGCTGGTTTCGCGCGCGGGGGCAGGCCCTCTGGAGAAAGACCGGCGAACCGCTCCGTATGTCGGGCTCGATCCGGGACATCACGGAGCGGAAAGAAGCCCAGCACGAACGCGAAGAACTCATCGACGAACTCGAAACCAAAAACGCCGAACTCGAACGCTTCGCCTACACCGTCTCACACGACCTCAAAAGCCCCCTCGTCACCATCAAAGGCTTCCTCGGACTCCTCCAACAAGACGCACAACACGGCGACGCCCAACGCATGCAACGAGACATCGAACAGATCCGCACGGCCACCGACAAGATGCACCGCCTGCTCAACGAACTGCTCGAACTCTCCCGTATCGGTCGCCAGGTCAACCCCCCCGAGGCCGTCTCCCTCTCCGACCTGGCCCTCGAAGCACTCGACCTGGTGGCCGGCCAGATCGCCGCCCGGGACGTGACGGTGGACATTGCTCCCACGATGCCGGTCATCTACGGTGACCGGGTGCGTCTGGTGGAGGTCTATCAGAACCTGATCGACAACGCGGTGAAGTTCATGGGGGATCAGTCGGCGCCGTTGATCGAGATCGGGGTGCGTCGGGGGGAGGACTTAGAAGGCGAGGCGGGTGAGGAGATAGTGTGTTATGTGCGGGACAACGGGTTGGGTATTGATCCGCGGTATCAGGAGAAGGTTTTCGGGTTGTTTGAGCGTTTGGAGGTAGGGGGCGAGGGAACGGGAGTGGGGTTGGCGCTGGTGAAGCGTATTGTGGAGGTGCACGGGGGTCGGATCTGGATTGAGTCGGAGGGTCGGGAGCGAGGCAGCACCTTCTGCTTCACCCTTCCCCTGGAAACATAGTGGTATGCATGATGGTTGAGGGTTCGGTTTTTTCTCATCGACCATCGCTCGAAGAACCTGTTGATGGAACGGTGTGAAGTTGATAAAACCGACCGGCTATGCCTTTAATGCCCCCCATTTCCCTCCTGATTTTCCTCGTTGCCCTGGGATGGTCCATCGTGTTGCTGCGCCGCCAGCGCGACGTACGTTTGGGCGTCTTGAGTGTGTTTATCGGGGTGCTCGCGCTATACCAGGCGATTCCTCTTATTACAACGAGCCTCTCGTCTCCCTTAGGAGGATGGTTCGGCGTGCCCGTAAGCGTGCTGGCGCTGCTGGCGGTCATCCTGCTGGAGCGCTGCTTCATTGAGCGAACGCAGGCGGCAGATACGCTGCACAAGTGGGCCGACACCTTCGAACTGGCCGAGTGGGGCGTGGCTATCAGCGATCCGGCCCACCGAACGCTGGACATCTTCAACCCGGCCTTTGCGAAGATGCACGGGTACACGATGGATGAACTCAAGGGCCGGCCCCTCGAAACGGTATTTGCCCCTGCTTTTCGGGACGAAGTCCCTGACCATATCCGCCGGTCGCACGAGCAAGGTCGTCATTCCTTTGAATCGAATCATCTGCGGAAGGACGGCACCCTCTTCCCCGTCCAGGTTGACATCACTGCGGTGAAGAACGAGCACGGCCACATCCTATACCGCATCATCAACGTCCAGGACATCACCGCGCGGAAGCAGGCCCAGCAGGCCCTCCAGGAAAGCGAAGAACGATACCGCCGCCTGGTCGAGTTTTCTCCGGTCACCATCTCCGTCGTTCAACCCGATGGTACGATGGCCTACATCAACAAAGCCGGAGCCCATCTGATGGGGGCAAAGGATCCGGAAGAACTCGTGGGCCAATCCCTCTTCGATTTCCTCGACCCGGACGACTGGGGCACCGTCAAATCGCGCGTAGACCAGTTGCTGGAGGGGCGAGGGGTCGAACTCTCCGAACGCAAGTTCACCCGGTTAGACGGAGACATCCGATATATTCAGGTAGCCTCTCTTCCGGTCACGTATCAGGGGCAGCCGGCGGCGCAGTCCGTCGTGATGGATATCACCGAGCGCCGGAAAGCCGAAGAGGACATCATACAACTCAAGCGTTTTTACGAACACGTCCTCGACGATCTACCGATCCAGCTTGCCGTGCTGGAACCCGACCTCCACTATCGCTTCGTGAACAAGGGCAGCATCGCCGATCCGGAGATACGACAGTGGCTCATCGGCAAGACGGATATCGACTATTGCCGCAGGCGAGGGTTCGACCCGGCAGTCGCTCACCGCAGGAGAGCCTGGTACAGCGAGGTGCTCGCTTCGAAAAAAGCCAGCAGCTTTGAAGAGACGCTTCAGACACGCACCGGAGAGATCCGGCACATCGTGCGTGTGGCCACGCCCGTCCTCGGACCGGATGGAGACGTCATCCATCTCGTCGGCTACGGCCTGGACATCACAGAGCGGAAAGAAGCCCAGCACGAACGCGAAGAACTCATCGACGAACTCGAAACCAAAAACGCCGAACTCGAACGCTTCGCCTACACCGTCTCACACGACCTCAAAAGCCCCCTCGTCACCATCAAAGGCTTCCTCGGACTCCTCCAACAAGACGCACAACACGGCGACGCCCAACGCATGCAACGAGACATCGAACAGATCCGCACGGCCACCGACAAGATGCACCGCCTGCTCAACGAACTGCTCGAACTCTCCCGTATCGGTCGCCAGGTCAACCCCCCCGAGGCCGTCTCCCTCTCCGACCTGGCCCTCGAAGCACTCGACCTGGTGGCCGGCCAGATCGCCGCCCGGGACGTGACGGTGGACATTGCTCCCACGATGCCGGTCATCTACGGTGACCGGGTGCGTCTGGTGGAGGTCTATCAGAACCTGATCGACAACGCGGTGAAGTTCATGGGGGATCAGTCGGCGCCGTTGATCGAGATCGGGGTGCGTCGGGGGGAGGACTTAGAAGGCGAGGCGGGTGAGGAGATAGTGTGTTATGTGCGGGACAACGGGTTGGGTATTGATCCGCGGTATCAGGAGAAGGTTTTCGGGTTGTTTGAGCGTTTGGAGGTAGGGGGCGAGGGAACGGGAGTGGGGTTGGCGCTGGTGAAGCGTATTGTGGAGGTGCACGGGGGTCGGATCTGGATTGAGTCGGAGGGTCGGGAGCGAGGCAGCACCTTCTGCTTCACCCTTCCTCAGAATCATTTAGAACAAGACGACGCACCGCCGAAATAATACTCCCTGGGAAAGCTCCCTCTCACGTACCGTTCAGGGCGTGTATCCGCGAGGGCGACACCCCGAAGACCTGCCGAAACAGCCTGGAAAAATGCTTCGGGTCCTGGAAGCCTACCGCATAGGCGACTTCCGAGACGGTGCCGGCCTGTTCCTCCAGCAGTTGAGCCGCCCGTTGCAACCGCATCGAGCGAATATAGCCCGCCGTCGAGAGGTTGGTCAGTTCCTTTAGTTTGCGCCGCAGTTGGCGCTCGCTCAGGCCCACCTCGTCCGCCAGCCACGCCGCACCAAAGTTTCCATTGGCCATGTGCGCCTCGACCGCGACGCGCACCCGTTCCAGAAACGCCGCATCGGCCGATGTCACCGACGCTTCGCTGGGTTTGACGGCCACCACCTCGCGGCTGAACCGCTTCTGCAAGAGCCGCCGTATTTCGATCACTCGGCACGCGCCAGCAACTCATCGGCGTGGAAGGGTTTGTAAATGTAGTCATCGGCTCCCGTTTCCAACCCTTCGACCTTGCTCTCCTCCCCGGCCTTGGCGGTCAGAAGGATGATGGGGATGTGGTTGAGGGCGGGGTCGGTCTTCAGCGCGCGGCAGAGCGCATAGCCGTCCATGCCCGGCATCATCACGTCGGTGATGATCAGGTCCGGCAACACCGTTCGCGCTTTTTCCACCCCTTCGATGCCGTCCCCGGCTTCTTCGACGTGATAGGAACCGGCGAGGTGCCCCTTGATGTAGCGGCGGACATCGGGATGGTCCTCGACGAGCAGGACGGTCGGGGCCTCCCTTGAAAGTCCCCCGTTGGTCTCGCCCGCGCGGGGTACGTCTTCGGAGATGGAGGGCAACGCTCCCAGCGAAATCGCGCGATAGCCGCCTTCGGCATCCCGGCCTTCCTGCGCATCGTCGATCCGGTCTGCGGGGGCGAGATGAGCACCGCCCAGCGGCAACCGTACGGTGAACATCGCGCCCTTGCCCACGGCGCTCTCCACCTCAATCGTCCCTCCGTGCAACGTCACCAATTCGCGTGCCAGGGCCAGCCCGATACCGGTCCCCTCGTTCCGGCGCGTCGTCGAAGAATCGACCTGGTGAAAGCGGTCGAAGATGTAGGGGAGTTCTTCGGGAGCGATGCCCGGCCCCGTATCGCCGACACGGATCTCGACCGGGCCGGCGTGCTCATCTATGCAGCGGACGTGGATGCTGATCTTGCCGTGCTCCGGCGTAAACTTGAACGCATTGGAGAGCAGGTTATAGAGGATCTTTTCGAGCTTGTCCTGATCGTAGTACACGTCGATCCGATCCCGGGCTGTGTGCATCTGAAACGTGATCTTCTTCCGTTCGGCCATCGAAGAGAACGACAGCACAACGCCTTTCAAGAAGGGAACCAGGTTCCTGCGACGCGCCTGCAACCGCATGTTGCCCGACTCCAGCTTGGATAAATCGAGCAACTGGCTGATCAGGCGAAGCAGCCGAATGCCGCTACGCTGCATCGTTTCGAGTTGCTTTCGGAGCGTCGTACCGACCGTCCCGTAGACCCCGTTGAGCGCATCCTGGAGCGGCCCCAGAATCAAGAGCAACGGCGTGCGAAACTCGTGCGAGATGTTGGCAAAGAAGCGCGATTTCAGCCGGTCCAACTCCTGCAGCTTGCGCGCCTGCGCTTCGATGGTCGCTTTTTGCTGCACCACCTCGGCGGTGCGTTCGCTCACCACGGCCTCCAGGTGGTCGGCCCGGCGTTCCAGGTAGCGGACGCGCCACCGGACCAGGCCGAACAGGCTCATCGTGCCCAGCACCAAAAAGAGCGCATAGGCCCACGGCGTCTTCCACCACGGCGGCGTGATGACGACCCGGATCGACGCACCCTCCTCGTCCCAGAGATCATCGTTGTTGGACCCCGTGACGCGGAAGACATACTCGCCCGGTGCCAGATTCGTGTAGGTGGCCGACCGCCGGGTACCGGCCTGACGCCAATCCTCGTCGTAGTTCACCAGCTTGAACGCATACTGGTTTTTCTCGGGAAACTGGTAGTTCAGCGCGGCGAACGAAAAGGAGATGTCGTTCTGCCAGTACGCCAGCCGGATCTCCCGGGCGACGGAGATGTGCGAGGTCAACGGCGAGTTTTTCCCCACGGGCACCGACTCCGTGAACAGCTTAAAATTGGTCAGCACGACGGGCGGCACATGCGGATTGTCCTGAAGGCGGTCCGGATGAAACGTGATGAAACCGTGGCTCCCGCCGAAATACAACGCACCGCTCCGGCCCTTGTGGGTGGCCGTATACATCAGCTTATTCCCCTGGAGGCCGTCCGTCACGTCGTATATTTTGAACGTTTTCGCGCGCGGATCGAACTTTGCCAGCCCCCGTGCCGTGCTGGCCCAGACGTAACCCTCGTCGTCTTCGAGCACGCCCAGCACGGCGTCGTGCGGCAGCCCGTCCTGTTCGGTATAGGCCTCGCTGGTATTCGTGGTGAAGTCATACAGGTGGAGCCCCTGGAGACTCGTTCCCAGCCAGTAGTGCCCCGGTCCCGTCGAGGCTTTTGCAAAGGAGCGTATCGACAGGTTGCCCTCCAGCAGAGTACGTCGGCTGAAGGTGCCTGTCGCCCGGTCGAACCGGTTGAGGATGCCGTTGCCCGTTGCCACCCAGAGAACCCCTTCGTCGTCTTCGACGATGGCCCCGACCTGGTTGCCACCCAGACTGGTGGAATCGGCAGGGTCGTGCATATAGCGTGTGAACGTACCCGCAGCCGGGTCGAACCGGGAGAGGCCGTTCATCCAGGTGCCGATCCAGAGCATCCCTTCCCCGTCCTCGTAGAGCGCCATGATCTCGTTGCCGCCCGGGCTGTTCGGGTCGCTCGGATCGTGCCGGTAGCGCGCGAACGTCTCCGTGCCGGGGTCGAATCGAACCAGCCCGGTCCATGTGCCGAGCCAGAGAAAGCCGTCGCTGTCTGCATGGATCGCCATGACCTCGTTGCTGCCGGGGGTGCTGGGATCCTCGTTGGGCATATAATGCGTGAACGTGCCCGTCGCCCGGTCGAACCGGTTGAGGCCGCCGCCCCAGGTACCGACCCAGAGCGTGCCCGCCCGATCTTCGTAGATCGAGAGCACCTGATGGGCGCTCAAACTGGTAGAATCATATGCATCGTGCGCGTAGTGTGTAAACTTGTCGGTGGCGCGATCCAGCTTATTGACGCCGCCGCCCCAGGTGCCGACCCACAACGCCCCCTGCGTATCTTCGTAGATCGAAAGCACCGTGTTTCCGCCCAGGCTGTTGGGGTCGTCGGGGTCGAGTTGATAGCGCGTGAAGCGCCCCGTCGCCCGGTCGAACCGGTTGAGGCCGCCTCGCACGTCATTGCCCGCGACGCCCACCCAGAGCGTCCCCTCCAGGTCTTCGTGGATGACCGAGACGTTGTTATGGCTCAGGCTGGCGGGATCGTTCGGGTCGTACCGGTACACCGTGAGCCGGTCGGTGTCGAGGTCGAAATGATTGAGTCCGTCCGCCGTGCCGATCCAAAAGTCGCCCGAGGCATCCTGATAAATGGTGTTGACATCGTTGCTGCTCGGCGTGTTGGGGTTGTCCGGGTCGTGCGGATAGGCCATGAAGGTCTCGCTCACCGGATCGAAGCGGTGCACCCCGCCGGCGTGCGTCCCGACCCAGAACATCCCTTCCTCGTCTTCCCAGATGCCGTGCACGAGGTCATCGCGCAAACTCGCGGGGTCGTTCGGATCGTGGCGATACGGCGTGAACGTTTCGGTGGCCGGGTCGAAGCGATTGAGGCCGCCTCCGGTCGCGACCCAGAGCACCCCGCTCCGGTCCTCGAAGAGCGAATAGACGGTGTTATGGCTCAGGCTGGTGGAATCCTCCGGGTTGTGCTGATAGCGCGTGAAGCGCCCGGTCGCCCGGTCGAACCGGTTGAGGCCGCCCCGGACGGTGCCGACCCAGAGATCGCCGCCCCGGTCTTCGAGCAACGCGTAGACCTGGCGGTCACTCAGGCTCGCGGGGTCGTCCGGATCGGGCTTAAAAATTTCGAAGGTATACCCGTCATATTTGACCAGGCCGTTCTGGGTCCCAAACCAGAGGAAGCCCAGGTGGTCTTGCACGATGGCAAAGGCGCTATTTTCCGGCAAGCCCTCCACCACTGTGATATGTTCAAAGGCCACTTCCGGTGACTGGGCACGGAGGCTGAACGGAAAAATCAGGCATAGAAGAAGCCCCAGGAAGGTAAGCTGCGAGGTGGTTCGCATGATGCCGGCCCTATCGTGGTTGGATGATTCCCGACGAGAAGCGTGTACCGGAGGGGGGTTCGACGACCGTATTGAACAGGCCGTCTACGGGGCCGGGGCCGGATTTGTTAGGGGGGTACTGCATATTGCGTGCTTCGCGAAACGCTCCTCACGCGGCGCACCTTACTTGACGTGCTTCACCTTCATCACAATAAACGTCATGTCGTCGTCACGCGCGCTGCCGTTGGCCCACGTTTTACCGGCCTCGGCAAAATGCATGACGATCTCATCCGGCGAGCGATGCGCCACCTCCTCAAAGACGGCTTTGGTCCGATCATACCCGAACATCTCGCCGTCCATATCGAACATCTCGGGGAAGCCGTCGCTCATCAAAATCACCGTGTCGCCCGGCGCTAACTGGAGTGCCGCCTTTTGATAGGGAAAGTCGACAAAGCTCCCCAGCGGCATCCCTTTCAGCGATATTTCTTCGACGTGTTGGGAGGCTCCCCGATAGATCAGAGCCGGCGGCATCCCCGCCCCCGCCAGTTCCAGTGTGTGATCGTTGAGCTTGGCCAGTGCCAGGGCCATGTAGAGCTTGCGCAGCCCCATCTGCTTGAGGGCCCGCGTGGATTGCTCCAGTACAGCGATCAGATCAGGCTCGGCGGCCAGCACATTGAAGATGCTCTTGGTGGCGGTGACCATTGTTCCGGCATTCGCGCCGTGGCCGGTTGCATCGCCGATGGCGACCGTCAGCGTGCCGTCGTCGGCCACGTTGAAATCGTAGTAATCGCCACCGACCTCGGTGGCCGTCTTCATGTACGCCGCAATCTCGACGACGGGGTGCTGCGGCACGGCGCGAGGCAACATCGAGAGCTGAAGCTGGCGCGCCTCTTCGAGTTCCTGCATCTGGCGCTCGTTCTCGGTGCGCAGCAACAGGGCCTGGGCCTCCGCCGCCTGCGCCTGTAATTGCGCTTCACGAATCTCGGCACGGGCGCGTTCCTGCCCGACCACGCGCTGCCGCTGGATGCGATCGGCGGCAACCACCACCCCGATCAGGCCCAGGATGTAAAAAGCATAGGCCCAGTAGGTTTTCCACCAGGGAGGTCGAACGGTAAGCCGGATGGAGGCTCCTTCTTCCGTCCAGACGCCGTCGCTGTTGGCGGCTTTCACCTTGAAGACATAGGGACCGGGCGGGATGTTGGTGTAGATGGCATTCCGTTGCTCCCCCACCCAGCGCCAATCGGCGTCGAAGCCTTCGAGCATGTAGGCATAGGTGTTGTGTTCCGGGGTCGCGTAGTGGAGCCCCACGTAGTCGAAGGCGAGGTCGTTTTCTGCGTGAGACAGCGTGATCGACGAAGCGGACGAGATATGTTCTTCCAGCGGCGACTCGGCCCCCAACTCCACCGACTCATTGCGCAACTTGAAATCGG
>JBHHWM010000071.1:0-18927 GCA_046756545.1 Rhodothermales bacterium | reverse complement strand
ACAACAGCACGCTCGATGACGGAAAAGCGTTCTGGGACCTGCGCACAAAGGACAACATGAATCTGGCCTACGGCCTTTACATCTACCACGTCGATAGCCCTGAAGGCTCCTTCATCGGCAAATTTGCCGTGATCAAGTAACGCCCCCGGCCCTCGAACCTTCAGGATGAACACGACGTTAGCCTTTTATGCTTGCCATGAAATCCAAGGTGCACGCGACTAAACACTTCGGCGTCGGCCTTCTTCTTCTCGCCGCGTGCCTGGCGGTGCTTCCCGCCCGCGCTCAGAACGACGGCGGCTCCCCCGACCAGGGCACAATCACCAAGGTCGGCACGACGTCTGCGCAGTTTTTGAAGATCGGTATCGGTGCCCGGCCCATCGCGCTGGGCGGCACGTTCGTGGCCGAGGCCAGCGACCTTTCGGCCCTCTACTGGAATCCCGCCGGCCTGGCCACCCTGAACGGCAGTTCCGTGCAGTTGGCCCATACCGAATACCTGGCCGACATCAACTACAACTTTGCCGCCTTCGGGACGAACCTCGGCAGCCTGGGTACGCTGGCCTTCTCGCTGATCTATCTCGACTCCGGCAACATGCAGGTGCGCACGGCGCAACGTCCGGAAGGAACCGGCGAAGAATTCAAGGTTCAGAATTTCGCCCTCCAGATGTCGTATGCCCGCGCTCTCACGGATCGGTTCTCGATCGGCGGGTCGGTGAAGTATATCCAGGAACGCATCTGGCACAGCACCGCCTCTACGATTGCCTTCGACGTAGGGACCCTCTTCACCACCCCGTTTCAGCGGCTGCGGCTCGGGGCCAGCATGTCGAACTTCGGCCCGAAAATGCGCATGGACGGACGCGACATCCTGTTCAGCGAAGACCCGAACCCGACCATCGACGGCAACGTCGAGATCGTGAATGCCCAGTTTACCACGGACCGGCACCCGCTTCCGCTACTGTTCCGGGTCGGCCTCGCCTGGGACGCCTATCAGACCTCCGACCACCGCATCATGATCTCGACGGATGCCGCCCACCCCAACGACAACAGCGAATACGTGAATGTGGGGGCCGAATACAGCTTCCGCGGCCTGATTGCCCTCCGCGCGGGCTACCGCCACCTGTTCGAGGAAGACGGCGAGCAGAACCTCACCTTCGGTGCCGGGCTCAATCTTCGCCTGGACCGCGCGCTCCGGGCCCGCTTCGACTATGCCTACGCCGACTTCGGTCGCCTCGATCAAACGCACTGGTTCACGGTTGATCTCGCGTTCTGAACCTCGCTACATCGCTCATCCATTCGCTTCGATTCATTCGATGAAGAGAACGTTTTTCTGCTTGATCCTGCTCTTCGCGGGAATCGGATATCCCCCTCAGGTGTCGGCCCAGTTGCTCGGCGACATGGCCGATGCGGTGGTGCCCCTCTCCCCCCCTACGGTCGAAAACGCAGGCAAAAAAGCACAGATTACTTTTGAGAGCGAACGGGTGGCGCATCCCTTCAACGGGGTCGTCCTGCAAGGCTTCTCGAACGCGCCCGTACTGGAAGGCTGGATCCGGTTCGAAGAGGGCGCGGGATGGAGCGAATGGCAGGCGCTGTACCTGGTCCGCTCGTCCACCGATGCCGCCTTTATGGCAGCGTATCGCGGAGACACCTTCCGCCAAAACCAACGCTTCGAACTTCGCTTCTCCCTCGACGCCGCACACGACCTCGAACTCATCGGAGCCGGCGTCTTCGACAACCGGAAGGACGCCGATCATTCGCCGCTCGGCGAAGGTTCTCTTCCTTCCTTCCCGCCGCAGTTCGGCGCAAAAGGAGGGTATCTCATCGTTCCTTCCGTGCTCATCCCTCGTAGCACCTGGGGGGCCACTCCTTTTCGGGGTACCCCCATTCCCCTCAATCGCCCCAGCTACAACTACATCACGTTCCACCACGCGGCAGGCTTCGGCGGCGTTACGATGGAGGAGGGCCTGCAACAGGTGAAGAACATCCAGGATTTCCACCAGAACGGGCGCGGCTGGAGTGATATCGGCTACCAGTTTGTGATGGACCAGAGCGGACGGCTCTACCAGGGACGCCCCTTTCTTAACGATAGCGTACCCTTCGAAGACGGCCCTCCCCTCGTGCAGGGAGCGCACGTCGGCGGGCACAATACCGGCAACATCGGCGTCAGCGTGCTCGGCTGCTACCATCCCAACGAAGGATCTTTTTGCCGGGATCAGATGACCCCCGCCGCCTTCGATTCGCTGATCACCATGTTCTCCTACCTGAGCGAACGGTACAACGTGCCCCCCGACAACATCAAGGGACACCGCGACTTCAGTTCGACGGCCTGCCCCGGCGACAACAACTACTCGATGTTGCCCCTCATCCGCGAGCGTGTGCGCGCGTTGCTCATCACCGGCAACCAGCCGCTCGGAATCGCCACGCTGGAGGCGACGGCCGACGAGGACGGCGTGGTCCGCCTGGCGTGGGCCTTTCTCGAAAACCGTGGTATCACGAGGTATCGCATCGAACGCATCGTTGGCGACGAGGAAACACTCCTTTTCGAAGCAACCGACCTCGAAGACGGCGTCTTCACGGATGCCCGTCTGTCCTTAATCGGGGAGGTTACCTATCGGCTATCGGCGCGCAACGCCGCAGGTCGTGAGCAAATCCTCGCCGCCGTACGGACGACGCTCGAAGCACCCGCTTCCTTTGTCCTCTCCCACAACTTCCCGAATCCCTTTTCGAGCACCACCTCCATCCGGTATTTCCTGGAGCGAGACGGTATCGTCACGCTGACCGTGTACGACGTAACCGGGCGAGAAGTAGCGGTCCTGGAAAACACCTACCACGACGGGGGGCGATGGTATGCCAGCACGTTCGACGGCGAGGGCCTTCCCAGCGGAACGTACTTCTACCGGTTCCAGGTGGCAGGCTTCGCCGGTCTCGACTACGACAAAACCCGTGCCCTGACGCTCATTCGGTGATTTCCACACACAAATCCTCTTTTCTGCCTATCTTTATAGAGCATCCTCCTCGGACGACCTGATCCCAGACGCCGACCTGGCACCCTCGTCATGTCTGTTGCACCACGGCGGTTCTTGGCGTGCATGCTGGCAGCCCTCTGGCTGGCCTCCGTAAGCTACGCGCATGACACCCCCACCCATATACGCGTGCGCCTCCTCGAAGCGGTGGCCCCGCAAGCCCTCGTGGTGAGTGCGGAAGCCGGGATTCAGTTTTATGCCGGGAACGACCCCGATCACGTCCTGGCCGAACTGTCCCCGCACGAGGAAGCCACGATCAGGCTGCGCGGCGACGAGGTGTACGTCAAGACGACGCACCTGTCATTCTTCGCCCTTTCGCTCCAGGTCCGGCCCAGGAACCATACCCCGTTTCGAGTCGAGGTGACGGAAGGGACGGCCCCACCGGCACAGCGACACTACACCGGAAGCCTGATGCTGGCCGTTGACCCCGCCCATTCGGCCCTCATGCTCATCAACCACGTCCCGTTGGAAGACTACGTGGCCGCCGTCGTGGCACGCGAGTACGGCTTCGACGATGTGGAAGGAGCCAAGGCCATGGCTGTGCTCGCCCGCACCTACGCGCTTCGCACCGCCGGCAAATACGGCGACGACTACGATCAGGTCGATCATCTCCTCTCGCAGCAATACGACGGCACGGACCGGCTGACCGCCGCGGCGCGTGAAGCGGTTCGCCTGACGCAGGGCGAAGTGCTGACCTACCACGACGAACTGATCGAAGCCGTCTATTTTTCGTCGAGCGGGGGGCACACCGCAAATAATGAAGATGTCTGGCTATCGGAGCCTCTCCCTTACCTGCGCGGCCGGCCGGACCCGTACGACGGCGCTTCGCCGCACGCACGCTGGCGCGCCGTCGTCCCCCGCGACCGCCTGCTGCGCACCCTCAGCCGAACCTACGGCTTCACCGTCGAAGGTTTTTACCTCGGGGATCGCAGCCCGGACGGGCGCGTGCAGACCATCGAATTGCTTCGGACGAATCTCAAAACGGAGCGCATCATCCGCAGCAATGAGTTCCGGCTATTTATCAACCGGCACTTCGGCAAAAACACGCTCAAAAGCACCCTCTTCGACGCCCGCCGCCAGGGCGACGACTACATTTTCGAGGGCAGCGGCTACGGGCACGGCGTGGGCCTGAGCCAGTACGGCGTGCTGGAAATGTCGAAACGCGGCTTCTCGTATCGTGAGATTCTCGACTATTATTATACGGATGTGGAGATCCAACACCTGGCTTCCACCTCTTCAGAGGAACCGATCCAGCCGCAGGCGCGCAACACCCTGGATGAAGAAATACGCCGGGAAGAACCCGCGCCTGTAGTGCCGGTCGTAACCGCAGAGCCGGAACCCATCCAAAAGGAGACGTCCAAACCGCAGCTACAGAAGCAAAAGCCGCAGCCAAAGAAGCCGCAGCCGAAAAAGAAATCCTCGAAGCGCCGCGTTGGCTGGTAATCTCCATGTCCATTCCAGTCGTCCTTTTCGTTCTTTTCAAAACGCATCGATGCGTTTACTCCCGTGCGGTATCTACCTTTTCGCTGCTGATGCTATGCGGCACGCCTGCCCTGGCCCAGGTACAGGACACGCTCGAAACGACGCTGCCGGAGATCGAGATTCAGGCAACACGGGCGTCCGAGACGGAAGCGACGGCCCCCCTGGCTGTTTCCGTATTGCACCGTTCGCCCGAGACGGTAGCGCTGGAGCCAGGCCTTTCGCTCAACGCAACGCTGCGCGGGCTCCCCGGCGTATGGATCAACGACCGGAGCCACTTTGCGCTGGGTGAACGCCTGGTGATTCGAGGCATGGGCTGGCGCGCGGCCTTCGGCGTACGGGGCGTCCAGGTGCTCCTCGACGGCATCCCGCTGACCCTTCCCGACGGCCAGGCCGTTCTCGACATCGCCGACCCGGCCTTCATCCGGCAGGCGGAAGTTATTCGGGGGCCGTCGTCCCTGTTCTGGGGCAACGGCAGCGGCGGCGTCCTCTTCCTCTCCACGCGGACCCGTAGCGACTCGGCTTCCGTCCGCCTCCGCGCACTCGGCGGGAGCTACGGCCTGCGCCAGGGCTCCGGCGACGTGACGCTGCCCCTGGGTCGTCACCGCATCCACGCCTTCGCCTCGACCCTCCACCGCAACGGCCATCGCAACCATAGTGAAGGCGGCTTTACCAGGGCGGGCCTCCACGGCGACCTCGACCTCGGCCCTCGGACGCGCTTCCGCTTCGTGGCCGCCACCGCCGTCCAGGACGTGGACGCGCCCGGCGCGCTCACCCTGGAACAGGCGGCGGACGATCCACGGCAAGCCGACGCCCGCTTTGTGCAGGCCCGCGCAGGCAAGGAGAGCACCCAGTTCCAGGCCGGCGGCACGCTGCATCACGATACGCGCTACGGCCTCCTGTCTACCACCGTCTACGGCCTGCTACGGAAGCTCGATAATCCGCTGACGTTTGCCTTCATCGACCTGGACCGCATCGTGGGCGGCCTTCGCCTCCAGTTTCAACGGCGCGGCGACCGGCTCGGCTGGGGCGTCGGAGTCGATGCCGGGTGGCAACGCGACGACCGGCTCAACTTCAACAACGACAACGGCGCTCCCGGCGACGAACGACGCCTGGATCAGCAGGAACGGGTCCGCAATCTCTCGGCCTTCGGCTACCTGCGCGGAACCCTCGTCGAGAACCTGGAACTCTCTGCCGGGGCCCGTGTCGATGCCATGCGCTTTGCCATGGACGACCACTTGCTCGACAACAACGACCAGTCCGGCACGCGTGCGTTTTCGGCGTGGAGCCCGGCGGTGGGGCTGTCCTACCGCCTCGGAACCGCCCTGCTCTTCGCCAACTACAGCACCGCCTTCGAAACACCGACGACCACCGAACTCGTCAACCGTCCCGACATGGACGGCGGCTTCAATCCCGCGTTGGACCCGCAACGCACCCACGGGGTAGAGATCGGTGCGCGGGGCACCTGGCCCCGGGCCCGGCTCCGCTTCGACGTGGCCCTTTACCAACTGAACATCCGCGACCGGCTCCTCCCCTTCCAGGATATCGAAGGACGCACCTACTTCCGCAATGCCGGGGAAAACACGCATCGCGGCGTTGAACTCGCCGCCCACTGGCAACCCCGTCCAACCACCGAGATCCAGGTTAGCTATACGGGCAATCGCTTCGTTTTTGACAACGATCCGAACGAAGATCGCCGGATCCCCGGTGTGCCGGACCACCACCTCTATGCCGGGCTCCGCATCTCGCAACACGGCTGGTGGGGCCAGGTCACCCTCGTTGCCACCGGCGACGCCTACGCCGACGACAGCAACGACACGCAACACGACGGCTACGTCGTGATCGACCTGTACGCCGGGCATGCCGCCCTCCGGCTGGGCCACGCCGTCGTTCAACCGTTCGTAAAACTCAGCAACGTGTTCGACGCAGACTACGCCGGGTCGGTCGTCGTCAATGCGCGAGGCGGACGGTTTTTCGAACCCGCGTCGGGCCGTGCCGTGCAAGCCGGCATTAACCTTACGCTCTGAATGAATGCTCCCCTCGTTCTGCTCTCCATCGCCGTCCTCGGCACTGCGCTCCTGGAACTCCGCGCCGAGGTGACCGGGCCGCGAACGCGCGTCTACGTGTTCAAACCGCTCACGACGACCCTCATTATCGTTCTTGCCCTGCTGGCCCCCGAGCCGGTCTCGCCGCTGTATCACATCGCCATTGTGGTCGGGCTGGTGTTTTCGCTGGGAGGAGACGTCTTCCTGATGCTACCCTCCGACCGCTTCGTCGCCGGACTGGTGAGCTTCCTCGGCGCGCACGTCTGCTACCTTGTTGCCTTCACCTCGGAAGCCGGATTTGTCTTTTCGATCTGGTCGCTGCTTCCTTTCCTGCTCTTCGGCGTCCTCCTGTTCCGGGTTCTCTGGCCTCATGTGGGTACGCTTCGCCTGCCGGTGCTCGTCTACGGCGTCGTGATCCTCCTGATGGGATGGCAAGCCTTCGAATACTGGCACCAGACGGGCACGACAGATTCATTGCTTGCCTTCCTCGGAGCCGTCCTGTTCGTGCTTTCCGATGCTGTGCTGGCTATCAATCGGTTCGTCAAACCCTTAAAAGCAGCCAGGGTCGTCATTATGAGCACGTACTACACCGCCCAGTGGCTCATTGCCCTGTCCGTTTGAATCGTGCCGGTAGCTCTTGCGCTCCGGAGACTCCCTCTTAAATATCCACGCGGATCTCGCCGCCTTCGTACCAGGCACCACGCGCCATGCGGGGGGTCGTGAAGGCCCAGGCTCCGTTGCCGTGCCGGTCGAGCACGATGAGGCCGCCCGTCGCCCCGTTCCCCTCGCGGTTTTGGACACGCCGATACATGTCGCGCAGCCGCAGGCGCACGGCTTCTTCCGGCGTCGATCCCGCCTCTACGCTGTCGACAGTCCTCCCACAAAGCAGCATGGTGGCAATCGCTTCGCCCCAGCCTGTGGCGCTGGCGGCGGCATGCTCGCTCGCGTAGAAACCACACCCCGGCAACGGCGAGTCGCCGACGCGACCCAAAGGGCGGAACGGCGTGCCGCCGGTGGACGTGGCTGCCGCAAGGCGGCCCTGCCGGTCGCGGGCCACGCAGCCGACGGTCCCTCGCGGCATTCGCTCCTCTCCCGTCAGAAAAGGATGGCTGGTGTGGAACTGCGCAGCTTCGCGTTGGAGGTGTTCGAATCGGCGGCGCTCCCGGTCACAGATCAAGGTGGCATTGTCTATCAGCGCGAAGCCTTCAGCCTCTGCGAATCGTTCCGCACCCTCTCCGATCATCAAGCGCACCTGCCCCCGGCCTCGCTCCAGGAGCCGCCGCGCCACCCGCACCGGGTGATCCAACCGCCGAACCCCCGCGACAGCCCCAAAAGCCAGCGTCTCTCCATCCATGAGCCCGGCGTCGAGTTCGACCGTGCCCGAGCGCGTAAGCACCGCTCCGCGTCCGGCATCAAACGCACCGTGCGCCTCCATCACCGCCACCGTCTCCGTGACAACTTCCAGCGCCGAGGTTCCCGCCAGCAACAGGGTACGTCCCAGGTCTAACGCCTGCTGCAAACCGTCGAGATGGGCTCCCGATTCTTCCTGCGGGATGTTCCACGCGCCGCCGTGCACAAGAAGGCAGACCCCATCGAGTCCTCCCGGTGCGCCGGTCGAACCGCTATGCAACGTTCGCATGGTCTTCGGCATGTTGATGTGCTTCGGCCTACCATCAGGATCGGCAATGTACAACAAAGTGAACCGTGTAACACTCTGCCCCTCCGATCCGTTTTCATCAAAGACTCCGTCCCTCCTTTGCTTCCGGCCCGGCTTCTGTAACTATAGAAAGGATGGCTCGTAGTCTGCTACCACTTTGGTCCACCCTTTCCCCCGACATTGAGACGTTGATCTATGAGGACGATACCCAGCCTCCTATTGACGCTTGCCCTGGTGGCATTCAGTGTATCCAACACGTCGTGCAGCAGCGACGCGCAATCGAAGGACTCCGACGAATCGGAAGAAGAGATCCCGGCCGTTCCGGTCGATGCCGTGTCGGTAGAATCCGGTTCGATTGCCGCCTTCTACACCGGCACCGCTACCCTCGAAGCAGAAGAAGAAGCCCTCGTCGTAGCCAAAACCGGCGGTGTGGTGATGGATATCTTCGCGGAAGAGGGGCAGTACGTGAAAGAGGGCCAACCCCTGGCCAAGCTCGACGACGAGCGCCTGGCCCTGGAACTCTCTCGCGCCGAGACCAGCCTGGCCAAGCTGAAACGAGACTATGAACGCAACGATGAACTCTTCCAAAAAAGCCTCATCAGCGCCGAAGAGTTCGAACGCGTCAAATCGGACTACGAAACCCAGAAAGCTGCCCGCGACCTCGCCCAACTGGAGTTGACCTATACGACCGTCCGCGCCCCCTTCAACGGCATCGTCTCGGAACGCCTGATCAAAAAGGGCAACATGGTCGGCACGCACGCTCCTACGTTTCGGCTGACGGACTTCGACCCGCTGCTGGCCGTGCTGCACGTCCCCGAACGCGAGTTGAACAAGCTCCGCGTCGGGCAGCGCGCCGAACTGAGCCTGGATGCCCTGCCGGACAAACGCTGTACGGGCACCATCAAGCGCATCAGCCCCATCGTCGATCCGACAACCGGCACCTTCAAAGTAACCGTCGAGGTGCGCGACAGGGCCTTGAAACCGGGGATGTTCGGTCGCATCAGCATCGTCTACGATACCCGCGAAGATGTGCTCCTCGTGCCCAAAGAAGCGGTGCTGGCCGAAGACGACGAGTCGGCGGTGTACGTGGTGCGCGACAGCCTCGCCTACCGCCAGATCGTGCAAACCGGCTACAGCGACGAAGCGCACACCGAGATCATTTCGGGCCTTCAATCCGGCGATGTCGTCATTACGACCGGACAGGCCAGCCTGCGCGACAGTTCGAAGGTGGAGGTTATCCGCTAGGCATTAGTTTAGCGATTTTCTGACCGGCTCAGGAACCCATTTAGACAGCCCATGAGAACCTTGCCTGGCCTCTAGCGCCCTCTACAGGCCCTCAGAGGCCCGTTCACCGCTTGCTCCTGCAACCCAAGAGCCGGGCTCTGTGAATAGGTTCATAGCTTACCCCCCTGTTACTATGGGGGTATTGCCCGATAATGGGCTATATGGACAGAAAACGCAGGGTTCACAACGCAGACTGCTCCATTTTTCGCTAAACTAATGGCTAGGTAGATGCCGGTAAATGGTAAACGGATAATTGGTAAATGGAAAACGGTAAATGGTTGGGGGAAGATCGCAGTTCCTAATTCCCCAATTCCTACGTCCCACTCCCCGATTCCTGCTTCCCATTCACCAATTCCTACGTCCCATTTTCAAATTCCCGCTCCCCCATGAAAATCATTGAACTATCCACCCGGCGTCGGGTGACGATTGCGATGTTCACGGTCGCCGTGTTGCTCTTCGGCACGGTGTCCCTCGGGCGGCTGAAGGTGAACCTGCTCCCGGACCTCACGTACCCCACCCTGACAATCCGAACCGAATACGCCGGGGCCGCCCCCGTCGAGATCGAGAACCTGGTCACAAAGCCCATCGAAGAGGCCCTCGGCGTGGTTAAAAACGTCAACGAGGTGCGCTCAATCTCGCGGAGCGGCCAGTCGGACGTGGTGCTCGAGTTTGCCTGGGGTACCGACATGGACTACGCCAGCCTCGACGTCCGAGAAAAGCTCGACGCGCTGCAACTACCCCTCGAAATCCAGCGCCCGGTCATTCTTCGTTTCGACCCGACGCTTGATCCCATCATGCGCTTCGGCCTTTTCACGAAGACCTCCGACGATGACGCGTTACGGGCGGAGGCCACTCCGGTAGAACAGGTCGCCCTGGCTCGTACGGACGATACGTTCGACGAAAACCGGCTGAAATACTTGCGCCGTTTCGCCGACGAGCAGTTGAAGAAAGAACTCGAGTCGGCGCTCGGGGTGGCGGCGGTGAAGATCAGCGGCGGCCTCGAAGACGAAGTGCAGGTGCTGGTGGACCAGGAAAAGCTGGGGCAAATCGGCCTGCCCATTGAGCGGGTGGTGCAGGTGCTCGGCGCGGAGAACGTGAACCTTTCGGGCGGCAGGCTGGAAGAAGGCACGCAGCAGTACCTCGTCCGCACCGTCAACCAGTTTCAGACGGTCGAAGAGATCGGCAACGTCATTGTCGATCAGCAAAACCGCCGCCCCATCTACCTGCGCGACATCGCCACGGTACGTCTGGGCTTCAAGGAGCGAGAGGCCATCACCCGGATCAACGGCGTCGAGGCGGTCGAGGTGGCCATCTATAAAGAAGGTGACGCCAACACGGTGGCGGTGGCCCGCGCGGTGGAAAGCCGGCTGGCCTTCATCCGCAACGACCTGCTGCCTGACGATATGAACATTGTCGATGTCTACAACCAGTCGACGTTTATCACGCAGGCCGTGAACGAAGTGCGGGACGCCGGAATTATCGGCGGCATCCTCGCGATCATCATCCTGTATTTTTTCCTGCGCAATTTCGGCACGACGCTCATCATCTCGTTGTCGATTCCCGTCTCCGTCATCGCCACCTTCAACCTGATGTACGGCTACGACCTGACGCTCAACATCATGTCGCTGGGCGGATTGGCGCTGGGCATCGGCCTGCTGCTCGACAACTCGATTGTGGTGCTGGAAAACATCGCGCGGCATCGAGAGATGGGGAAGAGTGTCATCGACGCCGCCCGCGATGGCGCCAGCGGCGTCGGCATGGCGGTGGTAGCCTCTACCCTAACAACGGTCGCCGTCTTCTTCCCGCTGGTCTTCGTCCAGGGTATCGCCGGGCAACTCTTCCGCGATCAGGCCCTCACGGTGACGTTCTCGCTACTGGCCTCGCTCATCGTCGCCATCACCCTCATCCCGATGCTGGCCTCGCTGGGCAAACGGGGAGACGACCGGGAGGCCGCTCCCGAACTGAAAGCACCCACCTCGCGCGTGGGGCGGGGGGTGCGCAAAACGCGACTCGTCCTGTTCACCTCGGCTCCAACCTTCTTCGCTACCGTGTTCTACCGGTTCTTCCGAGGGATCGGGCGGTTGATGCGGTGGCTGCTGACCCCGCTGACGGGGGGCTTCAACCTGGGCTACGAAGCATTGGCCCGGCGCTATCCGCCGATGGTGTCGTGGGCCCTCGACCACAAAGGCATCGTGTTGGGACTGGCGTTCACGATGTTTGCCGGCACCATGCTGTTAATCCCCGGCCTCGGCCTCGAACTTATCCCCCAACTGACGCAGGATGAACTGGACCTGGAGTTTCGTCTGGCTCCCGGTACCCCCCTGGAACAGACCGACGGCATCCTGAAACGCGTCCAGCAAACCGCCACGAACGTTCCTAACATCCGTACCACGTTTGCGGTGGCCGGCACAGGCAATCGGATGGATGCCAACCCGGACCAGGGCGGTGAGAACTGGGGCGAACTGCACGTGACCCTGACGCCCGGTTCCCGAGAAGCCGGAGAACAATCTGCGATGACGGCGCTCCGCCGCGACCTCGAACGGATGCCGGGCCTCCAATACAAGTTTGGCCGTCCCACCCTGTTTACGTTTAAGACACCCATCGAAATCGAGATCGCGGGCTACGACCTTGACAAGCTCAAGCGCACTTCGCAGACGATTGCCGAGAAACTCTCCGAATCGGATCGCTTCGCCGACGTGAAATCGACGATGGAACGGGGCCATCCGGAGGTCCGGATCCTCTTCGACCGAGAACGGGCCGCAGCTCTCGGCCTGGCGGTCCATGAACTGGCCGACCGGGTGGTGAGCCAGGTACGGGGCGATGTAGCCACACGGTATTCGTGGAACGACCGCAAAATCGATGTGCTGGTTCGGGCCCGCGAAGAGGACCGCGTCTCCATCCAACGAATCCGCCGCCTCGTCATTAACCCCGAGAGCGAGCGGCCTATTCCGCTCGAAGCGGTAGCCGACGTGGTGGTCGACGAAGGCCCCGGCGAAATCCGACGCGTGGGCCAACAGCGGGTAGCGATGGTGACGGCAAACCTGACCTACGGCGACCTGGGCAGCGCCACCGAAGAAATCGACCGGATGATTGACACGACGCCGACACCATCGGGCGTGGTGCTGCGGCAGGCGGGGCAAAGCGAGGAGATGGCTGCCAGCTTCCGCTCGCTGCTTCTGGCCCTGACGCTGGCCGTCTTCCTGGTCTATCTGGTGATGGCTTCGCAGTTCGAGTCGTTGATCCACCCGTTCGTCATCTTCTTCAGCATCCCGCTGGCGCTCATCGGCGCGGTGCTGGCCCTGTGGCTCACGGGATCCACGATAAGCGTGGTGGTCTTTATCGGCGCGATCCTGCTCGTCGGCATCGTGGTCAACAACGCCATTGTGCTGGTCGATCTGGTGAACCAGTTGCGCGCCCAGGGCACCCCGAAACGGGAAGCCATCGTCGAAGCCGGTCGCCTGCGGCTTCGACCCATCCTGATGACGACGCTGACGACGACGCTCGGCTTGCTGCCGCTGGCCATCGGCCTGGGCAACGGTGCCGAACTACGCGCTCCGATGGCGATCACCGTCATCGGCGGCCTCGTCGTCTCTACCCTGTTGACGCTGGTGGTCATCCCGGTGATGTACGCCATCTTGGACCGCCGCCCAGACGTCGCCCCCGCCGCTCCCTAGTGGACGCTCCCCACGACGCTTTCATCGAGCTTCTGACGCCATGAACCTCACCCAAGCCTCCATCCGCCGCCCGGTTACCACCATCATGGTGTTTGTGTCGCTCGTCTTGATCGGCGTCATCTCAACGCGGCTGATCCCGCTGGAACTGTTCCCGTCGCTGGATCTGCCGTTCATCGTCGTCAACATTCCGTATCCCGGATCGACGCCGGAAGAGGTTGAACGCCAGATCACGCGCCCTGCCGAGGAAGTCATCGCCACCGTCAGCGGCATCAAAGAGATGAACTCGGACTCGCAGGAAAACATGGCGCAAATCGTCCTGCTGTTCGACTGGGGAGAAGACACCGACCTCAAAGCGATTGAGATCCGGGAAAAAATCGACGGCATTCGCGATCAGCTCCCTGCCGACATCGAGCGCATCTTTGTCGGGCAGTTTTCCACGTCGGACGAACCCATCCTGCAGCTACGCATCTCCTCGGAACGAGACCTGTCGGGGGCCTATGAACTGTTGGACCGCAAGCTCAAGCGCGCTATCGAGCGGGTAGACGGGGTCTCGAAGGTGGATCTCTACGGCGTTAACCCACGCGAAGTGCGCATCGAACTCATCGCCGACCGGGTCGCCGCCCACCGGATCAATCTGAACCAGTTAGTTGCTTCGCTGCAACGCACCAACTTCTCGGTAACGGCGGGCCGCATCACCGACGGGAACCGCCGCTTCGTGGTCCGTCCGTCCGGCGAATTGACCAAGGTAGAGCAGGTCGAAAACCTGATCGTCGCCTCCGGCGTGCGCCTGCGCGACGTGGCCCACATCATCTACGATGACCCAGAAATGGACCATGGCCGCCATCTCGACGGCGCGTATGCCATCGGCATGGATATCTCGAAGGAGGGCGGAGCCAACACCGTCGAAGTAGCCCGGCGGATCTTTGCTGAACTGGCCCGGCTGGACGACGACCCGGAGATGCAGGGCATCACGCTCTACCCGATGGACGATAGCGCCGAGGGCATTACGTCGTCGTTGCGGGACCTGTTGGAAGCCGGGTTGCTGGGGGGCCTTTTTGCGCTGCTGGTCCTGTTTTTTTTCCTGCGCCGTGCCAGCACAACGATGATCGTCACGCTGGCGGTACCCATCTCCATCCTCGTAACAATCGGGGCGTTGTATTTCCTCGGTCTATCGCTCAACATCCTGAGCATGATGGGCCTGATGCTCGCCGTCGGGATGCTGGTGGATAACGCCGTCGTGGTGGTCGAGAGCATCCACCGGCACCAGCACCTGAGCCCGTCCGATCCGCTGGGCGCTACACGCAAGGGAGTGAAGGAGGTGGCGCTCGCCGTGACGGCAGGTACGCTCACCACGGCCATCGTCTTCCTGCCGATGATCGTCAGCCAGGCCGACCAGGTGACGCTGTTCCTGAAGCACGTCTCGGTAGCCATCTGCGTGGCGCTGGGCATCTCTCTGCTCATCTCGCTCACCATCGTGCCGCTGCTCACCGCGCGGCTGAAGCCTCCGAAGCCCAAGCCCGGCACGAACCTTATCGAGCGCGTCATCGACCGCTATGGCCGCCTGCTGGACTGGCTGCTCCACCATCGAAAGACCTCGTTTTGGATGGTCGTGGGCGTCTTATTCAGCGTGGCTATCCCTGCCGCGTTGGTCGATCAAGATTTCTTCCCCGACGAACGCGACGAGCGGGAAATGCGCCTCTTTTTCCGGATCAACGACCTCTATACGCTGGAGCGCGTCGAAGAAGGGGTAGACAAAATCGAGGCCTACCTGTTCGCCAACAAAGAGCAATTCGAGATTGAGTCGGTCTATACGTTTTACCAGGCAAACTTCGCCAGTTCGACCATCCTGCTCACCAAAGACGGCAAGACGGATGTCGAAGACCTGGAAGAAATGATCCTGGCCGAGATGCCCAAAATTGCTATCGGTGATCCGGCCTTCACCTGGCAGAGGCCCGGCGGCCTGGAATCGATGCGCGTGACGCTGAGCGGAGAATCCAGCCAGCAGTTGTCCGAATACGCCGAAGAGGTCGAACGTATCCTCTCCCGCGTCGAAGGATTCAAGAACGTCCAATCCGAAGCGACCCTGGGCGACCGGGAGATCCATGTCGTTGTGGACCGGGACCGCGCCCGCCAGTACGGCTTCTCGACCCAGCAAGTCGCCACGACGGTGGCCGCCGCCATGCGCGGGCAGAACCTGCGCCGGTTTCGCACACCGGACGGCGAAGTGCAGGTTCGACTGAAGTTCCAGGACCTCGACCGGCAAACCCTCGATCACCTCCGCAACCTGCCCCTGCTGCGGACCGGAAACGATCAGATCAAGCTGGCCTCGATGGCCGACTTCCGGGTGCGGCGGGGGCCGCGTGCCATCCACCGCGAAAACCGGATCACGATGATCGGCGTCACGGCCCAGCTCGATGATATCACCACGGATGAAGCCCGCCAGAAAATCGAGCGGGTGCTGAGCAACTTCGAACTGCCCAAGGGCTATGCCTGGGGCTTCGGCCAACGGTTTCGCCAGGCCGAAGAATCACAGAACATTATGATGATCAACCTGTTGCTGGCCCTGGCGTTGATCTACCTCGTGATGGCGGCGCTGTTCGAGTCGCTCATGCACCCGCTGGCCATCTGGACGTCCATCATTTTCGCCATCGTCGGCGTGTTCTGGTTCTTCCTCATCACCCAGACGACGCTCAGCATCATGGCCTGGATCGGCATCTTGATCCTGATCGGGGTGGTGGTCAACAACGGCATCGTGCTGATCGACCACATCAACAACCTGCGGGCCGAGGGCTTGCCCCGCCACGAAGCCATCGTGCAGGCCGGACGGGAGCGGTTGCGTCCTATCGTGATGACGGCGGCGACGACCGTGCTCGGGCTGATTCCCCTGGCTATCGGCACTACGCAGATCGGCGGCGACGGGCCGCACTACTTCCCCATGGCGCGCGCTATCGTGGGGGGACTGCTCTTCTCCACGCTCGTCACGCTCATCATCCTCCCGTCGATCTACGTGATGCTCGACGACATCCGCGCCTGGAGCAAGCGCATCGTGCAGGCGGCAACGCGCTGAGAGAATCGGACGAAGGCAGAGGAAATACAGGCTCGATGCGTGGCGCTTACGCACGCGCTTTGACGACGACCCACACTTCAAACGTCCGATCACGCGCCCTCGGATTATGCGAAGGATCCTCGTAGGTCAACTTCAGTCGTGAGCGGCCCTCGACCACCGCCCTGAAACGCACCGTCAGCCGCCTTTCGGCCTTGTGGGATTCCAGGTCCGCCTGGTAATCCGTCCCCCCGATCTGTTCGAGGATTTCCGGATCACCGGGCACCTTGATCCAGTGCACCTCGGTCGAGGGATCTCCGTCGAGAATCACCTCCACCATGTCCCCCACCTCAAGATTGATGATATCTCCGTCGTTCGCCTCACGCAGTTTCAGGGGGCCGTTCAACGACGAACTACAGGCCGGCAAGAGAAGACCTGCAACGAGAATCAACGGAAGAAAGAGACGATTCATAGTACATCCTCGTTAACAGAATCGGGTATCACACCGGGGTGCCGAGCTACCTTACATGCATACGGATTTTTCAGGACCTTTGCATACTCTGCGGCTCTTTTACACCCTGCGGGCAACGAAGGTGCAGGCTTGTTGGTTAGAGGATTCTTCGACATGACCTGTTCCGAAAGCCCGTGCATACCCTGCTCACCACATCCCCGAACGAAGCGGCGGCGCTCCTACGTGCCGGTGAAGTCGTTGCTTTTCCAACCGAGACGGTCTACGGCCTCGGTGCCGACGCCTTCAACGCGGAGGCGGTCCGCCACCTTTTCGAGGCGAAGGGCCGTCCGACCGATAATCCCCTCATCGTGCATATCGCCCACCTCGACCAGATCACGCGGGTAGCCTCGGAGGTGTCTCCCTCGGCCCGGAAGCTCATCACCTCCTTCTTTCCAGGTCCTCTAACCCTCATCCTTCCCAAAACATCCGCCGTGCCGGGCGTGGTCACGGGGGGCCTCGACACCGTCGGTGTGCGGATGCCCCGGCACCCGGTCGCGCAGGCGTTCCTGGAGGCGTGCGGCGGTCCCGTGGCCGCACCTTCAGCCAATCGGTCGGGGCGTCCCAGTCCTACCACCTGGCAGGCGGTCCACGCCGACCTCGACGGGCGTATCGCCTGCATTCTGAAGGGTGACCGTTCGGAAGCCGGGCTGGAATCGACCGTCGTCGATTGCACGGCTCCGGCACCCGTCGTGCTGCGAACAGGCGTCATCACCGTTGAGCAGTTACGTATGCTGTTTCCGGAGGTGCAGACGGTCAGCCAGGCCGCCCATGAACCGGCCCGAAGCCCCGGTACCCGCTACCGGCACTATGCGCCGCGTGCCCGAGTTCAGCTCGTGACGGCCCCGGAGGAGGCCGTCCCCGGTCCCGATGCCGCGTTCATCGGACTCGCCCCCGTAGGGCCGGATGCCTTCGGCCTGTCGGCGCGCTGCGCAACGGTCGAGCACTACGCCTACGACCTGTTCGACTTTTTCCGGCGCTGCGACGCCGCCGGGGTACGGACGATTTTCTGCCAGCGCGTAGCCCCCGAAGGACTGGGACGCGCCCTGATGGACCGGTTGCACCGTGCCGCCCAACGATGAGGCGGCGGCCTCTATAACCGCACGCGCACGAAGAGCCCGCCCTGCCCGTCGGCCAGCACCGGCGTCACCGAGATAGTTCCGGCTCGCCGCTGATGCCGCCGGGTGAGCATATACGCCGTGGTGAACCCGATCCCTCCCCCTACCAGGACGTCGGTAAACCAGTGTGCATTATCGGCCATGCGCATAAAAGCCGTCCCGATTCCGAGAATGAAAAGCCCGTAGGTGGGCACGTTCGAGTAATAGAGGAGCCAGGGGGTGGTGAAGGCAAACACCGTCGTGGCGTGCCCGGAGGGAAACGACTTGTCACCCGAGAGGGGCCGGAAGGTCTGCGCGCCCCTGTCCTGGTACGGCCGAGCCCGCCCCACCACGCTCTTCAAGGTGTTGGTGAGCAGGTTGGAAAAAACGACGGCTTCGAGCGACGTGAACGCCGCATCCTGAAACCGGCGACTGCTGGAGGTCAGCGATCCCAGAAAAAGGAGCAACGCCATGGGCCGCACCGCCTTGACGTTGCCTATCTCGTTGACCACCCGTCGCACCTTCGAATTGGTCCCTTCGGCCAGATCTATCGCGCCGTCCGTCAGGTTGTCGTCCTGCCACGAAAGCGTTAACAGAGCGCCTCCCATTCCGGCGGCGGCGTAGAGCGAATACTTTGAAGGGACGCCCCTCGCTATAGCTTTCACATCCTGGATCGACCACTCGATGAAGCGATACGGATCATTAGACGGCGGCGACGACTGCGCCCGGCCATCCAGAGGGAGCACAAAGAGCCAGAGTACAAACACCGCCCACCGGAACTCAGAGCGACGGCGTTTCACAGCCCGATGATATGGAGAAGAGTCGGTGGTCAATGGATGAAAGGATAGCGGCTCGAAGAACACCTCCGGGGCAAGTATAGCCACTTTCAACATGAACGGAAACCCCAAAGGTGAAACGGATAGGGAGAGTGGGGGTCTGGGCGTGTAGCGCAAACTGAAGGTCTGGATACTGGTGTTCATATCCAACACCGATCCGCCTCACACGGCGCTGCGCGTCTTTCTAATCAGCCAGCGACCCAGGCCGGGCACCTGTCGGCACAGAGCTACCCCCAGGCTCGCCGCCGACGGATGAATATAGCCGTGATGCATCCATCGCCCCAGAC
>JBHHWM010000070.1:0-19148 GCA_046756545.1 Rhodothermales bacterium | reverse complement strand
GGCGCGTCCTTCGGCCCAGGCCAGCGTTTCATCCAGTGTGGGGATGCGAAAAGGGGTCCTGATGCCCAGGTTGTCAACCAGCAAAAGCGTGCGCAGGTCGGCGAAGCGGTGCGCGGCGACGGCTCCCCGGCCCGTCGTGGTGCGGTCGAGGGTATCGTCGTGCATCAACACGAGCACACTGTCGCGGGTCATGCGCACATCGCACTCGATGAGGGCGGGCGTGTAGCGCAATGTATGTTCGAACGTTTCGAGGGCGTTCTCGGGGTAGGCGGGCATGGGTCCCCCACGATGGGCACTGACGAGCGGTCCGGCGTCCGAGTCGGCGCGGAGGTAGGCGGCCAGGGCGTCGGCGTCAGGCAGGCCCAGATAGTGATCCGCCGAGCGGGTGTAGCCCGGCGCTGTGGATGACGACGATGCGAGGTCGGTCGAGGCGCACCCCGGCAGCCAGAGGATGACCAAGAGCAGAATCCAGCACGAGGCAACAAGACGGCGCATACCCTGAAAACGTTGAGTGGGTAAGGAGATGATCGATCAGAAGGAGATGATCGATCAGGTAGACGGGCAAAGCTACAAAATGAACCTGTTCGATCACAGGGGCGGCTCACGCAACCGGACGTAAGGGCAGCCTGGTTACTTAAGACGGACGACGTAGGCGGCCCCGGGTTGATTTCCCGACGCGTGGCCGATGAGTGCTATCTTGCCGTCGAGGTCCACGGCGGTGCCAAACGCTACCTCGCCGATATCGACGATGTTTTGATAGGTCCAGGTGTCGGCGGCGGGGTCGTATTCGAAGATGTAGACCACCCGGTCGATGTTGAAATTCATCTGCAACTGCTCATCGTAGCCGGCGATCAGTGCCCGATTCCCGGCGAGCGATATTTCCGAGCCGAACGCGCCGTGGTCGTAGGGCGTCGGGGGGCGCAGCGTGGCGGCCTTATGCCACGTCCCGTTTGCCGTGCGTTCGTAGAGGGTAGCCAGTCCGGCTTTCTTTTTTCCGTCCTTGCTCTCGCCTACCAGCACCCGCTCGCCTTCGATGTCTACCGAGATGAAAAAGTCGTCGATATCGCCGAAGCGGGCGGCTTCGTGCCACCGGGCCGTCGTGCTGTCGCGCTCGAAGATGTAAATGGATCCCGGCGAGTGGCGGAAGTAGCCCGAAGCCGCCACGACGAGCCGGTCGCCGTCGAGCGCGGCGGGTCCTCCGAAGATGCCGGTCTGAAGGCCGCCGCTGCCGGTGAGGCGGGCCGTCCGGTGCCACGCGCCGGTGGCGGGGTCACATTCGAAGATGTAGGCCGCTCCGCCGTAGCGTCCGCCTGAAGGATCGCCCCAGGTGGTAATGAGGGCGCGGTGTCCGTCGAGCGAGACGGAGGCTGCAAAGGGGCCTTCTTCTTCCTCGGTGTTTGCTTTCAGCCGGGCCACCTGGTTCCAGGTGCCGGTCGAGTCGCGTTCGAAGACGTAGGCGGCGTTCGGGGTTCGCATGGCAAAAAACTCGGCGGAGGCCGCCACGAGCGCGCGGTCGCCGCTGAGTGACACCGAGCGCCCGAAGAATTCGCCGGGGTGACACGTGTTGGGGACGAGGCGGGCCACTTCGGTCCACAGGTTGGTCGCCGCGTCGTGCTCGAAGATATAGGCGGCCCCCGAGTTGGCTCCACAGGTGTCTTCACTGCTGGCACCGACCAGGGCGCGGTTGTCGTCAATCGAGACGGCGACGCCGAAGAAATTGCCGCGGGTCGTATCAGGATGGGGCAACCGGTCGATCTGCGCGCGCGCCGTAGCGGTCGCACATACCGCCATCACCAGCAAAAGCGCCAATCGACGCATCCGGTTCCAGCGATGAGAGGGTGAATATGAGCTAGCCGGCAAAGACATGCAGCCGTTCATGATCCATCAATCACGTTGTTTTCCTGTTTCCACCCCGCGTATCGGCGCTTAAGCGCGGCCTCAAACGAAGCGGTATCGTCCAGGGCCAGGCCGATCAGGGAAACCTGTTTTCGGATTCCATACAAGCCGTGTGCCACGATGGGCGTTTTTAGTTTGATCAGGTAGTGCGGCGTGCCGAGCACGAGGGCGGCCAGGTAGCCCGGCGTCTTTCGTACTACCGGTTTCCCCTCGACCGGGCGGACCCAGGTGATTGCTTCGAAAGGTACTCGGATAGTCCAACGCAGGCCGATTCGTATGAGCAGGGCCTCCTCTTCGATCCGTATCGGGCGCAGGCGGACGGCCTGCACATCGCCCAGCAGCCAGAGGATGCCGTATAGGGTCAGCGCCGAAGCGATCCAGGCGACGGTCGGGTTCCACCAGAGCAACAGCAGGTGCAGACCGATCAATTCAATGAGCATAGCGACCATGATTCCGGCCACTACGGTGATGTAACCGTTCTTTTTGTGATAGGAAAAGGTAAAATGTTTCGGTTCGTCGGGCCGAGGCGCGCGCCACGAAAAGAGGGCATAGTAGATGAGGCCGATTTCGAAGGCCAGCACGTTTGCCGCCGTCGGCACATGCAACGTTTCACGCAGGCTCTCCTGCAAGCGGATCATCACGTCCAGATCCCCCGAAGTCGTACGAAAACGGCGAGCCGTCCGCGCGATGCGGATGCCCACGTAGCCCAGCAGCAGCAATTCGAGGGGGGCGGCCAGGTATTGCAGGAGGGTAAGCAACTCCTGGTGATCCCGGGGGATGATGAACGAAGCGGCTACCAGGCTGAGCAGGAAGACGGGAGCCACCGTGATCAGCGGCCACCCGTTGCGCCGGACGAGCAGCACGTAATAGAGCAACGGCACCACGATCGTCACATCCAGCGTCAGGGCGGCGGCGAGCAGGTGGGGTTGCTCGAAGCGGGAAACGCCGCTCGCGATGAGAAGAGCGACGGGGTAAATAGTACTCAGCGCCAGGCCGAAGACGAGGAGGGGGTGGTGCTGTTTGAGCGTCGTCATAAGCGACCTCTCGGCTGGAGGGAGAAGCGAGGGAGGATGAATAGATACGCCGTTGGTATCAGGGCGTTGCGTAGCCGGGTTGAAGGTTAGGTGAGGAGTTCATGGTGTTATGCCGCCAGGTGGTCGGCGAGGGCTTCCCACGTGGTATAGAGCGCAGTGAGTTCTTCTTTAACGGCGTCGTAGGAGGCCGTGAGGGTGCGGGCTCGGTCGCCATCCGCGTAGAGGGTAGGGTTGCCGAGGGCGGCTTCGATCTCGACTTTTCGTTCTTCTTTTTCGAGGATGGCGGTTTCGGTCTGTTCGTAGAGCTTCTGGAGCTGGTACGTCGTCAGCAGGCTGTAGTCGCCGTCCAAGCCTTCCTGGAGGGCGCGGTAGGCGCGGTTGCGTTCCTCGGCTTCACGGCGTTTTTGCTCCCTGGTTTTTGGTCCTCCAGTGCGCTGGAGCGCGGCTTCCCGGCCATTGGCGGGCGACGGCGTCTCGGGTTCCGTTTCTTCCGTGGCCCGGGCGAGCCGGCTGGCCGTGCCGTGCTGGAGGGACCACTGGTATTCGGAATAGGTCCCCTGGTATTCGCGGACGCGTCCGTCTCCCACGTACCACACCTTGTTGACGACCTGGTCCAGAAAATGCCGGTCGTGGCTGACAACGACGAACGACCCCGTGTATTGCTTCAGCGCTTCGATGAGCACGTTGATCGACTGGATGTCGAGGTGGTTGGTCGGTTCGTCGAGGATGAGGAAGTTGGCGGGGTGGAGGAGGGTGCGGGCCAGCGCCACGCGGCTTTTCTCGCCGCCCGAAAGCACGCTGACCCGCTTGAATACCTCGTCGCCCGTGAACAGGAAGGCGCCGAGGATCGAGCGGAGTTCGGTGTCGGTCTGGCCGCGCGCGATAGCCTGGAGAGATCCAAGCACGGTGTGTTTCGGGTTCAACGATTCGGCCTGGTGCTGTGCGAAGAACGTAATATCGACGTGGTGGCCGACCTCGCGGGTACCCTCGAACGGCTCGGTGTCGTAGAGCATGCGCGCCAGCGTCGATTTGCCTGCCCCGTTCTTGCCGATCAGGGCGATTTTGTCGCCGCGTTCGACGGCGAGCGAGTCGGCACGGTCGAACACACGGATCGGGCCGTCGGGGGTGTCGTAGGTCTTCGAGAACGTCGAGAGCTGCAGCACCATGCGTCCGGATCGGCGCGGTTCGGGAAAACGAATGGCGATGTGTGCGTCGTCGGAAGAAGCCGGGGCCAGCCGCTCCATTTTTTCTAACTGCTTGATCCGGCTCTGCACCTGCCGGGCCTTCGAGGCTTTGTAGCGAAAGCGCTCGATGAACCGTTCGGTCTGGGCGATCTTTATTTGCTGGTTCAGGTAGGCGGCCTGCTGGAGTTCGCGTTGTTTGGCGCGTTCGTTCAGGTAAAAGGTGTAGTTGCCCGCGTAATCCGTAATCTGCCCGGCGGCCAGTTCGGCGATGGTCGTCACCATGCGGTCGAGGAAGTAGCGGTCGTGCGAGACGATGACGACGGTGCCGGGGTAGCCCTTGAGGTAGCCTTCGAGCCAGTCGATGCTGACGATGTCGAGGTGGTTGGTCGGCTCGTCGAGCAGGAGCACGTCGGGTCGGCGGAGCAGGATCTGGGCGAGGGCAATCCGCATGCGCCAGCCGCCGGAGAAGGTCTGAACGGGGCGGTCGAGTTCGTCCGGTTCGAAGCCCAGGCCGGTGAGCACCGCTTCGGTTTTTGGGCGGATCAGGTGCGTCTCCTTCGCGACGAGTGCGGCGTGCACGCGATCCAGATGGTGCAGGAGTTTCTGGTACGTCGTACCGGCGTGATCCGGCTCTTTCGCCAGCGCCTGCGTGATGCGGTGTTCTTCCTCCTGGAGGGCCAGCACCTCGTCGAAGGCTTGCATGGCCTCATCCAGGACGGTGCGCTCCGAGGCGATTTCCTGGGCGTCCTGCGCCAGATACCCCACCGTCAGGCCGCCCGATTTCGACAGGGTACCTTCGTCGAGCGTCTGGTGCCCGGCAATCACGCGCAGGAGCGTCGTTTTCCCCGCGCCGTTCGGCCCGATGAGCCCGATCCGCTGCCCCGGCCTGATCGTCCACGTCAGCCCGTCGAGGATCACCTGTCCGCCAAAGGCCAGCGCTATGTTTTGGAGTTGAATCATGGACGAGGGGTGCGGGTGAAGGTAGGCGGGAAGAGGGAGGTCAATGTCTGAGAGGGCGGATCAGGGGAAGGAGTATGCGGTTTCCGGGTCAGTTTCACGCCGTACCGCTTGCGTCGTTTCCTCGTTTAAGTAGCCGAGTCGCTGAGCAATGATGCGTTGTGTTTCGAGTTCCGGGAGCGAACGACGCGCGATGTTCGAAGGCATTGCCCGTGCCGCTACACGTCGAGGTCATGATAGCATATCTGCGTGCACGCATCGGCAGTATGGCAACACATCCCTCAATAGGCATTTTTGTTGACGAACCCTTTCCAGAGGGTCATTAGCATGATCTTGAAGTCGAGGCTGAGAGACCAGTTCTGGATGTAGTAGAGGTCGTACTGGATGCGTTTTTCGATGGACGTGTTTCCGCGCCAGCCGTTGACCTGGGCCCAGCCCGTGATACCCGCTTTCATCTTGTGGCGCAGCATGTAGCGCGGTACGCGATCCCGGAATTGTTCGATGAAAACGGGCCGCTCCGGGCGCGGACCGACGACCGACATATTGCCTTTGAGCACGTTGATAAACTGGGGCAGTTCGTCGAGCGAGGTCCGGCGCAGGAAGCGGCCGACCGGCGTGGCGCGGTCTTCGCCGGGCTTGGCCCAGACCGCCCCCGTTGCAGCCTCGGCATCGACCGGCATCGACCGAAACTTGAGCATCTTGAACGTTTGCCCGTTCAAGCTCATCCGCTCCTGCCGGTAGAACACCGGCCCCGCGGAGGAGAGCTTCACGGCCAGGGCAATCAGCAGCATCAACGGCGACACCAGGATCAGGAAAAATGCGGAGAACGCAAGGTCCATGACGCGCTTGATGATCCGGCGGAATTCGATGGGCGCTTCATCGATCAGGTGGATCACCGGCAGGCCGTCTACGTCGGTGATGCGGCTGTTGATGATGTCGTACTGGAGCAGATCGGGGACGAGGCAGACGTGGACGAGGCGGGTCGAAAAGGCGTCGAGCAGGTACTCGATGCGTGCTGCCGCCGCCAGCGGCAGGGCGATGTAGACGTAGTCGATGGGTTTGGTTTCTTCAAAGCGATCCACGACGGTGATCACGTCGTCGACGGTGCCCAGCACGTCGGGGGTGTCGGTCTTGCGGTCGTCCAGGAAGCCGACGACCTCGAAGCCCATCCACGGATAGAGTTTGAAGGAACGTTCGAGCCGGCGGCCCGCCACCCCGGCTCCGACAATCAACACGCGCCGGAGGTTTTTGCCCTGCTGCCGGGCCTGGCGCAGGTAGAAGTAGAGGACGATGCGTAGCACCACCATCAACGTAGGCGTGATGATGCCGAAGAGGAGGACGGTCAGGCGGGAGAAATACAGCGCGCGGTAGAACGACAGCGAAGCCGTCACCACCAGCATCTCCAGCGTGACGGCCTTCGCCACGCTGAAGACGAGACGCGTCAGGCGCTGCGCCCGATCCGGTGCATAGAGTCCCGACGCCCAGAACACGAACGCCGACACGATCACGATCCAGGGCAGAAAGCTCAGGTAGCGTGCCGGCGGTACCCACTCGGGCAGGGGCACCGGCCAGGTGACCAGGACCTCAAAACGGAAATAATAGGCCAGAATCCAGCCGACGGCCACGAGAAGACAGTCGGCGAAAAACAGCAGGCGCTGAAAAAATCGACTTTGTTCTTGTAACATAACGGTCTAGTGCAGCAGTGAGTCTGTCACAACACGTCGTAGCCGTACTGCATAGACACGCAGATCATGGTGGAGGAGAGTGAAAAACTCGAGGGCCGTCCCCAAATATACGAAACCGGCAGGCAAGGCACGGTCGAAGGGTGTCGAAACCTGGCGCTCTGGCACGTTCGGATCGTTCGATGCCGCGCCGGAGGTGATACACGCGATGCCCCGGCAATGACTACTCCCTAATCCTGCTGCTTGTGCTTGATGAGAATCAACGGTTCCGTCTGCCCGGAGGCATCGTGCCATCGCCGGACGACGCCGGGCACGAGCCGGCCGGACGCATCCCGGCGCAGGTGTAGAAACGTATAGGTCTTATCCAGGCGGACCGCTGCGGTGGGCACTTCTATCACCGGCACCCAGGTGCCCGTGTTGTAGAACCAGCGGCCTGCATTCTCAAACTGGTCGGCCGTGTGGGTATGCCCGAACGTGATGAATCGATAGGTAGGATGTGTTTCGAATTGTTTCCGGGCAAAACGAGCGAGGCTGTCGGGGGATTTCAACTGAAGGTAGGCTACCAGGCGCGACAGGAAATAGGAGGCGATGAGCCATATCGTGCTGGTGAGCAAACGTCCTCCCTGTTCCTGAAGAAACGAGCCCACCGGCGAACCGTCCGAAGGCGGGCTTGCAGCCGTAAAAAGGGGAGCCAGGATATCGACCACCTGATACAGCATGATGCCGACAGGGAGGCCCACCGCCAGCGCCAGCACCAACACCTGCCCGAAGAGATAGCGATAGTACCGCTTGGGAATGATTTTGAGGGCAAAAGGCACGTGTTGAAACATCAGGCGAAGGGCCAGGAAAAATCGTTCTCTGATCAGAACGGGGAGGAGGTTTTCTCGGGGGCGAAGGTTGTCGAAGTAGGGATAGACCAGTTCGACGTGGTTGATCAGATATCGATTGAAGAACGAACCGAACGGAATGTTCAACTCCTCCCCGTTTTTCAGCACGGGATCGCCGAGCACCGCCGTGAACTTATCGTATCGGTGACCATGCTCGACGTACAACGTATTGTCGATCACCGCTGCCTCCTGCACGAACCGAAGGGAAGGAAAAACCACCTGCTGCAGGGCGTCTTCAACGCTCGATGCCATGCTGGATGCGATACGCTCGGCGAGCACGAGCCGCACGTAATTGCGGACGGCCAGCCAGTACCATTCGAGGTCGTGGTTCCCCCGCACGATGACGAGGTGATGGCCTGCCGCCACCCAGTCGGCCAGCGCGTCGAAAAAGGCCGAGTGGCCTTCGATGCACCGGGCCAGCTTCCACACCGATTTATAGTCGTGCGTTTTGAGTCCGTGTTGCACTTCTTTCTTCGAGATGGAGGCGCGCAAGACGTCGATTGGTCGGGGCATACCGAGCCGGATTAGAAGCTGTGACCAGTCGGCCAGGTCGCCTTCGCGCGGCACGTGCCGGATGCGCATGAAGTCGACGAAGTCGCCGTTGATGATGAGCAGCGACGGGCGTCCCTGGGCCATCCGGCTCTTCACATGGTGCAGAAAGCGCGCAAAGGCGGCGTCGACAAAGAAGTTTTCAGTGCCGGCATACCGGCCGTCCGCAGCGATGCCTTCCGCCAGGTGCAGGTCGCTGACGACGAACACGTCCCGGCCTTCGGCAGAAAAAGAAGCCACCGGCTCGTACCCTCCGGATGTCAGGTCGTCTTGCTCACAGCGGAGCAACAGGTTGGCGAGGGCGTCGTCAGCAGCCAAGGGTCGAAGGCTCTTCGTCTACGGTTAGAAGGGAGACATGTCGTTCTTGATCAGGATGACGGCATCCAGGAAGACGTTCAACAGCCAGTGCGACGCGATGATGGGCCAGATGGACCGGACGGCATAGGCCGTCGCTCCGGCGGCGAGCCCCCAGATGAGGGTGCCCCATAGCTCCGGGATCGGTTTGCCCAGGTGCCAGGCCGTGTAGGCGAGCATCTGAATCAGCAGCGCATACCGGTGAAAATAGAATACGCCCGGAAAGCCGCCGCCGGTCTGTCGGATTTCGTCGTCGCGTACGCCCGCCAATCCGAAGAGCAGGTAGCCTCTGAAGATGAACTCGATGGCGATGAAGAACGGGAGATAGGTGAGTTCATACAGGAGGAACGCGCCGGTGCTCGAAAAGGGCCGGTAGAAGGGATACGTGGCCTGCATGCCGGGATCCGACGTGCCCATATAAAAGGCAGGCAGGCTGATGGCCGTCAGAGTGATGAAGGTCCAGAACGCCAGCGCGCGCTTGCCTTTACGGGGCCAGCCGAGTCCGTAGTCGGAGAGGGGCTGTTTGAACCCCCACTTGATGATCACGATGGGAATGACGACGAGCAGCAGCGCGCCGACCCAGAACGCGATCAACTCGTAATCCCAGGGAATGCCTGGTATCAAGGCAGGACGAGTGCCTTCGTACAGGTAGATGCCGGGTCCTTTCCAGTCTTTCCAGACGAACTGGAACAGTTCAAACTTACCGTGCGCGCCCCATAGCATGATCAAGATGAAGGCCGAGCCGATGATCTGGCCGGGGCGTTCTTTGAAAAACGAGCGGACGGAGTGCCAGATCAGCTTCAGGACCGAAATAAAATCCGGGCTCCGTTCCTCGACCTCGTCGAATTCCTCGGTAACCCGTGCGAGTTTTTGAAAGAGAGGATGCATGATAGACTCGTAGCATGAAGGGCGTGGGAGGAGGTAACACCATGCGGAAGCGGTGCCTTTAGCCGAGGCGCAGGCGACGTTTATAGAGCGCTCGCATGACTGCGCTGGTCAGCAGAACGACGACGCCGGCTGCCAGGCTCAACAGGATAGATCGAACCCACGGATTCGTGATACCGAGCGGCCAGCCCTCGGCAAATTCCCAGTAAAAAAACGGGATCAATTTGAACTGATTCAGGATCTCTACACCGGTCGCCGCGACCGTGCCTACCATGAACGCGAGCAGACTGCTTCGCTTCCTGAACGCCATAGCTACGGTGCCCAGCCCGATCCCGAACATGCCGATGATGGTGGGTATGATGCCCCATAGCGGGTCGAACGTGTAGAACTGTCCGATTTTGGACGTGGTCTCGATCATCGTCCCGATGAGCATGGCGACGATGATGTGCTTCAACCACAGCATCAGGCCCCCCTCACCTTCCAGGGCTTTTATCCTGGCCCGTTCAGCCCGGAAGAAAGGAATAGTTTTCTTCATCCCGTCCAGCAACGACAGGTTCGCCTCCCACCCGAAGTCACGCCTGGCTTTCGACGGGTCGGCGACCCAGAACCGTTGCCCCACTTCGCGGGCCTTGTCTCGCGTCATCTGCGGGCGGTTGCGTGTGACGTGATAGACCAGTTCGCCGAGCGGTGCCATCAGGCCGATCACAAACGTGGGGACCGGAAGGGGCAGCCCGAACGGTTTGCCCATCGCCTTTGCAATCGTTCGGACGACGTCCCCGGAGGTCAAGGCTTCGGGGTGGTTGAGGAAATACGTCTCGCCTACCGTGTTACCGCTCTCGGCGGCGTCCACGATGCCGCGAACCAGGTCGCCCACGTAGACCATCACGACGTATTTTTTCCGGATGCCCAGGATGGGGTGCAGCCGCGACGCCACCACGCCGAACACCTGGCTGATGTCACGCTCGTGTTCGCCATAGACCGACGAAGGGCGCACGATGGTCACCGGCAGGCGGTCGGCAAAGCGATGGGCGGCGTCCTCGGCTTGTTTCTTGGAACTGCCGTACCAGGAAATGGGGTCGGGTGTTTTGGTCTCGTCTACAGGCGAAGGATCCTGACCCGGTCCGGCAGCCGCCTGGCTCGATACCAGGAGGAAGCGTTTCAAGGGATTCCCGGCATGGGCTTCCGCCGCTTCCAGCACGTTGAGGGTGCCCCGGGTGTTTGCCTCTTCAAAGGCATCCCGGCTGGTGACCATCAGTTCCGCCGCCAGGTGAAAGACGTAATCCACCCCTTTCATCGGCGCGACCAGCGTCTCCGGTTCTCGCACATCGCCGGTGTAGAGGGCTATCGGTAATCCCCGGAGGGAGGAGATGTCGCTGGTATGTCGAACCAGCCCGTTGACCTCATAGCCGCGACGGAGCAATTCGCGAACGAGATGGGAGCCGATAAACCCGTTCGCCCCCGTGACAAATGCTTTTGCCATGGTATTCCACCGAAATAATTGAACCCTGTGATGACCTCTACCGAACGATGAGCCGAACCACTTTGCTCTTTACCTCTATAGACGTGTTGAGGCAAAAAACATAACCTGAAATACAACTATTAATACATATGGCCGTGCTGACGGCCGGGTATGTGACCTGATACGTCTGCCGCCAATATAACGCTTCCCAATAATATTTTTCCGATGGTTGCAGAATAAATATACTCACGTTGTGCCCTTCGGCCCCAACGTGGAAACGAGGAGAGGGCGAGACGAGGAAACGACGAACAAATAAGCGGGAAACCGCTCCTCCATTCGTCGTCTCCCCGATTCGTCGTTTCAACCCAAGGGAGGCACAACGTAGGTTGAAAAAACGGTGGGGTGGTCAGGTCGCCAGGGTCAATGCAGCGTGTAGCAGCGTGTTAGCGCCGTGTACACAATCCTCCCATTTCGTGTATTCCCGTGACGAATGACTAAAGCCGCCGACCGATGGTACGAAGAGCATCCCAGCCGGGCATACCCGCGCCAGCGATTGTGCATCGTGCCCGGCACCGGAGGGAAAAGAGCGATGCGACAACCCCAGCCGTTCGGCGCTATCCCGGAGGGCTCGTTGCACGCGGTCGTCCATCGGGGCCGGAGCGATGGCTTCGAGCCGCTGAAGGTTCACTTTAAGGCCAAAGGATGCTGCCGCCTTTTCCGCTTCCCGGTGTATGGCGGCTTCCAGGCGTTCTCCTTCAGAGGACTCTGGGGCGCGAATCTCCAGGTGCGCGGTGACGGTTTCGGGTACGATGTTGAACGCACCCGGCACGAAGGTCATCTCGCCGATGTTGGCGACACAGATAGGAAAGTGCTCCGTCACGACGCGGTGCGCAGCCAGGGTGAAGGCGGAGGCTCCCTGCGCGGCGTCCAGCCGGTGCTCCATGGGCGTCGTACCGGCGTGGTCGGCGCGGCCCACGAAGGCGACGTGATACCAGGCAATCCCGACGATACTGGTTACTACGCCGATGTCGATGCGCGATGCTTCCAGGTGCCGCCCCTGTTCGATGTGGAGTTCCAGGTAGCCGGCCAGGGTTTCAGGTTGGCGTGCCGCGGAGAGGATTCCGGCCTTGGTCAGCCCGGCACGGCGCAGGCCCGCTTCGAAGGCATCTTTCTTCCCTTGGGGATGCTCCAGATCTTGTGGTTGCAGTGCTCCGGCGAGCGCCCGGCTTCCCAGTAGCCCGATGTAGGTCCCTTCTTCGTCGGTGAAATCGATGACTTCCAGGTGGATGGGGAGCAGGATGGCGGCGTCTTTGATGGTCAGGAGCACTTCCAGTGCAGCCGCCACACCCAGTGTTCCGTCGAAGCGGCCTCCGTCGGGCACAGAATCGAGGTGGGAGCCGAGGAGCAGCGTGGGAGCTTCTGCGTTGTTACAGGTGAGCACGGCGGAATGGTTGCCCGCGCCGTCGATCCGGCATACCAGCCCGGCGGCTTCAATGAGGTCGCGGAAGCAGCGACGTGCTCCAAGGTGCGAGGGGCTGAACGTGGGACGCGAGAGTCCCCCGGCGTCGGTAGCCCCGATCCGTGTGAGGGCGTCGAAGTGGGTGCGGAAACGATCTTCGTTGATGCGGAGCACGATGGATCTTTTCGGGAGTTGGTTGTCGCTCTGTGTGTTTTTCCTGCACGCATCCCCGGAGCAGGGGTCGTTCAATACCAGAACGGGGCCGCCATCTCCAGCAAGCGTTTGCTCACATGCCGGTTCTGGTGTTCGATGGATGCTTTTCGCTCGATGGAAAAGGTAACCTTGGTATCGTGGAGGGTGGGCGTGAGCGGATGCCCCAGGCGCTGTTCCCATCGTGCCCGCCAGTCGGCAGGTAACGGATCCGGAAGGTCACAACCTTGAACGAGGAGCGCGAGCATGGCCCAGACACGGACGGTGGCGTCGAGGTCGTAGCCGCCGCCCAGGGTGAGCACGGCGCGACCCTGCGTGTGCTCGTCGGCCAGGGCCAGGATGCGACGGAAGAGCTGCTCGTAGGTATAGGAGGTGAGCAACAGATGCGCCAGCGGGTCGGCGGCGTGGGCGTCGGCTCCGCATTGTACCACCAGCACATCGGGCTGCACCATCGATAAGGCGTGCGGAACGACGCGCTCAAAGGTTTCCAGATAACTATCACCTTCCGTGAACGGCTCCAACGGTACGTTCAGTTTGAAGCCTTTGCCGTCGTCCTCACCCAGTTCGTGCACGTTGCCCGTGCCGGGAAACAGGTAGCGCCCCGACTCGTGGAGGCTGATCGTGAGCACGTCGCGGTCGGTGTAGTGGATCGACTGTACGCCGTCGCCGTGGTGCACGTCGATGTCGAGGTAGGCCACGCGCAGGCCCTGCTGCCGCAAGTAGTGGATGGCAACGGCCAGGTCGTTATAAACACAGAAGCCGGAAGCGAGCGCCCGTTGCGCATGGTGCAGCCCGCCGCCGAGTTGCAGCACCCGACGTGCCTGGCCGGAAGCGATCAGGCGTGCCGCGTGGAGCGTGCCGCCCACGAGCCTGCGCGACACCTCGTCCATCCCTGCAAAGACGGGCACGTCCGTCGTGCCGAGGCCGTGATACCGGGCCTCGGGATTCGGCGTGCCCTTCGAGGCAGCTTCTACGTGCGCCACCAGGGCCTCGCTATGCACCGCCAGCACGTCGTCGCGTGTTGCAAGGTCCGGCTCGACCCACGCCGGGAGCCGGTCCAGAGCATCGAGCAACTCCAGCAACATCGCCAGCCGCAGCGGACTAAACGGGTGCTCTGGGCCGAAGTTGTACGCCTGATAGTCAGGATGATAGACGACGGACGTTTTCATAAAGCGTCAGGTGTGGAGCGGAAAACGTGAACGGTGGCCGTAGAGATGGAGCCCGAGGGCCTTGCTCTTTTTATACATCCGGCATTTGTGTGGGCCAGATCACGTCGAAGCCTTTCTCGCGAAGCGCATCGGCAAGGGCGTGTGTGTTGAGCGTGCCGACGCGGAGAATGAGGCGGGTTTTATCCTCGCCCGGATAGGTAAGCACCGAATGGATGTGTACGTTGTGCTCGGCCATGAAAGCGGTCACGCGGGCGATCAGGCCGGGCGTGTCGTCGAGCGCGATGGAGAGGCGTCCGCTGGGTTTTTCGGCTCCGGTCAGGTCGATGATGGCGTCGAGCAGATCCGTCACGGTCACAATGCCGACGAGCGTGTCGCGGTCGAGGATGGGCAGGCAGCCGATCTTGCGCTCGCGCATCAAGCGGGCCGCTTCTTCGACCGGGTCGAACGGTCCCGCTGTGATCGGATAGGCCGTCATCAGGTGGTCCACTCGATCTTCCGGATTAAACGGGGTGGTATCGAGCCGGCGGGTGAGAAAGCGCAGGTCGCGATCCGTCACGATGCCGACGAGGCGGTCGTTCTTCAGCACCGGGAGGTGGCGAATGTCGTGCTCCTGCATCAACCGATACGCCGCCGTGAGCAGCATATCGGGTTCCGCCGTGACGACCGGATAGTGCATAATGTCTTGAATGCGCATACGACGTCAATACAGGTTATCTGTAGCTTTATCTCAGGTCTATTTTCAGCGAGAGATCGAGGGCGTGGGTGGAATGCGTGAGCGCGCCGCAGGAAATATAATCAACGCCCGTCGCCGCGATAGCAGGCACCGTGTCGAGCGTGACGTTGCCCGAGGCTTCGGTAGCCACCTGCCCGTTGATCAGCGCGACGGCTTCTTCCAGCATCGCGGTGTCGATGAACCCGTCGGGTTGCACACGCACCATGTTGTCGAGCAAGATCACGTCGATACTTCCGACCTCCAGCACGGTGCGCACGTCGTCGAGCGTCTGGGTTTCAATCTCAATGTATAGGTCGATGTTCTCCACCTCGCGATACCGCTGAGCGGCCAGGACGGCCTCACGAATGCCCCCGGCGGCGGCGATGTGGTTGTCCTTGATGAGAATCATGTCGAAGAGGCCGAGCCGGTGATTTTCGCCGCCTCCCAGGCGGACGGCCCACTTGTCGAGCAGGCGGAGGCAGGGGGCTGTTTTGCGCGTGTCGAGGAGGCGGGCCGAATAGGGTTGGATGGCTTCCACCATCCGGCGCGTAGCCGTTGCGATGCCGCTCATGCGCTGCAGCAGGTTGAGGGCCAGTCGTTCCGCCGTCAGGATGCTGTGGGCTCGCCCGCGTGCGGTACCGAAGATCGTTCCGCGACGTACGGCGTCGCCGTCCTGGTACGTCCATTCCATCTGAAGGGATGGATCGACGGCGGCAAAGACCCGTTCGGCCACCAGGAGCCCGGCCAGCACGCCGTCTTTTTTGGCCAGGAAGCGCGCTTCTGCCGTGGTGTCGGGGGGGATCGTTGCAAGCGTCGTCACGTCGCCGGGGCCGACGTCCTCGGCGAGGGCATGGCCGATGATGCCGTCAAGGTCGGCGAACGTGAGGTAGGGCGGGAGCGTGGTGCGGGCTACGTTGGGCATGGGTGTTCGGGTCGAGGGGGGAGCGTTGTCAGGTGGAGGGGGCGGCCACGGGCTGATCGTTCAACACCTGCTCGAAGAGGGTGCGGACCAGGGGCGGCGCTTTCGTAGGCCGGTTGAGGGCGCGGTTGACGAAGCAGAGGGTGACGTGCCCTGCCACCAGCAGGGTCGGTTCGTCCAGGCGACGGACCTCGTAGTCGATGCGTACGCGTGTTCGAGGAACTTCGGTGAAGCAGGTGGTAATCTCAAGCGTGTCGTCATAGTACGCCGGGCGTTTGTACCGGACGGCCAGATCGATTACCGGCATGCTGATGCCCTGGGCTTCCAACGTTTTGTAGGCCAGCCCCATGGCGCGCAGGGCTTCGGTCCGTGCTGCCTCGAAATAGTCGAGATAATGGGCATGGTAGACAACGCCCATGGGGTCGCACTCGCGATAGCGTACCCGGTGTTGATAACGGTAGCAATACATGAAGGCTCAGACGAGATGCAAGACCGCGAGGGGTCTTGATGAGGGTAGCGGTTGGCGATGCGTGGTTACATGTTCCGTCTCATCCATCCTCTTGTGCGACGGGATGAGGGGTCTCTTCCACGCTCCGATCTTCATAGACGCCCATCTGGTCGAACTTGTTGAGGCGGGCGTCGAGAAGATCGGCAGGGGGGATATCGTCCAGTTCGCTCAACGTCGTGGCGATGGCGTTGCCCACGGCGGTGAAGGCCGCCTGAGGATGGCGATGGGCTCCTCCGGTGGGCTCCGGCACGATGGTGTCGATGATGCCGACCTGGATGAGATCGGGAGCGGTCAGCTTCAGCGCCCGGGCCGCCTCTTCCTTGTAATCCCACGAACGCCATAGAATCTGCGAACAACTCTCCGGAGCGATGACCGAATACCAGGCATTTTCCATCATCAGTACGCGGTCGCCGACGCCGATGCCGAGTGCGCCTCCCGAAGCGCCCTCGCCGATAACGACGACGACGATAGGGACGGGCAGGCGAGCCATCTCGAACAGGTTACGCGCAATGGCCTCTCCCTGACCATGTTCTTCGGCTTCCAGGCCGGGATACGCGCCCGGCGTGTCGAGCAGGGTAATGACAGGCTTGTTGAACTTGGCCGCCAGCTTCATCAAACGCAGGGCTTTGCGGTAGCCTTCCGGGTTGGGCATCCCGAACCGGCGGAACTTGCGGCTCTTGGTGTCGCGCCCTTTCTGATGGCCGATCACCATGACGGTGCGGTCGCGATGGCCGTAGCGCTCGCCGCGAAACGTAGCGAAGCCGGCGACGATGGCCGGGTCGTCGCTGTGGAGGCGGTCGCCGCGCATTTCTACGAAGCCTTCGGTGAGCGCGTCGATGTAATCGAGGGTGTAGGGGCGTAGCGGATGGCGCGCGATCTGCACCCGTTGCCAGCGCGTCAGGTTGCGGTAGATCGAAAGGCGCAGCTCCTCGACGCGCTGTTCGAGGGCGGCGATCTCTTCGGAGAGATCCACGTCCGTGCGTCCTGTATCGACGGCGCGCATCTCGTCGAGCTTTTGTTCCAGTTCGATCAGCGGCTTCTCGAATTCGAGCAGGTATTTTGAAGGGGTATTAGCCATGTTGTCTCTAGGTTGTATTCGCTACATGCCTGCTGTTGTCGGTTGCTTGTTGACGGAATCAAGCGGTGTCAACAACGGACAACGAATAAAACGGAGTATCATCAACGCAACATACGGACGGCCCGGATGAGCAGCGTCCAATCTAAGAAGGCCGACTGATTTCTCACGTAGAACCAGTACGCCTGGTTGATTTCTTCGTCGGTTGGTGCAGGGGATGGTAAGGTGTCGGTGACGGCAAAGACGCCCGGGTGCAGATCCCATTCGGGCGGCGGCTGGAAGGGGTCGTCCGGGTGATAGCCGACGAGGGCTCGACGCCCGGTCAGGACGGCGGGCCATTGCTTCGTGCGTGCGGCTAAACGCCCCCAGAACGAGGCCCGACCGGCCAGCCGTCCCATCATCCAGACGGGCGGGTGCAGGAACAGGCCAACCAGCGCGACCGTCCCCTCAAACGCTCGTCGGGCCAAACGGCTCCGGGGGGCTCCCAGGGCCGCCTCGGCTTCGATCAGCGACGGCGTCGAAAGGTCATCGATGGAGGCCTTGCCGATGACGTGCTCGCGCCCCTCGGCCAGGATGCGGGACTGCACCGGGAGGTCGCGCAACTGCTGCATCAGGCGGAAGATCAGGCGGTTCGACAGGCCGTCGGCGGCGAAGACCACGTCGTCGATGCGGCGCAGGCGTACCAGGTCGCGCAGGTGCCGGAGCGTGCCGAGGCGCGGCAGGGTGGGCAGCGAAACGGAATCGGCGCGGTCTTCCGGTTCGACGTAGCCCACCAACTCAAACGGAGGATGGGGGTGGCCGGTCAGCATGGTTTGCAGCCGTTGCGCTTCGAGGGCGTGCCCCACCAGCACCGCCCGTCGCGGGCCGAGACGACGCGGGCGTCGGGCCATCCGGAGCGCCGAAAGCACCCCCGCAACGAGCACAAAACTGGCCAGCACCACGGCCCGCGAAAAGGCAATGTCTTTGGCAAAAAAGGACAGGGCCGAGACGACGAGTAGGCCGAGTCCCGCCCCGATCCATACCGGGCCGGTTCGGTGGGCGCGGCTGCGTCGATAGCCGCCCAGCGCGGCGATGGCCACCACGGTGACCAGGGCATAGGATGGAGCCACCAGGCCGTAAAAAAGGGGCGGGAAGAGGCGCTCCGTTTGCGCCGACCGAAGAAATCCGAGCAACGACACCATCGCAAAGACGAGCGAAAAATCGAGCAGCGGAGCGACCAGGCGGCGGAATGTATTCGCCACGACGGTCAGGCCGGCGCGTACCACGATGCTTAGATGTAGCAACCACACGAACAGGCGCGAATAGCGATCTTGCAGGTGTTTTTCAGCAAACCGTAACATCGCTCCGTAGAACAGCTTGATGTAGCGCAGTTCGCCCTTTTTTGTGCTCTCGCCTTTGTAATGGATGATCTGGGTCTCGGGCGTGTAGTAGATCTTCCACCCGGCCTTCTGAATGCGACAGCACCAGTCGAGGTCCTCGCCGTACATGAAGAAGCTCTCGTCGAACAGGCCGGCCCCGGTGTCGTCGGCGTCGGACCGTTCGACGTCGAGCAGGACCTCGTGAGCGTTCTTCGCTTCTCGCGTCCATGCTTCGTGGGAAAAATGGAGGGCGGCGCGGCGCACCAGCATACACGAGCCGCTCAGCGCATCGACCTCGGCTACCTCGTTGACGGGCAGGTAGGTCAGGTTGTACCGGCCGAACACGCGGCTTTTGGGGAACAGCCGGCTCAGGCCGACCATCCGGAAAAAAGCGACACGCGGGGTGGGAAAGGCCCGGCGACTCTCCAGGGCAAAGGTGCCGTCCGGGTTGAGGATCTGACACCCTGCGGCTCCCGCCTCCGGGTGAGCCTCCATGAAGCGTACCAGCGTGCTGAGTGTGTCTTCCTGGACGATGGTGTCCGGGTTGAGGATGAGGAGGTATCGCCCACGTGCTTCGCGAATCGCCTGGTTGTTGGCGGCCCCGAACCCCACGTTGTGCTCGTTGGCGATGAGGTGAACACGGGGAAAACACGAGCGCACCATCTCTACCGATCCGTCCACCGAGTTGTTATCGACCACAAACACTTCGGTGTCGAGATGGGCGCTGGCACGTTCGACCGAACGGAGCGCCTGCTCCAGGAACTCCCGCACGTTATAATTAACGACGATCACGGAGAGGTCGAGCGAGCGAGGCGCTTCGTCGGCTACGGCCATCTGGGAAGATGATGAAG
>JBHHWM010000069.1:0-19672 GCA_046756545.1 Rhodothermales bacterium | reverse complement strand
GCCGACGTTGACGTGGGGTTTGGTACGCTGAAAAGTCTCCTTTGCCATGGTTTCTTGCCTAACCCGGTTAGTTAGTTCTTGTCTTATTGGTTGCCAGCACTTCACGTGGCCCTGTACCAAAAAGCGTATCCCAACTTCATCACATCGGGACACGCTTGGTGCAAGAGCCGCCTCTCGGGTTTGAACCGAGGACCCCTTCCTTACCATGGAAGTGCTCTACCACTGAGCTAAGGCGGCAAACAATCTTGGATTTCAGCCTTTGGATGTGTTCAGAACAATCCGTGTTCCAAAACCCAAAATCGAAAGAGCGGGAGACGGGATTCGAACCCGCGACCCTCAGCTTGGAAGGCTGATGCTCTACCAACTGAGCTACTCCCGCCTTCTATTTTGGTTCGGAGATTTTAGGGTGTGGATTATGAAAGCAACAAGGCTCCTCCAACATAATCCAAAACCGCACGGCTAAATCCAAAACGGCTTGTGGGCAGGGAAGGATTCGAACCTCCGAAGGCTCAGCCAGCAGATTTACAGTCTGCCCCCGTTGACCGCTTGGGTACCTGCCCTGAATGTGGGGTGCTATTATAAAACGCTCCCGCGCAACAGTGCCGACGGAGCCCAAGAATTTCGGATGAAGAGCTGGCGAAGGGACTCGAACCCCCAACCTGCTGATTACAAATCAGCTGCTCTACCGGTTGAGCTACGCCAGCATGTGAGAAATAGCCTCTGGTTTAAATACAGAACTGAAATTTATTGATTCCATCAAGCCTTGTCAACCTGGCAAGCGATAAAGGATCCATGAATCTCTCTTCACCGCGCCCCATGGGATGGTTCATCCGGAGAGGCTTCAGCGGTCTCTGAATACTCCGAACGCATCCTCTTTCGACGCTTCCGCCTGAGATAGGTACGCCCGACCTGGAAACCAATGACCAACACAATAACAGCCAGAATGATTTGACCGTATCGCCGCAAATAGACCGACACGACTTCCCAGTTCTCCCCCACTTTGTACCCGGCGAAGGTTATCATGAAGGTCCAGACAGCAGCGCTCAGGGTTGCAAAGAGGGCCGTGCGCCACGCGTTCATATGCGCCATGCCCACGGTGAGAGAAATCACGGAACGCGCTCCACTCAGAAACCGATTCGCCGCGACCACACCGTACCCCCAGCGCTGAAGCCAGTCGCGCGCCTTGAAAACATGCCGCTTTGGTAACCATCGATAGCGATTCGGATCGAGAACGGCCTGTCCTACACGGGCGCCCAGGGCATACATCGTCATAAATCCCATCGCTCCGCCCAGGGTGGCCAGGAGTACAACGATGAAAAAATTGAGCCGTCCCAGCCCTACCAGGTATCCCCCGAAGACTACAACGAGATCCCCCGGTATCGGTGGCACAACGTTTTCGCCGTAGGCAATCACCAGAATGATGAGATAGGCCCAGAACGGTCCAACCCCCGCCATCCATTCGATGAGATCGGCAAACAGGTGCTCCATGCCTAGCGCCGGTTTAGCAAACAGACGGCGGAAGCAGCCGCTCCGGCTTCCGACCCCACAAAACCGAGACGTTCCGTCGTGGTCGCCTTGACGGACACCTGGCCGATGTCCAGACCGAGCACGTCGGCAATGTTTGCCCGCATCATGTCGATGTACGGGCGTAGCCGAGGCCGTTGCAAAGCCACCGTGGAATCGATGTTTGCAACACGATATCCGGCTTCTTCGACCTTGAGCCCTACGTCGTGGAGCAGCACCTGGCTGTCGGCATTTTTCCAGCGCGGGTCGGTGTCCGGGTAATGCACTCCGATGTCGCCGAGAGCAGCAGCGCCGAGCAATGCATCGGCTATGGCATGTAGGAGTACATCCGCATCAGAATGTCCATCCAGACCTGTTGTATGGGGAATATGCACTCCCCCAAGAATCAAGGGTCGGCCTTCGACGAGCCGGTGAACATCATAACCAAAACCGATGCGCATGTCTTAGAGGGGTGTTGTGAGTTCACCAGACCATGACCCCGAACGTCCGAGAAGAACCTTTAAGATTGAATATGCAGGGCTTCCCATCGCGCCCAGAAAAGTTGTGCCATCCTCCAGTCCTCCGGGGTCGTGATCTTCAGGTTACGTGGGCTACCCTGCACGATATGCACCCGCCGCCCGGTTCGTTGCACCAGTTCCACATCGTCGGTCGCCAGAAAGCGATCCTTGAGAGCCTGCCGATGTGCCTCTACGAACCAATCGCGTCGAAATCCTTGTGGGGTTTGCATCCGGTACAGGCTGTCGCGGGGTACCGTCTCGCCAAAACACACGCCCGTACCCCGACGCACGGTGTCGGCTACGGGAAGAGCCATGGCGGCAGCGCCATGGGCGCGTACGGCCCCGATAACCGCCGAAAGGTGCGCCGCCTCTACAAAAGGCCGGACGGCATCATGCACCAGCACGACTTCGACATCTTGTGGAACAGCCTCTAACGCCGCCCTGACCGATTCCTGCCGCGTCGATCCTCCAACGACAACGGTGGTGAGCTTCGACAACCCATCCTCTCGTAGCTCCGCCTCCAGTATTCCGGCTGCCTCAGCAGGAGCCGCCACCAGGAGATAATCGATCTCAGGATGACGCTCGAACACAAAAAGCGTCTGTACAAGGAGCGGCTGCCCCCCCAATCTTCGGAACTGCTTACGATGGCCCCCCAGGCGCTTCCCTTCTCCTGCCGCCGGGATAAGCACTGCTACACCACCGCGTTCCTGACCGGCCATAGCTCAGACACCTCTTTGTCCTTCAACCTTTGAAATCACAAAATCAGCATGGCATCGCCAAAGGAGAAAAGCCGGTAGTCTTCCTTGATCGCTTCCCGATAGGCTTCGAATAAGAAATCATACCCGGCAAAAGCAGCCACCAGCATCAACAAGGTACTTTTAGGCCGGTGGAAGTTGGTAATCAACCGCTCGGTGATGACAAAATCGTAGAGCGGGTAAATGAACTTATCCGTCCATCCCTGGCTGGCCTTGAGCGTTTGTGCTGCCGAAAGGCTTGTCTCAATAGCCCGTACCACCGTTGTACCCACAGCCGTGACCGTGTTCGTGCTGGAAAGAAGTGCACGATTAACAGCTTCAGCCGTTTCTTTCGAAATGGAATAATTCTCAGAATCCATCCGGTGCTTGGTGAGGTCTTCGACCTCGACAGGACGGAACGTTCCCAGACCGACGTGCAGCGTCACGGGAGACAGGGCTACCCCTTTATCAACGAGGGTGTTTACCAGTTCAGGAGTGAAATGTAAGCCGGCCGTCGGGGCGGCCACAGCGCCCCGGTGTTCAGCAAAGATGGTCTGGTAACGCTGGCGGTCTGCTTCTTCCACTTCCCGCTTGATGTAAGGAGGCAAGGGGGTCTGCCCGATCTCGTCGATCTTCCCGTAGAGTTCTTCGTTCGTGCCGTCGAAAGCAAAGCGGATCGTCCGCCCCCGCGAGGTCGTGTTGTCGATGACCTCGGCGATAAGACCGTTCTCGAAATAGAGCTTGTTACCTATGCGGATTTTTCGGGCGGGATCGACGATCACATCCCAGAGACGACTTTCCGGATTCAGCTCGCGCAGCAAAAATACTTCGATGCGGGCTCCGGTTTTCTCTTTGTTCCCATAGAGCCGTGCAGGAAAAACCTTGGTGTTGTTCATGACCATCACATCGCCCTCATCGAAGTAGTCGACGATGTCGGCAAAGGTGCGATGCTCGATAGTCTGCGTCTCCCGATGCAGCACCATCAGGCGGGCGCTATCACGCGGCTCCACCGGATATTTCGCGGTAAGCTCCTTCGGAAACTCGTAGATGAAATGGGAAAGCTTCATAGATAGATCAGGCTACTAACAACTTCACGGATCGAGGTGTTTATCCCTCAGGTCGTCTCAACATCGCGCAAGGCATAAACGGCGGGCTCTGAACCGACGGCGTTGGGATAGAAGACACGGCGCTACGAAGGTCAGGCAATACCAGAGGGGTAGGAAAAACCAAGCTGCCGGCATAAGGGAGAACAGCAACAGTTTGTGCTCGAAAAAGGGATGACCCACTCAAGCGTAGGACTTCTCCAACACAAAGCATAGGGGACGAGCAATGGGCAAGGTCTATCCTTTTCAGGGGCGTAAATATACATCCGTTTTGCACCTGCTCCAAACCGGAAAGCGTATAGGGCGACACACGCGGGTGAGATTTGGCTTGAATTCACATACGGCAAGCCGGATCTTTGGTGATGCACCCCTCAGCTTTTCCGGATCGGATCTATGCGCTGTGTCGGTTTAGTATTGGCTTTCCTCCTCTTTTTCGCAGGGTGCGATCACGGTCTCGCTCCTCCCGACGTGCCCCCCGTTGGCTCTATCCACGGCGTCATCACCTACACCGATCCTTCGGCCTGGCCCGCCCCCGACTCGCTGATCGATTTGCGCTTCTTCGCGCTACCCTTCGTACCTCAGGACACCCTCGACTTGTTTCGCGACCTTAACAACCTCGTTTTTAGTGAACGTCTAGACCTCTACGTGGCCGGCGACACATTCGTCGTCGATAGCGTCGAGGCAAGGATTTACATCTACAGCGGCGTGGCCCAGCAATATACCCGCAACTTGTTGGACTGGCGCCCCGTGGGCCTCTATGAAGGAACGAACGGCATCTTCCAGGTGCGCCCCGGACAGGTTACTGAGCTTTCCATCACGGTAGACTTTAAGAACCTCCCTCCGTTCCCTCCCGCTGCCGAAAACTAGCTTTTGGTGATGTCATGAGAGGCTTCACACGCTGCATAAAGCTTCGTCTGACCGTGGTGTCGTTTTGCGGGGTCGGGCTCCTGTTCCTCGTACCTCCCTTCGTCTTGGCGCAGACCGGGGAATTGAGAGGGACGATCCGGGATGCCTCGGGCAGCCCGCTGCCGGGCATTAACGTGGTGCTCGAAGGTACTACGAGAGGAGACGCCACCGATCTCGGCGGTCACTACCGCATCGAACAGGTGCCCGCCGGATCGTATACCGTGCGTGCCTCTGCCGTCGGATTTCGGCAAGAACGGCACCCCGTCACGATCTCCGCCGGCGAAGTCGTGACGCTTGATTTCATTCTGCAAGACATTGCGCTGGAATCGGGAGAAGTCGTTGTCACTGCTGCGCGCCGCGAACAGCGTTTCAGCGAAGCCCCCGTTAGCATCAACATAGTGCAGCCCCGCGAGCTGGAAGCCCGCAATATCACCTCCCTCGACGATGCCCTTCGGTATGTGCCGGGCGTTCAACTCTCAGACAACCAGGTCAATATTCGCGGCTCGTCCGGTTTTTCTTTCAACACGGGCAGCCGCGTACTGCTCTTGTTGGACGGCATGCCCCTGCTGTCGCCCGACCGAGAAGGCATCCCTCACGATGCGCTCCCCATGGCTCAAGTGGCGCGCGTCGAGGTCGTTAAAGGGGCGGGCTCGGCGCTCTACGGCGGCGGCGCACTCGGCGGCGTCATCAACATCATCACCAAAGACTTCACCGACCGACCGGAAACCGCTATCCGGCTTTTCGGCGGGGCCTACGAACCGGTGCGTTACGCCCTCTGGCGTGAAGCGTGGGACGAGGCCGACGATCCGCGCCGGTTCGGCGGCGGCACCCTCACGCATGCCCGACGCCTGGGTTCTAAAGGCGGCATGTGGCTGAGCGCGGCCTACCGTGAAGACCAGGGGTACACCAATTTTCACAAGGAGAAAGATCTCGACACCTTCTTCAAGCTCGGCTGGCACCCCACCTCATCGCTTCGATTCGGCTTGCTGGGGGGATGGACCTGGAGGAAAAGCGACAGTTTCCTCTACTGGAACGGCGCACGCGATGCACTCAACCCCGGAGAACTGGAGTTCGGCGGCGTAAGGGCAAGAGGCACGAATGACAATCAAATAAACCTCTTCAACCTGATGCCCTCGTTCTCGCACGTCATCAGTGGCTCGCTTTTCTACTCGATCAAGGGACGCCTCATCGCCGTCATTATCCAACCGCTCGAAGACGACGGCACCCCGAAACCGGTCGCTGACGGTACGGTGGGCGCGCGCTATGGAGGCGAGGTGCAAATCAACTGGGTGCCCCGCCCCGGACAACACATCACGGCAGGGATCACCGGCGATGCCCTGTTGACCGAGTCGAGCTTCTTTCAACCGGACTCGGTGGAAAGCACCGCCCGAAGCCAGCCCGAGCGTGCAGCCTTCGTGCAGGTCGAGCAACGCCTTTTCGACCGGCTCGACCTGGTGGCCGGGGTGCGCTACGACACGTACGAGATTGACACGACGGATGTGGAACGGAAGCTCAGCCCGAAAATCAACGCCTCGCTCCGCATCATCGACGGTCTGACGCTCCGTGCGGCCTATGGCGAAGGCTTCCGCGTGCCCAGCCTCGGCGAGCGGTTCGTCAACAACCAGGCGTTCCTCCCGATCATCGCCAACCTCGATTTGCGCCCGGAGGAGAGCACGAGCTATGAAGTGGGCCTGCGCAGCCTCGTCCCCCTCACCGACAGGATACGGACGATGCTCGATCTGGCAGCCTTCTGGAACCACTACGAACGGCTCGTCGAACCCAGGTTCATTCCCGAAGAACAAGCCTTCCAGTTCGTCAACCTGACCAAAGCACGCATTCGGGGTGTCGAAGCAGGTTTCGATGCCGTCCTCGATGAAAATCGCTTGTCCATCGGGATCGGCTATACGTACCTCGACGCTGAAGATCTGACGGATCGCCGTCCGCTTGTCTTTCGCTCCCGGCACCTGCTCAAAGCCAGCCTATCCGCCACCCTGATCGGGCCGCTCTCCCTCGGCCTTGACTTCCGCTATGCCAGTGCGCCGGAACGCGTAGACTCCGATTTCTCTCGCTTTGTCCGCGACGCCGAACTGGTAGGATCACGCAGGGTGCTAGACGCGCGAGTAGGACTCCGGTGGCCCCACGTAGGCGTAGCTTTCCTGGTCAAGAATGCATTGGAGTACTACTACGTAGAGCGCCCGGCCATCCTGGCACCGCCCCGCCATTTCATTCTTCAGCTTCAGGCCGATTTCTAGCATCCTTCCGGGTAGCCCGGAGCGTCACAAACAACGTCATCAGATCCTGCTTGCGCAGCCTGTTCAAGGAAGGCAATGACGTGCAGAGTCTGGTTTCAATCAGATACGCCAGTTGTGTTTTATTCAGCAGGACGATAGGAACGTGCACCTCCTCTCTGGCCCAATGGCGTCCTCGCGAAGGATACATCCTGTTGAATATGGCGGCTTCGTCGACGCCGGCCTGTTTCAAGGCCAGATAGGTATCTGCTTCTTCCGAAGACAACGCGCTGAGCACGACCGCATCCACCGTTTCCCGGCGCGCTTTCCAGTTCATCATCGCATACCACTGCCCGCGTATCTGAAAATAACACTGAACAGGTTGCATCCGGCCTCCATGATCCAAGGGTTCCCGGTGAACAAGCAGGTTCGCCCTTCAATGAATGCGCAACGGCTTGCCGGACGAGAACATGGAGAACGCCTTCTTCGATGCGTATCTCGTGGCTACACTTATTGGATGGGCGGGCGGCGTCTATGGAAGTCGGTGGCCTGCTGATAAGCATGCGCCAGCGCCAGCACTTCGGCGTCTTTGTAGAGCCCCCCGGAAAACGTAATACTACCGGGGCGGCGCCGAGGCGAATCGGGCAGGTCGTCCAGTGTTCGGAAGTTGTTGGGGAGGCACACGCTGGGGTGGCCGGTGAGATTGGTGATGCGCAACGTACCGCCTCCGAACGAAGGCGATACCCACACATCTACATCGCGCAACGTCTCAGTCATACGCTGCATCAGCAGGGTGCGCGCGCGGTTTGCCTGCCAGAATTCGACCGCAGGGACGAAGCGCGAGGTCCTGAACTCGTGGGGCCACGTATTGCGCCCCTGCCGGACCATCTGATCCACGCCGCCGGTACGCGTGAGTTCGTCGAAGGCGGCGGCGGCTTCCACGCCCAGGGTCATCAAGATCGTCCCGACAGGCAGGTCGTCGGGCAACGCCATGGCCGTCAACTCCACCCCAAGGCTACGCAACACCTCCAGGGTCCGGTTGTCGGCGTCTTTGTTGGGCGAATCCTGTTCGAAGGCATCGGACAGGTAGCCGACACGCAGGCGCGTCACATCCAGGGAGGGGTTGAAGGGGAAAGGGGCGTCCAGGGTGGAAGGATCCCGCGTATCATGGCCTCGGATGGCGTCGAAGACAAGGGCGCAGTCCAGCGCCGAGCGAGCCATCGGCCCGAGCTTATCCATCGACCAGGAAAGGGTCATCGCCCCGTACCGACTCACCAACCCGAACGTCGGGCGGTGCCCCGTCACGCCGTTACGCGTCGAGGGCGACACGATGGACCCCAGCGTTTCCGACCCGATGGCAAACCCCACGAGCCCGGCAGCCACCGCCGAGCCCGGTCCTGCAGAAGATCCGCTCGAGCCCTGCTCGATGTTCCAGGGGTTTTTGGTCTTCCCGCCGAACCACACATCACCCCAGGCCAGGGCACCCAGCGTCAGCTTGGCCACGAGGACGGCACCGGCGGCTTCGAGCTTCTCGACCACCGCCGCGTCGTCGTCGATCACCTGTTCCTTATAGGGCATCGCGCCCCAGGTCGTCGGATACCCCCGCGCGGCCAACAGATCCTTCGCACCGTACGGCACGCCATGCAGCGGCCCCCGCCAGATCCCGGCATCCAGTTCCACGTCTGCCCTGGCAGCCTGATCAAACGCCTTTTCCTCGGTCAGCGTTACCACGGCCTGAAGCACGGGATCATACTGCTTCAGGCGCTTCAGATACAGTTCTGTGAGCTTCGTGGAGGTAACCCGCCGTGTCTTCAGCAGATACGAGAGTTCGGCCACTGTCATGAAAGCCAGCGTCTCGTCATCATCGGGACGCTCCACCGGCTGCGGCTCCCACTGCATATTTCTTCTCGAAGAAGGGGGCTGCACCCCGCCGATGCGTGGATCGAACACGAACGCTGGCTGTACGCTGTTGGGCATCGGAACGGCACGCAGCGCTTCGAAGTCCTCGATCCGTTCGGTGAGATCCTCGACGAGGAGTTCGCGTTGTTCGTCGGTAAATTCCAGCCCGGCGACTTGCTCGGCCTGCGCAATGGTTTCCTTGGTCAGTTCGCCGTCCTGCATCATCCGGGCATAGAGCGCTCCGGGAAAGAGCGTACCGGATAATCCCAGGGAGGAGCAGACAGCCAAAAAGTGGCGACGATTGACGCCGTTTGTGGGAGACATAACAGGGGTGGGTTTAGCTCATGGGTTCAGAATGGTGCGTGCGGCGTGCGTCCCCCTCTCTTCAGATTCACCTTGTATCCTCGCAGCCCCACTTCACCGATGGCGCGTCCATCGGTAAACGGAATCCAGAACAGCCCGGCCGCATCGCCGGTCTTGGTTTCTTTTGCCTTGAGGTCGCCGGATACTTCCTCGACCACCTGCGCGTCTGTTGCACGAAAGACGACTTTGAACCGGTAGGTCACGGCGACGTCATTCGTGTTGACGAGCTTGATGACCACACCATTGTTGCGGCTATCAGCACGCGAGTAGAAAATATAGGAAAACTCGACCCCTTTATGCTTGAGTAAGGGCTTCCAGGCCCAGTCTCCGGGGGTCTTTTGCTGCGCCTGTGCAGGAGAGGCGGCAAGAAACGCGACACTGCATAACCATACTATCGAAAGCTCCCTCATAGCGTACCCGGACGGTTGAGGTGCATCAGTAGCCGACTCCGCACTACGTGGTCCACTCATAGCCGTCAACGCTACGAATAGATCGCTTGTGCCGGCATTCCAGGTACAAAAATCCCCGACCGCTGCAAAGTAGCGACCGGGGATTTCTTTTTGCCCTATGAAGACAAAGCCAGGCCGACGTACCTAGCCGAGCAGTTCGCGCGCGTGCTTCAATACGTTCTCGACCGTGAATCCGAACGCTTCGAACAATACCCCGGCAGGCGCAGACGCCCCGAACCGGTCGAGGCCCAGGATGCGACCCTCCGATCCAATAAAGCGCTCCCATCCGAGCGTGACGCCCGCCTCCACGGCAAGCCGACTCGTGACGTGAGGCGGTAGCACATCATCACGGTAGGACAGAGATTGTTCGGCGAAGAGTTCCCACGACGGCATGCTGACCACGCGCACCTTGACGTCCTCCTCCCGCAGCACAACTGCCGCATCCAGCACCAGGCTCACCTCGCTGCCGGAGGCAAGAAGGATCAGGTCCGGCGTGCCGTCGCAATCGCTGAGAATGTAGGCTCCTTGATGCAGCCCCTTTGCCGAAGCCACCTGACTTCGGTCAAGCGTCGAGAGCTTTTGTCGTGTGAGCGCCAGGGCCGTCGGTCCGTCGGTGCGTTGAAGAGCGGCCCGCCAGGCTTCCGCCGTTTCGCTGGCGTCGGCAGGACGGATGAAGACCAGATTGGGGATGGCCCGGAGCGCCATGTAATGCTCGACGGCTTGATGCGTGGGTCCGTCCTCGCCCAGCCCGATGGAATCGTGCGTGAAGACGTAGACGACGGGCTGATGCATGAGGGCGCTCAGGCGTAGCGCCGGGCGCAGGTAGTCGCTGAAAATCAGGAACGTGCCGCAGTAGGGACGCAGTCCGCCGTGAAGCGCCATCCCGTTGCACATCGACGCCATGGCGTGCTCGCGTACGCCGAAGTAGAGGTAGCTGCCGCCGGGCGCGTCTTTTTGAAAACCTACCTGACCGTTCGCTCTCGTCTTGTTCGATCCGGTCAGATCCGCCGACCCCCCGACGAGGTTACCCAGCGCCGGGACGAGGGCGTCCAGCACCTTGCCGCTCGCCGCACGCGTGGCGATCTTCCCTCCCGCTTCGAAGTCCGGTATCTGAGCGTCCCACCCATCGGGCAACTCGCCACCGAGCCAGGCATCGAGCTGTTGCGCCTGCTCGGGGTACGCCTCCCGGTACCGATGGAGAAGATCATTCCAGGCCGCCTGCTTTTGCGCACCCGTTGTGGCTGCCTCGCGCAGGTGCTCCCGAACAGCCTCGGGCACGTAGAACGTCCGATCTTCGGGCCAGCCCAGGTTCCGCCGGGTCAGGGCCACTTCCTCTTCGCCCAGGGGCGAACCGTGCACCCCCGCTGTGTTCTGCTTGTTCGGGCTTCCGAACCCGATGATGGTGCGCACGGCAATCAGGGAGGGGCGTTCCGCCTCCTCACGGGCTGCGACGATAGCTGCGTCGATAGCGGTAAGATCGTTCCCGTCGTCCACACGCTGGACGTGCCAGCCGTACGCCTCGAAGCGCTTCAATACATCCTCGGTAAATGCGAGGTCGGTGCTTCCGTCGATGGAGATCTTGTTGTCGTCGTAGAGATAGATGAGCTTCCCCAGGCCCAGGTGGCCCGCCAGTGAGGCCGCTTCGTGCGTGACGCCCTCCATCAAGTCGCCGTCCGAGACGATGGCGTAGGTGTGGTGATCGAACAGCGGGAAACCGGGCTGATTAAAGTGAGCCGCCAAAAACCGCTCGGCTACGGCCATACCGACGCCGTTGGCAAAACCCTGCCCCAGGGGTCCCGTTGTGGTCTCCACCCCTGGAGTGATGAAATTCTCGGGGTGCCCGGGCGTCTTGCTGCCGAACTGCCGGAAATCCCGGAGGTCTTCCAACGACAGGTCGTAGCCGGTCAGGTGCAACAAGGCATAGAGCAACATCGAGCCGTGCCCGGCAGACAGGATGAAGCGATCCCGGTCAGGCCAGGCCGGATCTTTTGGATTATGCTTGAGGTGACGATGCCAGAGCGCGTAGGCCATCGGCGCGGCCCCCATGGGCATGCCGGGATGGCCGCTGTTGGCGCGTTGCACCGCATCGACGGCGAGAAAACGGATCGTATTGATGGTTAGTTCGTCGAGATCCGTCCGGTGAAGACGGTCCACCTGCGGGACAACGCTCATGGGCACATCCTGTCGATTAGGTCCGTAAAGGCAGCAAGGGAAGGGCGTCTGATGCACGCCAGAAGGTACAAAGCCTTCGGCGAGAATGTGATCAAGATTAATCAAAAAAGCCCTCGCCTTCTTTTGAAAGCGAGGGCTAGATACAGGAATACGTACCCGCGCAATTCCCTTAGTCGCCCGACGTCTCAGTGGGAACGGCGACCGTATCCGCCGGGAGTGCCTGTTCGATGAAATGACTCAGGCAGGCCACGGAACGAGACCGCGAAGCCAGAACCCGTCCGTTCAACACGAGGCGGGGCACCCCACGCATCCCGAGGTCGCGAAAGATCTGGGTCTGGCGACGGGTCCGATTGGCCGCCTGGCCGCTCCTCATGCGTCGTTGAAAGTCTCGCCCGTCGAGGCCGATATCTTCGGCAAAGTCACGCAGTTCGTCCAGAGAATTCCCTCCCGGTTTTTGATGTTCAAACTGGAGATCCATCATCTCGAAGAACTTGCCTTCCTCACCAGCCACATGCAACGCCGTCACCTGGGGAATGGAATGCCGTCCCACGATGGCTACGGGTTTGAACACGAGCCGGAGCTTGTCCGGGTATTTAGCGGCAATGGCCTCCATGAGAGGATGAACCGTCTTGCAATGAGGGCAGTTGGGATCGAAGAATTCGACAAGCGTCACCGGTGCCTCCGGGTTCCCCTGGATAGCATCCATCTCATCGATCAGCATATCGAAGTTCTCATAATAAGGGCTCTCATCGTCGAAGAAGCACTCCTTTTCGATATCGACTTCGCGTGAGGGCAACACCCCGGCCTGTGCCGATGGATTGGGAGTGGGCGGTTCGAGGCTGCCGAAATAGCCGAAGTCGGCCACGACGAGCAGCAGGATCAAGGCAGCCGCTCCCCCATAAAGCTTGTATTCACTCGCCAACGCCGGCCTCTCGTCTCTGGCTCGCACCAGGGTTCCAGGCCTGACCAGGTACACGACTTGCACGATGAAGAGGATCGTCACAATCGAAGCCGACGTCAGGCACAGCAAGCAGAATTGTTCGATCACGACGTATTGCACCGCACTCAAATACATCGAGTACAAGAAGCCCCCTCCAAGCAACACCAGACGCGCCCGCTTCAACCAGATGCGTTTGTTATCGCCCAGAAACGCGATGCCGGCGCACACCCCTGCCACCACCACATAAAAAAGCAGGCCCAGGAGGGCATTCGAGACGCCGAACAGTTTCCCCGCGCTGCTTTGCGTCACGACATTGCAATCGAAAGTTGCCTCAACGGCATCAGGCGAGGTGAAGCCGAGGCACCCCCTATCAAAGCCCCGGTTTTGCTGGATGTTAAGATGCACGGTGGTGAGGATACCCAGCAGGGCCAGACCGAAGAGAATCCGCTCGAACAGGGTACGATGCACCGCCAGTCCGTGCGAGGGCTGAACGTTCTTCTTCGATGGACCGGCCCCGTGTTTTCGCCCTTTACCGGATGGGTGTTTCTTTGCTTGTTTTGCCATACCTAATCGGTTACTCTTTTGATGCGGGCGGAAGAATACCTGACGGTGTCAGCCTTCCCCGCCGCTGTTTTGAATGGCGTCTTCGATAAACTGGTTCATGCATTCCAGCGAACGCGACTTCACAAAGCGTCCGTTGAGGATGACGGCCGGCACCCCGGTTACGCCTGCGTCCTGCGCCTGTTGGTGCCGGAGGAGAATCGTTTCGTTGAACGCTCCTTCCCGGATGCGTTGCTCCATCGCGTCGGCATTCATGCCGACCTCTCGGGCAATAGCCTTGACTTCTTCGAGCGAAAGCCCCCCCTGTTTCTGCTGCGCAAACTGAAGTTCCAGCATCTCAAAAAACTTGCCTTCCTCTGCCGCTGCGTAGAGGGCCGCACTCTGCCCGAGCGAGATATTCCAGATTGCCACCGGCTTGTAAACGACTCGAAGTTGATCAGCGTGCTTTTCAACCATCGCTTTCATTACCGGGTGGAAGGTCTTGCAATGGGGGCAGTTGGGATCGAAGAATTCGATGATTGTTACCGGAGCATCGGCACTTCCGACGGTGGGATCTGTCTCCAGAACGAGCGCTTGATAATTCTCGACCGGAGTCTTCTCGGTATCGAAGAAACAGGCCAGCCGCTCGCCCGGCGTGGCAACAACGGGCTGATCCGCTTCAGCGACGGCCTCTTTTTCCAGGGTATTGAAATACAGGAAGTCAGCGCCGATGAGGAGCATCAATACTAAAGCGAGGCCCCCATACAAGAAGCCGTCGCGCATGAGCTGTCTGGAGGAGACCATTTTCCGATCTACAGGTTTGACCAGGTAGATAACCTGGACGATGAAAAGGAGGGATACGACAGAGGCTGAAATCAGGCAGAGCATGCAAAACGAGGGGAGTTCGACGTACTGATACCCTGTCAAAAATAGGGAATACAAGAATCCGAAACCGATCAGTAGCCCCCGTACACGCTTCATCCTCAGCCGCTTATCCCCCGACACGAACGCTATTCCGGCACACAGCCCCGCAATAGCCAGGTAATAAAGCAACCCCCAGACGGCATTGGATACACCCAGCGGAGCACCCATGTCACTCTCCAGCGCCGCCCTGCACCCCGACTGTTCGCCGGGGGTCTCCACCGTGCCGAACAGGCAGTCCGTCTCAACGTCCAGGCTCGCCCAGTTGTTCAGATGTACGGCGGTAAGCACACCCAGCAAGGCCAACCCGAAGAGGAGTCGTTCGAGCAGCGGACGATGCGCTGCCATCCTGTTTGTAAGCGGTGTGTTAGAATGCTTCGTCATCACCCAATCATGCGTCCCGGCCTTCGCATCACAGAATTCAGTGTCATCAGCCGTGGTTTTTCCATAAAATACCGTGGATCCTTTCCACAAGAAAGCTACCTTGTTTAGAGCATCACCTTCCCGGCGTGTGCAAAGCAATCCAAAGACCGATCCTCTCAACTCTATTCTTAGATTAATGTTGCCCGACCACGAAAACTCTCCCCCACCTGAACCCTTTATTCGTCCGGCCCGGCTTTCGAAAACAGCGGTCTCGCAAACCTATACCTGGATCGCCCCGCTCCACGATACCCTGGCTCTGATGGTAGAGGGCAAGGCACGCCGGTTGGGCCTGGCGTGGGCTGCTGTACAGAACGGCGAAAACGTCCTCGAAGTGGCCGTGGGAACGGGCCTGTCATTCAAGCATCTATTGAACCGAAATCCGAACGGCTGGACCGAAGGTATAGACCTGACGCCCGCCATGCTCAAACGGGCTACACGACGCGCGGCACGCTGCACTACGGAGAACTACCGCCTTTCCCTCGGCGATGCCTTCGCCCTCGACTTTCCAGATGCCACCTTCGATCTGGTGCTCAACAGCTACATGTTCGACCTCCTCCCCGTCAATGACTTCATAACGATTCTCCAGGAATTTTACCGCGTGCTCAAACCGGGAGGGCGGCTGGTGATGATGAACATGACCCGCGGAACGAGATGGTACAATCAGGTCTGGGAAGGAATCTACCGCATCCATGCGCCGCTCCTGGGAGGCTGCCGGGGCGTCATCGTCGAACCCTTTATGCGGAAGGCCGGTTTCGAAAACACGCGCCGGGACTACGTCAGCCAGTGGACCTTTCCCTCCGAAGTCGTCTTCGGCGAGCGGGCCCTCGACCGTTGAATGTTTATTACGTCTGGTTTGTACCTTGAGTGGGTGTCTTTAAATCGAGCGCATCGCCATGCTGGATTGGTTCAACCTCACGCAGCAAGACATTCTTAGCCGGCTCCTGATCGCGCTGGCCGTCGTCGCCGCCATTTTTGTCTTCGTCCAGATCATCAAGCGCCTGGTCAATCGATATGTGGAAGATCCGGAGCGCAGGTACCGAGCCTCGAAGCTCATCGGGCGAAGCAGCGGAATCCTTGCCCTGATCCTGGTCGTCGGCGCGCTGTTCAACACCACGGGTGAACTGCTCGCCGTGCTGACTATTGTGGGCGCGGGCTTTGCCATTGCCCTGCGGGAACCCCTTATGAGCTGTTTTGGCTGGATCTACATCGCCTTCCGCTCCCCGTTCAAGCCGGGAGACCGCATCGAGGTCAATGGAGTCCTTGGCGACGTGATCGATATCCGTCTGCTCCACACGGTGATGATGGAGATTCGCGGCTGGGTGGATGCCGACCAGAGCACCGGTCGCCTGGTGCACGTGCCGAACGGTTCCGTGTTTCTGCACGGCGTCTATAACTACACCCAGGGCTTTCGCTTCATCTGGAATGAACTATCGGTCACCGTCACGTTTCGCACCGATTGGGAGGCGGCTCACGACATCATGCTGTCCCTGGCCGAAGAGTCGGCGGCCATCGTGGAGCAACAGGTGCGCAAGGAAATTAAAAAGATGGCGCGGGAGTACTTCATCTTCTACAATATCCTGACGCCGTTCGTCTATGTGCGCATTGTTGAAAACGGGATCCGCCTGACGCTGCGGTACCTGTGCGAATCTCGAAAGCGGCGCGGTACCGAGCATGCCCTGACAATCAGCATCCTGGCCGCCTTCCGCGAGCATGGCGACATTGAGCTGGCCTATCCGATGCTGGGTATCACACCGCTCGACTCGCCCCAGTTCGGTCCCATTCCCGCCGCTAAAACGCCCCGCCCTCGCTTCGATCCCTTGCGTTGAGGAAGCTTCCGTGCTCCGCAGCCCACAACCTGAATTCATGGTTCCTTCCAGGGCAATCTGCGGTTCCGTCTTGCTTTCGCTCACGAGAGCGCGTAGTTTTTGGTATCATGACCAGCACGTACGCCCATACAACCCACTATTACCGCTTCTGGTGGCAGCACGCTACGAGAGCAGTGGGCCCGGCGTGTCGAGACGCCTGATCAAGCCAGACCGGCTTGCCATCACATGCTAAGGCTCACTGCTCCCCGCAGTGGGCTTTTTTATTTTCTACCCGGTTGACGAATTGCTACGATGACCTTCGACGAATTCCGGCAGCTTGCTGAAGCGCAACGCAATCAGGGGGTGGACCGCTTCTTGATCCCCGTATGCAAGCGCCTGAGCGCCGACCTGCTCACGCCTGTGTCGGCCTTTCTCATGCTACGGCGAAACAGCCGGTACAGCTTTTTGCTGGAGAGCGTGGAAGGCGGCGAGAAGCTGGCCCGCTACTCGTTCCTGGGCAAAAACCCCTTTCGCATCGTCAAGGCCTTTGGTGAGCAGGTCATCGTCGAAGACGGAACCGGGCAGCGCAACGGGCAACAGCCGCAACGTAACATCTTCGCCGTCCTTCAAGAATTGTTGGACGAGTACGAGGAAGTGCCTGTGCCGGGACTGCCGCGTCTTCGAAGCGGTGCGGTAGGCTACCTCGGCTACGATGCCGTACGGCTGTTGGAGCGCCTCCCCAACCAACCCGGCGACGACCTGGACCTCCCCGACGCCCTCTGGTGCTTCTACGACACCGTCGCTGCCTTCGACCGCGTCAAGCATCAACTCGTGCTGATCGCCAGCGCCTTTTTTGAACCGGAGACGGACATTCAAAAAGCGCATGAAGACGCCCAAGCACGCATCGCCCACCTTGAATCCGAACTCAGCCGGAGTTCCTTCAACAGCCCCGAACCGGTAACACTTGAAGACGAAGAATTATTCTCCAACTTCGCCCGCGCTGACTTCGAGCAGGCCGTAGAGCGAGCTAAAGCGTACATTTACGAGGGCGACATCTTTCAGGTCGTACTGTCTCAGCGGTTCGCCACGTCGTTCACCGGGAACCGGTTTAACCTGTATCGTGCGCTCCGGCAGGTCAATCCCTCGCCGTACCTGTTTTATCTCGATTTCGAAGATGTGTCGCTCATCGGCTCGTCGCCCGAAGTGCTGGTCCGGGCCGAAGGCGGGCGTATCGAACTTCTTCCTATCGCCGGAACTCGTCCACGCGGGCAAACCGAAGGGGAAGACCAGGCGCTTGCCCAAGAGCTTCTCGCCGACCCGAAGGAACGCGCCGAACACCTGATGCTCGTCGACCTCGGACGCAACGACCTGGGGCGCGTCTGTCGCTATACCTCCGTACAGGTGGACCGTTACGCCTACATCGAGCGGTTTTCGCACGTGATGCACATCGTCTCGTCGGTTTCCGGCGTGATGGACCGACAACGCGGGGCGATGGACGTGTTGGCCGCCTGCTTTCCGGCAGGCACCGTCAGCGGCGCGCCCAAGGTGCGAGCGATGCAGATCATCGACGAATTGGAGCCGACCAAGCGCGGGATCTATTCAGGGGCCGTCGGCTACGTCGATTTTTCGGGCAATCTCGACACGTGTATCGCCATACGGACCATGGTCGTTCGAGGCGGAACCATCTATATCCAGGCCGGGGCGGGCATCGTGGCCGACAGCGATCCTGCCCGGGAATTCGAAGAAACCGAAAACAAGGCACGCGCGCTGAGACAGGCCATGCTGGTCGCTGCGGAGGGATTACTGTGAAGGTACCCCCGGGCTGCGTCGAAAACATCACGATGCCTACCTTGTACAAGCCACCCCTTTCACCCTCAACTACCTGACGAAAGATACTCATGGGACTCAAGGAAGCAATCCTCAAGAAAGGCTGGGCAGGGCACACGATCTCTCGCGAAGAGACCATTGAGCGGCTCAACCCCCTCATCAAGCAACAGATGGCGTTGAACCATACCTATAACCATGTCATCGATCACCTGTCGGAGCCAACCATCACGGAGCACCTTGCCGGTTCGCAAAAGACTGCTCGCGTCGATGTGAGCAAGCTTGCGGAAACCGTGTTTAGCTGCGGAGGCGTGGCTTACAACGGTGTAGACATGGAACCCGAAGATTTCGATCTCGGGGATGACGAAGATGAGATGCTGTTCCAGCTTCTGGATCAAGAACAAGCCTTTCATCACGCGCTCAATGACGAAGAGACCGTCGAGCATCACATTCGCACTCGGGCCGTCCTCGCTATCCTCCAGACCAATAGCCTGCAACGTCTGAACTACTTGAAGGACCACACGAAAAAACGCAGACGTACCTCGCTTTCTGCATAGCCGTGATCCTTCCGGCCCTCACGTAGCGCCTTAACACAGGCACCCACTTCATGAATCAACCGACCGCATCCACTGTGCCCGTATCCGAAGCCTCAACCCCGGAGGCTGCCGAGACGATTGTCGTGTCCGGCATTCAGCCCTCGGGCGAACTGCACCTGGGCAATTACTTCGGTGCCATCCGGCAGCACATCGCCTTGCACGACCAGCACGAGGCCTATTTTTTCATCGTCAACTACCACGCCCTGACGACGGTACACGACCGAAAAGCGCTCGAACGCTATACCCTCGACGTGGCGACCACCTACCTCGCGCTGGGGTTCGATCCTTCGAAAGCCCACCTGTTCGTCCAGAGCGATGTGCCCCAGGTGACGGAACTGGCGTGGTTGTTCTATACGCTCACGCCGCTCTCGCAACTCGAAAAAGGCGTGGCCTTCAAAGAAAAGGTGGCGCAGGGATTGCCGGCCAATGCAGGACTCTTCAACTATCCGATCCTCCAGGCCGCCGACATCCTGATCTACGGGGGCACGCTCGTCCCCGTCGGTGCTGATCAAAAGCAGAATATCGAAATCACTCGCGACATCGCGCAGCGCTTCAACCGGACCTTCTGCTCCGATGATCGTCCCCTCTTCCCGGTTCCTGATGCTCTTATTCTGGACCATGTGGCCGTCGTCCCAGGCATCGACGGGCAGAAAATGTCGAAGAGCTATGGCAACACTATCGGCATCTTCGATGAAGGGAAGGTGCTGAAGAAGAAAGTGATGAGCATCGTCACCGATTCGACGCCGCT
>JBHHWM010000068.1:0-19899 GCA_046756545.1 Rhodothermales bacterium | reverse complement strand
TCGTCGTCCTCGCCGTCGTCGTCATCCTCGCCGTCGTCGTCATCCTCGTCGTCGGCTCCGATACGTATCTCGATCCGTGCTTCGAACTTGCGGCCTTCGTCGTCTTCGATACGGGCGCGCCATTCCCACTCGGTTTCGTTCGGATCAGTGATGTCGAGCGGCAACGCGGCGGTGTACGTGCCGTCGAAGTTATTCGTAAAAGCGCCCCGAATGTCATTGCCGCCCTCGTCGGGGTGCAGGCGAAACTCGTTTTTCTTGAGATCGGTGGAGTCGACCTGGGGAGCCACGATGAGCATGTACAGCACGTCGCTCCGCTCGAAGGCGCGATCATCGGTCGAGAAATCGGGGGATTTGGACAGCGTAAAGCTGGATTGCGCCCGCACCAGCGTCGCTCCGGACAAGAGCAGGATAAGCGTGAGCAACACACTCCGAACCAGCACCTTTTTCGATACGCTCTTCATATAGCCTCTCCGGTCATAGGAAGCAGGATTTGCAAGGGGATTTCCCGACCCTATGACAAGGCGCGTGCCAGACTCGAACCGGCGCGATAGCCTTTGGAAAAACACGCTATTTTGCCCGTATTACGCTCATCTGCCCGCATTCGAACCGGCAGCCGTCACGACCGGCAACCGGAGCCTGCGCAATCTGCGCGCATCCTTGCGCAAACTTTGCGCATCGAGGAGAGGGCGATTCCTACCGGGGTTGTGCCTTTCAATAATTCGTCCTCTTTCATACTATTTTGAAACGGTCTAACGTTATTCCCGCTTTGGCTGTATCTTCCCCGATGCTTTTCCGTTAAAGGCGCATCAAAATTCGCCCCCAACACACCATGAGGCAGGTTGACTGCCTCCTTTCAACCCGAGGTACATCATGAAACACCCTGGCTATCTGCTCACCACCCTCTTTCTCTGCCTCCTCGTTCCGTCCATCCAGGCACAGACGCTCCGGTCGGATGCAACGGAAAACCAGGCCCTGTCCGGCTTCGGCAACGCGGTCGCCATCGGCGACGGAGAAATCTTCGTAAGCGAAGCCGTGAACACCTACGCGCCGGGCTTCATCTACGTCTACCGTCCCGATGAAAGCGGTGCCTGGAAAGAACACGCCCAGCTCACCGCCTCCGATGCCTCGAACACCGACCGCTTCGGCCGGGCGATGGCCGTCGAGGGTTCTACGCTCATTGTGGGAGCCACGTCCCAGGACAACTCCACGGGCACGGCCTACGTGTTCGAGAAAGACGGTGCTTCAGGGGAATGGGTGGAGGTAGCCCACCTCAGAGGAAACGACATTATAGAAGGAGATGCCTTCGGCAGAGCCGTGGCCCTGAAAGGGAATATCGCGCTGATCTCATCGGCCGGGCACAACGAGCAACGCGGTGCCGTCTACGTGTTCCAGCGAGATCCCGCCACCGGGGAATGGTCGGAACAGGCCAAGCTAGAAGGCAGCAACCTGCAACCCCAGACCGACGATAGTTCCGGCGACCTGTTCGGGTTATCCCTCGCCTTCGACGGGGAACGAGCCTTTGTGGGTTCGCCGGTTCCGAACGACAACTCCGGTGCGGTCTATGTCTTCCGGCACGATGCCTCCACGAATTCCTGGCAAGAGGAGACCAAGCTCGAAGCCACCACGTTCGACCTGTCGGGAGGAAACAACCGGCGGCCTCCTAGAATCCCGGAACCGCGCGCTCAGTTCGGCACCTCGATCAGCCTCTTCGGCGAGTACGCCTTCATCGGAGCGCCCGGGTATGCCCTGGGCACCGGTGCCGTCTACGTGTTCCAGTACGACGCCGACCGGGGCGCATGGCGCGAACGGATGAAGCTCCTCCCGTTTGATGCGCCGTTGCCGTTCCGAGGAGGGAGCGCCTTCGGTTCGTCCCTAACCATGCACGAGGACGAAATCTGGGCCGGTGCCCCCGGATCCGGCGCGATCTACCGGATCAAGGGCGATGAGGCGTCGGGAAGCTGGCTCGGAGCCATGAAGCTGGCGGGTCAAGAACTGTCCAGGCGGTCGCGTTTTGGCGGCGCGTTTGCCGTGAAAGGAAACCTTGCCGTCGTGGGAGCCGCAGGCGAAGACAGCGGTGCCGGCGTCGCAATCCTCTTCGAGCACAATGAAGAGACCGGTGAATGGCAGGAACAGGCCACCCTGTTGAGCGAACCCAAAGGCCTCGACCCCATCGTGGGCGGTCAGATCAACTGCACCGACGGCAACGCCTCGCTGTTCGACTGCAAAGAAGTAGACCTCGTCTCCTTCCTACCCGTGCATGCTATCGGCGGCGGTCGCGGCGTACGCACCAACGACGTATGGGGCTGGACGGACCCGCAGACGGGCAAGGAATATGCGCTCGTCGGACGCCTCGACGGCACAGGCTTTGTCGATATCAGCGATCCGTACAACCCGGTATTTGTGGGCAACCTGGCCAAAACGGAAGGATCGCCCAGCAGCACCTGGCGCGACATCAAAGTCTATAAAGACCATGCCTTCATCGTGGCCGACGGAGCCGGAGAGCACGGCATGCAAGTCTTCGACCTGAGCCAACTGCGCACCGTCACCAATCCGCCGGTCGAGTTCACCGAAACGGCGCATTACGACAAGATCCACAGCGCCCATAACATCGTCATCAACGAAGAGACCGGCTTTGCCTACTCCGTCGGTAGCAGCTCCGGCGGCGAAACCTGCGGCGGCGGGCTGCACATGATCAACATCCAGGAGCCGACGCATCCCACCTTTGCCGGCTGCTTCGCCGATCCCTCGACGGGCCGCGCGAGCACAGGCTACTCGCACGATGCGCAGTGCGTGACCTACCTCGGCCCCGACACCGAGCACCAGGGGAAAGAAATCTGCTTCGGCTCCAACGAAACCGCCCTCAGCATCGCCGACGTGACCGACAAAGATAACCCGGTGCCCCTCTCGACCGGGACGTACCCGAACGTGGGCTATTCGCACCAGGGCTGGCTCACCGAGGACCATCGCTACTTCTTCCTCGACGACGAACTCGACGAACTGCAAGGTAAAGTCGAGACCACCCGCACCCTGATCTGGGATGTGACCGACCTGGACGACCCCGTCCTGGTGAAAGAACACTTCTCGGATAACAAGTCGAGCGACCACAACCTCTACATCCGTGGGAACACGATGTACCAGTCGAACTACGACGGCGGCCTCCGGGTGTTCGACATCACCGACGTGAGCAACCCGGTCGAGATCGGGTACTTCGACACGGTGCCCGCCGGGGAGAACGGCCCGGGCTTCGGCGGTTCCTGGAGCAACTACCCGTTCTTCCAGAGCGGCGTGATCGTCGTTACCAGCGGCAGCGAAGGGGTCTTCATACTGAAGAAAAAAGACGTCGATATCTAGCGCTTTTTCCCTTCCTTCTGCGTATCGTTCATGTAAGAGAGGGAGCGCGGGAGCAAGGGGGGTGTGTCGAGGAGTGCTTCCACGCCCCCTTTGCTCCTTACTCCCTTTCCTTTTTTACTGAAGCCTACCGCATCGTCATGAGAAAAAGTACTGGATTCGCCGGGCTAGTGTTGGGTACCCTCTTACTGTTTGCCGGATGTTCGGGGAGCAACCCGCCGGGCACCGCCACTCCCTCGACGGACGGCATCACGTTTTCGGAACATGTCCTGCCGCTGCTGCAACACAAGTTTGCCCCGCTCCTGGAACGTGAATCCGGGCTGCGCCTGGATTCCTGGGAAAGCCTGATAGCCGGTTCCGACTACGGCGAAGTCGTCATTCCCTTCGACGCCGACAACAGCCTCCTCATCGAACTGGCTACGAAGCTGGATCCCCCGCACCCCGCCAACACGCTGACCCCGGCCGAGATCGACCTCGTGAGGCGCTGGATCAACGAGGGCGCACGCAACGATGCCGGCACGGTGCCCTATGCCGATGCCACGCAACGCCTCTACGTATGCAACCAGGACGCCGCCATGGTGTCGATCATCGATATGGAAACCAACCTGGTCATCCGTACGATCAAGCTGCACGAGTTGGGCTTTTCGGAGAATCCTAAGCCGCATCATACGGCCGTAGAGCCGGACGGCTCGTTCTGGTACGTCTCGCTGATCGGCGACGACAAAGTACTCAAGTTCAATCGCGACAACGAACTCGTGGCACAAGCCGACTTCGAGAAGCCCGGCATGCTGGCTCTGCATCCGACCGAAGACCTGCTCTTCGTGGGGCGCTCGATGAAGGCGGTCAACCCGCCCCAACGCATCGGGATCATCCAGCGCTCCGACATGTCCATCGACGAACTCGACGTGTTCTTTGCCCGTCCGCACGCCCTGACCGTCGATCCGCGCGGCGGCCACATCTACACCGCCAGCCTGGCCGAAAACCGGATGGCCACCGTCACCCTGGCCACGGAAAAGGTCGATCTGACCTCGCTCGACGGGGACATCCACACGCTGGTTCAATTCGCCCTCTCGCCGGACGGGCGGACGATGGTCGTCGGCGGACAGCTTACCGGCCAGATGATGTTTTTTGACACGACCACGCCGTCCGCTCCCACCCTTTCCAAGAGCATCCAGATCAACGCGGCCCCCTGGCATCCCGTGTTCACGCCCGACGGACGCTTCGTGTACGTGGGCAACAAAAACGCCAACACGGTCACGGTACTCGATGCCGAGCGCCAGGCCGTTGCCGGGGTCATCTCGTGGAAGGGCATCTCGGAGCCGCACGGCAGCGCCGTCTCTCCCGACGGCAAGTACGTCTACATCTCGAACAACAATCTGAAAGGAGCCTACACACCGCGCTATCCCTTCGGCGACAAGGAAAAGACCGGGACCGTCGTGGTCATCAATACCGAGATCCAAACCGTGGAAAAGGTGATCGAACTCGAAGCCAACCCGACCGGCCTGAGCACTCGCACCCCTCGCTGAGTCTACACGGTGGCGGCCTGGCCCCTACCGCATTCCAGAAATCTGCCAGGCGACCGGCCCCTCCTCATCGCCGGTCGCCTCCCATGCACGCTTTATTCCATTCGAAAAGCATCCCATATGCTACGGGAAAACGCCCCCTTCCGTATCGTCGGCTTTTTCGGTGTGGTGCTGGGTGCCGCCGTCATCCTGGCGGCGTGCGTCTCGCAACGCACCGGCATCGCACCTCCGAACGACGCGGAAACCGTCTCGTCCTTTGTCCGCCGCATCGCTCCGTTCGAGGTACGCGACGAGACGGGCACGCCCTACGACCATCCTTTCCTGGGCGGCCTCAACGTGCCGCGCCCGCAATTCGCCGATATCGACAACGACGGCGACCTCGACCTGTTCGTGCAGGAGACGACGGGGCAGGTCATGTTTTTCGAACAGGTCGGCACACCGACCCGGCCCCGCTTCGTCTGGCGTACGGATCAATACCAGGATATCGACGTGGGCGAATGGTATCGCCTCTACGACGTCGACGCCGACGGCGACGTGGACCTGCTCGCTGAGCGGAAATTCAGCTACATCCAGTATTATCGAAACGACGGCTCTCCCGAGGTAGCAGCCTTCACGCTCGTTGCCGACACCCTCAGAGATGTAGAAGGAAACCCCCTGTTCGCCGACCGGCAAAACATCCCCAGCCTGACGGACATCGACTGTAACGACCGGCTAGACCTCTTCATAGGCCGCGTGACCGGCATCGTGCTGCGGTATGAAACAGCGGGCACCGACGCGAACGGCATTCCTCGCTTTAAACTGCTGTCGGAACGGTTCGAGAACATCGAGATTATCGGGCAGATCGGCACGCTGCACGGGGCCAACACGCTGGCCTTCGGCGACACCGACCGCGACGGCGACCCGGACCTGTTCTGGGGCGACTTCTTCGAACCCGGCCTGTTGTTCATCGAGAATACAGGCGCGTGCCACACGCCGATGCTCCAGAACGAACCGATTCCGTTCCCCCTGGACAACCCGCTGAGCACGAGCGGCTATAACGCCCCCGTCTTCGCCGACCTGGACCAGGATCAGGACGAGGACCTGTTCGTCGGCGTCCTCGGGGGAGCCTTCAACCCGACGCTGACGGCGATGGATAACTTCTATTTCCTGGAAGCGGATAGCGTGGGCTTCACCCTGCGCACGCAGCGATTCCTCAGCGGCATCGACGTCGGGACCGAGAGTATCCCTACCTTCGCCGACCTGGACACCGACGGCGACCTCGACATGCTCGTCGCCAACAAAATTGACGCGAACGACCTTAAAACCTCCCGCGTGTATCTCTACAAAAACCGGGGCACGCCGTCTCAACCCTCGTTTCAGTTGGAAGGGCACCTGCCCCTCGAACCTTCATTCCACTTTGCCCCCGCCCCCGGCGATCTCGACGCCGACGGCGACCTCGACATGTTGATCGGAACGTGGAACCAGGGGGTGGCGCTGTATCGCAACGAAGGAACCCCCACCGCCCCCCACTTCGTAGCCGAAAACCCGTCGTACGTGCAGCTCACGCGGGGCAGCAACAGTGCCCCGGCCCTCGTCGATATCGACGCCGACGGCGACCTGGACTTGTTCGTGGGCGAAGCCTCCGGCACGCTCAATTTTTACCGCAACGACGGCACGCCCCAAACTCCTCGCTTCACGCTGGTGTCGGACGAATACGGCGATATCGACATCGGACGGCGGAGCCACCCGGCCTTTGTCGACCTGGATGCCGACGGCGATCAAGACCTGGTCGTGGGCACCGAGGCCGGCAGCCTGGTCTATTTCCGCAACGACGGCACCCCGCACGAACCCGACTTCGTCCGGGACGACACGTTCGCGCTACCGGTGCAGCAACTGGCCACCCCTGCCTTTGCCGACATCGACGGCGACGGCGATGCCGATTTTTTTGCCGGCGGAATCAGCGGCGGCGTCCGCTTTTATGAGCATCGACCGAACACCCGGTAGCGCTCCGGTTCATGAATTGGCTACGGGGTATTAAGGCAATCGCCGGTGGCTTCGATTATGTGTATATGCCTGGACCGTTTTTTACCTGACTGTACACAACGCCGATGCAGCGTGATCGTGGGAAGGATTCTGTTGCCAGAATGCTGCGAGAGGAAAACAGCGAGACGTTCACCGCTGCCAAAGGAGCCATTATCGAACGCGCCCTGCTCGATCTCCTGGAAGAGGTCATCGAAGACGTCGGTCATTCTGATGAGGTCCTGAAAAAGACCCTCCGGCACCTCCTCGACACGAAGCCCGACATCATCGCCCGTTTTGTGGACACGACCAAAAAACGGCTGCTCGAAGGGATCGCCCGGCGCGCGTTGAGAGACGTCGCCGATACCGAAACCACGGTGCAACGAGCGCGCGCCCTCATCAGAGACGACAACGGCCCGGTCCTGCGCGCTGTGGATGAGTTGAACCGACGCTTGATCCTTGAGATCGCCCGCCGTTCGAAAAGCGAGGTGACCGATATCAGGGCGCTCGCGTACCAGGCACAGGCCCTCATTAGTAAAGAACACGAGACGATCCTGCAAACGGTCGATCTCGTCAAAGAACAGCTTCTCCGAACCATCGTGCGCGAATCCGTCGCCAGGCTGCACGACGACGCGGTTCCATCGAGGGAGCCGGATATCGACCCCATCCCTCCTCCGACCGAACCGCCCGTGTCGTACATGACCCGTCCCCGCGTGCTCAAGCTGCATCGCCCGGAACGTTCCACCGGCCTGAACACGCCGGACGCTTCCTCCTCGTAGAGCCAGGTCTCCTTCAGAGCCGGCCTACCGAAGAACAACGAACCGTCGCACGTAGGTAGTCGGGCCTATCTGAATCCGTCCTATATACACCCCCGGCGTCAGCATCGCCGTATCGAGGTGCAGTCCGGCTTCCCCTCGCTGGACTTGTTTTGTCCGCACGACGCGGCCCAGTAAGTCATACACCGTGATGCTTGCCGGAGCCGGCATCCCCCCCTCGACGGGCCACGTCACGCGGCTAGCAGCCGGGTTGGGATAGGCTTCGCCGAGGTCAAGCGTCAGGGTAGGGCCGTCCTCGACCGCCACCGAGGTGCTGAGCGGCGAACGCTGGATGTACCGCAGATGGGCGGGGTCCTGCGTATCCTCGGTATGCAACACATAGTTTACGTGCAGGCCGCCGTCGGGTCCTACGGCATAGCCCTGGAGCCCCACTTCCTGGTCTCCCTCGTCGGTGCCGAACTCCAGCGTGCTCCACGTCAGGCCGTTATCGGTCGAATATTTGCCGACCACATCGGCGTGCCGGGCCAGCGGGTCTTCAAAATCGCGTTCGTCTTTGAAGGTGTACCAGACCGCGCCGTGCCTCGCATCATAGAGCAGGTGCGGAAAGCGCGATCGATTCTCGGAGAGTTGCACCGGGGACGTCCAGGTCTCTCCCAGGTCGTGCGACTGGATGTAGTAGAGGCGAGGCGGAGCCGCCCCGCTGACACCGAGCGGATATTCCATGACCCCGACGTGGATAGTTCCATCAGGGGTGATGAGGCTTTCCGGATCCCATTGATCTCCGTTCCCTCCGGCTACCAGCTTTTCGGTCCATGAAGCGCCTCCATCCGCCGAGACGGCAGCGTACACCTCCCAGTTGTCGTCGGTGCGTTCGTCCCGCCAGACCATGGCGAGGGTGTCTCCTGCGGCATCCTGAAAGTTGAAACGCGGAAAGGCCGAGTGCCGGTTATCGTCGGCACTGAGCAGTTGTACGTCGTCCCAGGTAGCCCCCTTGTCGATGGAGCGACGATAGAACACCTCGGCATGATCACCGGCCACGTTCGGGTCTCCATCATGCCAGGCAACGTGGACGCGGTTTTTCAGATCGACCGTGAGGTAGGGCGAATGCAGGGACGCATGACGAGGCGGCAGCGATATTTTTACCGGCATCGTCCACGTCTGGGCTCCGTCGTCGCTATAGCTATAGTACACCCCGAGGTCGGGCACCCGGTCGATGTAGGCCAGGTGGAGACGCCCCTCCCGGCTAAAGGCGATGGTGCCGATGAACCCAAGCTGGTTATGCGGATATTCTACGGGCGTGGACCACGTGACCCCGTTGTCCGTGCTACGCGTCCAGACGATCGCGCGTCCTCCGGCAAAGTATTCCACATTGAACATCACATAGATGCTCCCATCGGGGGCCACCGCGATGTTGTTGCCGACCGCCCCGGACTCGATGCCGTCGGCGTCGGGAAGGACGATGGGAGAAGACCAGTCTGCATGGATACCATGCTGGGCGACGGAAGGGAACGCGATCAGAAGAAGACCAACCAGCAACAAGCTCCGTTTTTGTATCATCGACATCATACACCTCGTTGTTTATTACCACGTGTAATAGTACCGAAACAGCTTGAACACCCAACGATCTGCCCGCCGCATCCATGATTTGTTTGAGCGACACAAGCGTCCGGCTTCAACGAAGATGTAGCCCTCTTCGCCAGGACGCTGGGGCACAGGTACGGCGATCACCCCCTTGTTTCGTTCGGCGGCCCCGAGACATTAAACCACAGGTACCTCGCCGAGCACAGAGGTAAGGGACCGGCAGCATGAAGTGAGTGGGCCTCATGACCCTTTTGCCCGGCGATCAGATATGCTCAGAGATTCCGCTCTTCGATATTCGCCCCGACACGAAGCATCAGGCGCTCCCGTCGCCTTCCCCCTCCTGCTGAGCAACGACGGAACCGGTCGGCCTGTAGATGCCCTTCCCGGCCATCACGAAGGCAACCAGCGCCGGTCCCAGGGCAACCCAGGCCGCCGTACTCCACGCCCACGTACCGCTCCACGCCGACGGCCAGAGCGTCGTAAAGGGAAGCAACGAGCCGAACACCAGGAGGACGGCGGCATACAGCCACCCAAGCCCTCGCGTAGCGGAGGAACCCCACACACGCGACGCCGCAGCAACCAGGCCCAGCGTGACGAAGCCCAGCAGCATCAGGTGCAGGTAGAAAATCCGCAGGCCCTGCATGTCGGCCCACCATACGCCCGGGACGATGCTGACGGCGAGCTGGGCCAGGAGCTTGAGGGTCAGTAGCACAAGCGGAACACGCCAGAGCCAGGATCGCTCGTTCGGGATCATTGGCCACAACATCCCGACCTGTACGAGCAGCCCTCCCGCTACCAGAACGCCACCAAGCCGCGCCAGCACCTTCATCGGCGGCGAGATGAGCGACTCCGGCATGCCCAGTGCAAAGATCACCGGCAGCCCGGCACAGATAAGCCACAGGCTCCAATGGCCTGCTTTCGGGCTGGAGGGCGCGAGCACGGCATAGGCCGCCCCCAGCGTGGCCAATACAAACCAGCCTTCCGAGAAGAGATCGAGAAAGACGTGCTTCAGCGCGATGACCCACATCGGATCGTCGATGCCCAGGGGTTCGAGAAGCGCCAGGCCCCACGCCCCGAGCGTGGCAACGACAAGAAACGTAAGCGCCATGTCCCAGAGCAGGATGGCGCGCGTGCGCTGCACGCCTCGTGTAGCCCGAACGTAGAACGCTACGAAGACGTACCAGACGAGCATATTCAGGCTGGCGGCTATGGCAGCCAGCGGTACCCGGACCTCGCCCAACGCGACGGACCGGTATCCAAACGCCAGAAACAACGGATACGCCAGCAGCGCCATCGCGAACGTTGCCCCGATCACCCACCGTCCCTTCGGCGAGAACGCCTGCCCGGTCAGCGCTGGAAGCTGGCGAATGATCAACGCGAAGAGGGCCGGAGTCACCCAGCCGAGGTACATCAGGTGCGAATGCGCGTGGCGAACATTGACGAGGTCGAACCCCAGCGTGAAGCCGTAGCCGAGACCGAATCGATAGAGCGCTCCGGTAAGCCCGGCCAGGACAAAACAGCCCAGCGCGCCGATCCACGCCCACCGCATGTCTGTTATGGGACGAATGTGCTGCATCAAAAGGATGAAAACGTCTGAATTACAAAACAGGAGGCCCTTATACCGGGCAGCCCTCTCTTTGACCCCTACCGGCTAATACCACGTAAACCCGGAGCCTCGGTCGAACAAAATGACGCGGCGTTCTGCGACAGTAAACGACACGGTCTTCGCCTCAATGAACGTCCATTCTTCCGGATCGGCGGTATCCCCGATCTGCACCTGGACGCGATGGTTGCCTTCCGAGACCGGGATGGTTTCAACGGCAATGCTGTTTCCATCGTCGAAGAGTCCGCCTGGTTCGTAGGCCCGATGGACAACCTCCTCCCCATCGACGATAATCTTCATGCGTACGGGGGAGCGGACACGTTCTACCTTGACCGTCCGACGCATATGCGGCAGCAGGTCGGCCTGGTCGGCCGCTTCGTCTCCGTTCGTTTCGATGACCTCTCCGGCATGCTTGAAAGAAACGACTAACTCGCCCTGCGTGACCGGAGGCGAAACGTAGGGAGCATCGCTCAAGCCGAAGGTCAGCCCCGCGAGCACCAGAACGATGGCCGCCACGACGGCATAGCGGACCGGGGCACGTCGAGACGGCGAGGGGCCTGCGTCGGGTCGCCCCTCCCGGAAGGCTGATGCCGCCTCCAGAAAGGCCCTTTGATCGCTGCGGTCGTATCGAACATACCGCACCTTTTCCGCTGGAATTTTTTCCCTCCGCAGCGACGGTGCACGATCACCGGCCAGGCGCTCGGCTGTCCAGTTCGTGCCTTTCCGGCAGACCGGATCGGCTTCACATCCGGCAAGCAAAACTCCCTGCGCTCCGTGCCGCAGCGCCCGTTCAACCATCAGCATGTGCACCCACCCCACACACGGCACCGGCACGATCCGGTAGCCCGGCATCGCGGCGCTCTCCCCCCGCTCGTTGAGGCGCAGGTGGGCCCCGGCCGACTCGGCACACACAAAGGCCGTGAATCGCCTCTCTTCCGTCGTCTCGCCCCCCGCATAGTGATTGATCCACCGGCGCACGTCCAGCACCGGCAGGCGTCCCTGATCGATGCCGGTCGAATCGCACGACCCGACGCAAATGCCGCAGCCGACGCACTTGGCCGGATCGATGCGCGCCACGACGGACTCCTGGCCTTTACCGTTTACGCGAGGCAGCAGGCTGATGGCATTGTACGGACAATCCAAAAAACATTGCGTGCAGCCGTTGCACCGTTCCTCGTCTACGACAGACGGTTCGGCCCGCCGCCGCGTGAGCCACCAGGGCAACCCGAACAGGACTACGCTGGCGAGCAAGAAGACGATCCACAGGACACCTCCCTGCAGCCGGTCGGTGAAGAAAAGAGGCAACAAATAATACCAGTCCACGGAGAGATCCTGCGGGATCACCCCCATCTCCGCCGGTTTCGCCAACGGCGCAGGAACCAGCAGCGATAGCCCCACCAGCGTGACGAAAATGTACGCGGATAGCGGCTTGTTTGTAAAAAACTTCGATTTGTTAAGCCGCATGATGTGCACCCACAGGAAGACGCCCATCGCCAGGGGGATCAACATGTGGATGAAAAAGATGATGAAGAAAAACAGCGAATTGACGCTCTCGTTGGTCAGAAACGACCGGGATATGGGATCGGGGAAAATGGGGAGTACATCCAGCAGGGTGGCGGTTCCCAGGGCTATCTGACGGGCCGCTTCGTCCCAGACCAGCCAGTATCCGGTCCACCCGTCAAGCCACAACAGGCCGATCAACACGATGCCGGAGATCCATGCCAGCCACCGCGCACCGCCTATCTTGCGCGCAAAGAAGGTCTGGAAGCCGTGCAGCACCACAAAGAGCATACAGGCATCCGAACTGTAGCGATGCAGCGAACGGAGGAGTTCCGCCAGATAGGGCGAGTCCTGCATCCGTACGACTGATCCATAGGCATGGTTGACACTGGGGCTGTACCAGAACAGCAGCAAGATCCCCGTCACCAGCGCAATCAAAAACGTCGTGTTGGCAACGGCCCCCATCTGGGCAAACGGGTTGAGCGCCTCCGGCATCGCTTTTTGTGCAACCCCGTTCAGGCGAATGAAGAAGCCCTCGAACCAGCGCAAGACCGTCTCGCCCCGAACCGGCGGTTCCGCCCGTGCTTCCGACACGCGATCTACCTTAAAGAGGGGGATCCGATCCGGCGAGATGAGTTTGGGATACTCCTGCTCCACCACCTGTTGCTCTCGTTCCACTACGCCTGTAGGTCTTCCTTAATCAGCACATGCAGCGCATCCAGCAACCAGGCTTCCTGCCGTTGCCCCAGGGAAAACCGGTATGCAATACGCCCCTTTCGGTCGATGAGGATGAAGAGATTGGTATGATCGATGATCCCGGTCTCGGGGTCGAGCGAGCGCGCGAATCCGTATTGATCCAGCACCCGATTCACATAGCCAGGCTCCCCCGTCAGCGCGTTGAAGAAAGGAGCTTCCACTTTTTGCCCCTGCGTTAGTTTCTTCAGCACGTCCGGCGTATCGTGTTCCGGATCCAACGTAATAGCCACGACGGTGAGGGCGTCCCGTTCTTCCGGAGACAGGGCCTCGATGACCCGCCGGGTCTGGGCCAGGATCATCGGGCAGGTATATCCGCACCGGGCATACACGGCCGTCACCAGCACCACCCGGCCCTGCAACGCCTCCAAACTGACCGCCTCGCCTTCCTGATTGGTGAGGGTGAAGGAAGCAGGAACATGGGAGGTCCGTATCCGATCCGCCGGAAACGAAAGATCCGTGACCGCTTGCGGGCCGGGATCAACCAGCAGCACCAGGGACACCCCAAAACAGCAGACGAACCCCAGGGCAAGGCCCACGTAGCGCCCTATTTTTGACGGGGCCGTCGAGAGCACCTCCTTCAACGGCTTCCCCCAGATCAGCAACAAAATGCCGATCAGCAGGAACGGTTGGATCAAGAACATCCACACGTACCCCCACTCCATCTCGCCCGTGGCCGGATCGTATCCAAAGCACCATATCTTGAAATCCTCGGCAAAGGCCCCCGCGGTGCCCGACGAGTCTGGAATGAGCAGGATAACTCCCATGAAAAGGACGAGAAAGAAAAGCGTAGCGATCATCAAGACGGGGAATTTCCACCCCACAATGAAACGCTGGATGTTATCGAGTGCTCTCATCGCGCAATGTCGGAAGAAAGGGTCGTGCCGAAAACCTCCGGCACGACCCTCTGTTTTGGGAGCTCACCTTTCGCGCAGTTTAACGGACAAACCAGACGTCGGTCAGGGCTTTCCAGTTGGCGAAGTAATAGACCATGAACGCGACCAGGAGGATGAAGACCAGCACCACGGTGCCCGGCACCTTGTGGCTCGCCTTCTCATAGGCTTCGTCGCGTTGCGCAAAAATCTCCTGGTTCCGCTTCAACCGATCCGCAGACTGCCACCCGCTCATGGCCTGCCCGGCATTGGACTTGCCGAAGAAGACGGCGGCCACCGTCAGCAGAATAAAGAGCAACAAGCCGATGAACGCGATGACCCCACCGATGCCGACGATGCCCAGCATAAAGTGCGCCGCAGAGTCGAAACCGGCCGGCAGCGCCGCTCCCGAAAAGTCGACGTCGTAGTGCCGACGAGGAACTCCGTACGACCCGGCGAACGACATCCCAATCGACAACACGGTGATGCCGAACGCAAAAATGTAGGGTTGCAGGCGAGCCAGCCCTTTGAAATAAAACTCCTTCTGGAAAATGAGCGGCACCACGTAATACGTCAGCCCCATGAAGGCCAGCGTTGTGCCACCCACCACCGTCGCGTGGAAATGGCCGGGGACGCGGAGGGTGTTGTGCGCGATGATGTTTATTTGTTCGGTCCCTATCGTCACGCCGGTGATGCCGCCGATGAACCCGAAGATGATCATCGAGAGCACGACCGACGAAAAGCCCGGATCGCGCCAGGGAGCCGACGTCAGCCAGTTGAAGATCCCCTTCGTGAACCCTTTGAGCCGTTGCGCCACTTCGATGGACGCCGGGATCGTGAACCCATGGATCAGCGAGGCCAGCACCGCCAGGTACATGGCATACGACGTGTTCCAGATTTTCCACGACGCGCCCAAGCCCGGATCGACCAGGAGGTGGTGCGCCGACGCCAGGTTGATGAAGAGGATGTAGAGCACGAACGCGCTCCGGCTTACCCCTTCATTCACCGGTTTGGCCCCCGTCGTCAGGGTAGCCAGGAAATACCAGATCGCCACCATGGCACACAGGTTCACCTGCTGCGCCGGGTGCCCCAGGCCCCACCACATCAAGCGATACCAGCCGGCATCGGGTTGTGCGGTCCATCCCATCGACCAGGTAAACGTCGGGATCAAGGCCGCCGCGCCGTGCAGGATGGTGAACACCGCGATGATGGCGGCACACAGCGCGCCGAAGGTCACCAGCGGCATCGACCCCTCGTAGGTCTTGTCGCGCCGGGCAATGTAGAGGGTGGCAAAGAAAATCAGGACTCCGATGAGCGTCCCGACCGCCAGCAGGATGATGCCCAGGTAAAACAGGGGGTGTGCTTTCAGGGGGACGTAGGACGTCATTAACACATCTCCCTGCCCCATCAAGATGTAGAAGTTCGTCATCAGCGCACCGACCACCATCAACCCGAACGACACCCAGGCCAGGTTCTTAGAAAAGAGCCGGGCGTTGAGCAGGGTCGTGCAGGCAAAGTAGAGGACGGCGACTTCGAAGAACAGGATCCAGAAAATGAGCATGTTAATGCCGTGCAACGTCAGGAGCCGGTAATACCAGACGTCGCTCAGCAGGTGCACCGCCGACCAGCGCGTCAGGGCAAGCAGGATGGCCCCGATAGCGCCGACCAGCAAAAACACCACGGCAAAAACGGCATTGGCTTTAATAAAGAACTGTGCATTGAGGCACACCGGCAACGCCGTCGTATTACAGACCCGCGCGGAGGCCGGCTGTATCAAATTACGCGTGGTCCGTTCTAATAAGGCGGCAGTAGTAGTTCCCATGGTGTTTTCCCTAGTCTACGATGATGCGTCCGGTCATCAAATGGTGCCCAATCCCGCAGAACTCGTTGCAGATAATCTCGAATTGGCCTTTCGAGGTAGGCGTGAGGGTCAATACGTGATCATAGCCGGGCACAATCTGGAAATTCATGTTCATGGGGAGCAACGAAAATCCGTGCTGAAGATCGGGCGAAGAGATGTGCAGGCGATAGGTCTGCCCTTCTTTCAACTTCAAGATGGGATACCATTGCCACATTCGTCCCAGCAAATAGGCATCGCCACCGGGGGCCGGTTCGACGACCGGCATCCCGCTTTCCTGGCCTACCTGATGGGTCTCTACGAATTGCTGCACCCGCGCCACGAAGGCCTCGGCGCTCACCGCGTAGGACTCCCCCGTGCTGTTTTGCTTGCCTTTAAAATGGGCATACGGCATCGCCACGAACAGGATCATGCACCAGACCAGCCCGACGCCGATCCAGAGCCGCTCGCTGCCGCCCGGTGCTTTAAACCAATCTTTGGGTGGTGGATGAATACTCATCGTCGCGTCCTCCTTGTTTTTCTGGTAGCCTCCCTTCCCTGTCATGAAAGACGATCAGGACCATCAGGGCAGGAGCGCTTCCGCTATGCCTGCCAGTTCAATCCATCCCCAGAGGGTATAAGACAGAATGGGGATGACCAACCCCAGAAACAGAAGGAGCCAGGGGTTATCGAGCAGGCGCTGCAGGGGGTGTTTCTTGTCATTTTCCATAACATGCTCCGAGCTACGATGGAACTTGTCTTAAGTCAATGGACTTATACGTCTATTATAAAGTCATGTCAATAGACACACAAGTCTATTGATACGTTTTTCACAACTTTTCCTCTACATTAAAAAGCCGGCGGAACCCAACCGGCCCGGCGCGCATCTAGACGAACCGGATTCCCCAACAGGGATCTGCCTTCGAACGTCCCTGTGTGCAGAGACAAAACCAAGAGTTGTTGATGAGACTGACCCAAACGGCTGAATATGCGCTCCGGGTATTAGCCCACATGACCACGCTGCCGGAAGGCACGACGAGCCGCGCACAGGATTTGTCGGACATCACCGACATTCCGCTTCACTATTTGTCGAAGATCATGCGCCGCCTGGTCAATGCCGGATTATTACGTTCTCAAAAGGGACATGGGGGCGGATTCAAAATTGCCAAGCCGCTGACGAAGATTCGGTTTATCGATGTGCTTCAGGCGGTAGACTACGAGGTAGAACCCACCAGTTGTGTATTCGGCTGGGAACGATGCAACAGTGCCCAACCCTGTCCGCTTCATCCCTTCTGGAGCCATTTGAAAGAGGATTTTACCCACTGGGCCGAGAACTACACACTGGCCGACGTGAAGACCAATCATTCATAACACGAAGGCCGAGTTATTCGAATGAGCAACGAAAGAAGCTCGATGCCCCATCAAGGCCACGCCTGCATCATGCAACAATGTTGTCGAGCAGGACACCTTTTTAAGATATTGGTATACCATGTACTATAGAGGTATCCTCTGCCGCCCAACAGCCTGACTTGATCACGCACCAGGGCATTGTGTATCCTTCCCATGAATCATTCGGCGTACGGCATACCTGTTCGGAGCCCCCTGAAAAGGCTGCCCTCCTGCCGCGCTTTATCACCCCATAAAAACACCCTGATGGGTGGAGGAGCCTGTTATGACCGATTATGCCCATCCCGAGGTCCTCGTCACAACCGACTGGGTCGCCAGGCACGCGGACGATGCCCATGTTACCCTCGTCGAGGTCAACGTCGACACCTTGCTCTACAACCAGGGTCACATCCCCGGCGCGGTCGGCTGGTCCTGGAAATCGCAACTCTGCGACACGGTCCGTCGCGACATCGTATCGAAGAGCGACTTCGAGCAGTTGCTCGGCCAATCCGGCATTGCCGAAAACACAACCGTCGTCCTCTACGGTGATTCGAACAACTGGTTTGCCGCCTGGGCTTTCTGGCAGATGAAAGTCTACGGCCACGAGGAAGTCCGCCTCATGGACGGCGGGCGGAAGAAGTGGGAGAAAGAAGGACGCCTGATGACCACCGAGGTGCCCACGATGACTCCGAAGGCGTACGTTGCGTTGCAGCCGGATCTTTCCATACGAGCGTTTCTGCCCGAAGTGAAGACCCAGGTTGATGCGCACGCCGTGGAACTGGTAGACGTGCGCAGCCTGCAAGAATTCACGGGGGCGGTGCTTGCACCTCCGGGGCTTCCCGAGACCTGCCAGCGGGGCGGCCACATTCCCGGCGCTTCGAATATTCCGTGGTCGAAAGCCGTGAACGACGACGACGGCACGTTCAAATCGCGGGAGGAACTGGAAGCCATCTATCGAAAAGCCGGCATCACGGGCGAAAAGCCCATCATTGCCTACTGCCGCATCGGAGAGCGAAGCAGCCACTCGTGGTTCGTCCTGTCCTACCTGCTCGGCTACGACAACGTCAAAAACTACGACGGCTCGTGGACGGAATGGGGCAACGTGGTGGGTCTGCCCATCGAGCGAGGCGCTCCGGCAACCGTCACGGCCTGATCAACGACCTACGCCTGCACGTTCCCACACCCCCGGGCATCCACTCCGGGGGTGTTTTTTGCTTGTTACCCAAGCGTCCCCGGCGTCCCGAAAAAATAGCTATCGGGCGGCCTCGTACCGACACGGCGGGCTTTCGGTATCGCGGTCCCTGCCACCGGCCACAACGCTTAAGCTGGTTATCCTACGACCGATATACAAACCACCCCTGTTATCTGAACGTGCATCATGCGAAAGACGATGAGCTTCATCATCGAGTCACATGACGGTTCGGTGGTCGTGCATATCGGCAAAACCCTGGACTTTGACAACGCAGAAGACTTCAAGCAAGTCTGCCGGGAAAAAGTGATCGAGGGCATCCACTATTTTGTCCTTGATTTTTCGAAGACAGGTATTCTGGACTCGACGGGCCTCGGCGCTATCTTTTTCCTCTACAAGCAGATTGTATCCCTGAACGGGGAGGTAGCCTTTGCCGATATCTCGACGCCGGTCCGGATGGTGATGCAAATATCCCGTATGCATAAGGTCTTTCCTTGTTATGATACCATCGAAGAAGCGTGTGCGGCCCAGCGCTTGCTCTATGCCCCCTCGGTGCTCGCAACCTGGACCAGTGACGATAATGAATATCAATCAGCCTAGAATGGACGAATGTAAGATGGCGGCTTTCCTGGCCGGTACGTGTGATCGAGAAGAACGCGCGGAGATGATCCGCATCCTGGTTCAGCATCCGAGCACGCGCGAGGTGTTGTGTATGGCCCAAGAAGCCCTGGAAGCAGCCCAATTGCGCCCCCGGTCCGTCCGTATCCCCACGGCCCGGCAGTAAGGGCAAAGAAGTAGTTACCTGAATGTATACCCTGAGACCTCATATGGATTACGCCGGGGATGCTGCCATCTATGCAGCCTCCGGACCTCCCTCGTCGTTCGACGCGCCGCTCGAAACCCCGGACGAATCATCAAACGGGCCTATCCCGCATCGGCGTCGTTCGTTGCTCATCGTCGAGGACAACCTGTCGACGCGGACGCTGCTGGCTTACCTGCTCAAGACGCACTACGAAGTCATGCTTGTCGCCGGTGTGGATGAGGCGCTCACCCTGGTGCAAGAACGCTCGTTCGACGGCCTGGTGTTGGACATCAACCTGTGCGAAGAACGCACCGGGGTCGATCTGCTCCACGCTATCCGGGCGCTGCCGACCTACAAAGCCGTGCCTGCCATAGCCTGCACGGCGTACACACGCTGGGGAGATCGCGAAAACCTGTTGGAAGAAGGGTTCGACGGCTATGTGGGCAAGCCGTTTACGAAAACGCAACTATTCGAAGCCCTTGATCAGATCTTCACCCCGCCCCTGCCCGATATGGGACTGCACTACGAAGCGTAGCGAGGGATTGCATTACAGGGGACGTTTCTGTTGACGTCCTATCCTCGGCTAACGGCGTGGGAGGATACACCCGTAGATGCTGCCGTGCCGTCGTAGGGGGCGATGTCCCCGTCCGGTTCGACCAGGAGGGTAAACCAGAACGTGCTGCCGTGCCCCACGCCCTCCGACTCCACCCCGAGGGATCCACCGTGCACCT